>NZ_VFML01000001.1:5780000-6080000 GCF_006715045.1 Amycolatopsis cihanbeyliensis | reverse complement strand
TCTTGCGGGCGAGCTCGAGCCGGTGCGCGCTGACGTCGGTGACCACCACGTGCCGGGCGCCGGCGTGCCGGGCGACCGCCGCGGCCATCAGCCCGATCGGGCCGGCGCCGGTGATCAGCACGTCCTCCCCCACCACCGGGAAGGACAAGGCGGTGTGCACCGCGTTGCCGAACGGGTCGAAGATGGCCGCCACATCCGGGTCCACCGCGTGCTCGTGCACCCAGGTGTTGCGTTCCGGCAGTACCGCGTACTCGGCGAAGGCACCGTTGGTGTGCACGCCCAGCCCGATCGTGTTCGCGCACAGGTGGCGGCGGCCAGCCATGCAGTTGCGGCAGGTGCCGCACACCAGGTGGCCTTCCCCGCTGACCAGATCACCGGCCTTGACCTTGGTGACCGCGGAGCCCACCTGCACGACCTCGCCGGCGAACTCGTGGCCGAGTGTCAGTGGCGCCTGGATGGTCCGCGCGGCCCAGTCGTCCCAGGAGTCGATGTGCAGGTCGGTGCCGCAGATCCCGGTGCGCAGCACCCGGACCAGGACGTCCCCCGGCCCGGGCCGCGGGTCCGGTACGTCGGTGAGTTCCAGGCCGGGTCCCGGCGCGGCCTTGACCAGAGCCTTCACGTTCCTCCGATGTCGCGAGTGACAGCGTCCTTCCGGAACGCCAAGTCTGGCCCCTCGCCACTGTGCAGTCTATCTGGAGTTTCTGCACTACATTGTTAGCTTAACTTCACTGGCCGAGGATCCGCTCCGGCAAGCCCTTGTCCAGGGTCACCCGGATGAGTGCGGCGGTCAGCCGGGCCAGGTCCGCCCCGCCGACGAGCGTGCCCAGCTCATCGGGGTCGGTGGGCAGGCCGAGCCGCTCGGCCCCCTTGGCGGCCTTGCGGTCCAGGTACGGCCGCAGCTCCGGCCACACCCGCTGCGCCTCACGGCAGAAGATCTCGGCACCAACCGGGCCCAACTTCGGTACCTGCTTCAACAGCCTGCGCAGGGTGGCCGGGTCGCCGCCCGCCCGCTCGCGCATCCGCCGCAGGTCGCCGCGGTACTCCTCGCGCAGCAGTTGGGCGCCCTCGCCCAGCGCCGTGGCCGTGCTCTCGTCGTAACGCACGTAGTGGCCCCTGCCGAGCGCATCCACCCGCTGCTGCCAGGTCGCCGCCAGCATCCGTTGCGGCGTGCCGAACCCGGCCGCCTGCAACTCCCTCGCCGCCGCCACCGCGATCTGTGCCTTGATCCGGGTGGAGAGCAGGACGGAAAGCACGAGCAGCTGATACAGCGGCGCGGGCTTGTCCGCCAGCCGGATTCCCGCTTCGTCCGCATACGTCTTGCCCGCCACCTCCAGCAGGCGCTTGACAGTGCGCTTGGTGTCCTTTGTCATCACTGCCTGAGTACCCGCAACGGCGCGGGGCGAACCAGGGGGGAGCCAGGGATGTCCACGGATGAGCTTCGGGATCGGCTCGGCAGGGACCCGTTCGCCACCGACCTCGGGGTGCGAGCCGGGTACCTCGACGAGCACGAATGCCGGCTCGCGCTCCCCCACCACGAACGGCTGACGGGCTGGGGCGTGCTGCACGGCGGCGCGATCGCGGCGCTCGCCGCCCTCTCCGGGCAGCACCTCACCACCGGCGAGCGGGCGAGCACGGTTTCGTTGCACGTGAACTACACCCGGGCCGGCCGGAGTGGCCCGTTCACGGTGAGTACCCGCCGGGTGCGCGCGGCGCGCGAACTCGGTTTCTTCGACACCCGGATCGGCGACGGGCACGCCAGGGACATCGCGCATGCCTCGGCCGCGGTATCCGGTCAGCGGGACGGCACCGGGGACGACGCCGCGGTCGCGGGCGCGGTCCCGCAGGCACCGGGTGGCGATCCGGCCGGGCTGAACGCCGCGGTCGCCGAGCTGCCCTACCTGCGCCGGCGCGCGGTCGGGGTCAGCGGGGCCGCCGAGGGGCAGGTGGAGTTCGAGATCCCCGCCATCGAGCGGAACCTGGACGCCGAGGGACGGATGCACGAGGGCGCCGCGCTCACCCTGATCGACGTGGCCGGGGCAACCTGCCCGTGGACCGTGCGCACCCCGCGCCCGGGGCTGCGCGGCGCCACCGTCGCGCTGCACGCCCAGATCCTCGGCCCGCTGCCGGGCGAGGAACTCCGCGCCCGTGCCCGGATCACCGCCCGAGACGCGTGGATGACCTGGTGCGATGTCGTCGTGCTGGACCGCGGGGAACGGGTCCGCGCCCTGGGCACGGTGGTCTACCGGATCAGCGCGAGCTGAATAACGGACGAAGCACTGTCTCGTTGGCCTGGTGTGACGTAGGTTACCCGAAACCGACGCTAGGAGGCATGCGTGACCAGTCAGCCGTCCGTCGCCGGCAGGACCGAGGGCAAGACCATCCCCAGCCTGCTGCGCCGCAACGCCATGGAGTACGGCGACCTGCCCGCGCTGACCTCGCTGGACGCGGAGGGCCTTCCGACGCTCACCTGGTCACAGCTGCGGGAGGAGATCGCCGCCGTGGCACGCGGCCTCGCCGACCTGGGCCTGCGCGCGGGCCAGCGCATGCTGATCATGGCCGGCAGCCGCCCCGAGCATCTCGTCGCCGACCTCGCGGCCACCCAGCTGGCCGCCATCCCGTGCACCGCCTACGCCACCCTCAGCAGTGAGCAGATCTCCTTTGTGGCGCGGCACAGCGCGGCCCCGATCGCGGTGCTCGAAGGCGTGGGTGAGCTCGACCGCTGGCTGCCGGTACTGGACGAGCTGCCGGCCCTTGCCCGGATCGTGCTGGTGGAGGAGACCGCCGTGCCCCCGGGCGACGACCGGTTCGTCAGTCTCGCCGCCGTGCGGGAGCGAGGCCGGGAGCTGCACGCCGCCGACCCCGGGGTGTTCGAACGGGCAGGCGAGGCCGTCGCGCCGGACGACCCCCTCTCGATGATCTACACCTCCGGAACCACCGGGGACCCCAAGGGCGTGGTGCTGTCCCACCGCAACGCGATCCACGAGGCGCTCGCCATCCAGCAGCTGCATGAGCTGCCGCCGCACCTGCGCAACATCGCCTACCTGCCGCTCGCGCACATCGCCGAGCGGGAGCTGTCGATCTACCTGCCGATCGTCACCGGTGGGCACGTACACACCCTCGCCGACCCGACCGCCGTGGTCGGCGCGCTCAGCACGGTGCGACCGCAGAGCTTCTTCGGCGTCCCCCGGGTCTGGGAGAAGATGGTCGCGGGCATGAAGAACATGCTCGCGCAGGCCCCCGAGGAACGGCGCACCGCGCTGGAGGCGGCGAACGAGCTGCTGCAGCAGGGCTACCGGCTGCGCGACGAGCGCAAGGAAGTGCCTGCCGAGCTGGCCGAACGGATCGCGGAGGCCGACCGCACGGTGCTGGCACCGGTCCGGCACCTGCTCGGGCTGGACGAGTTGCTGGTCGCGGTGAGCGGCGCCGCCGCGTTGCCGCTCGAGGTCCTGTACTTCCTCGCCGGTCTCGGTGTCGAGATCCAGGAGGTCTGGGGGCTGTCCGAGACCACGGGCGCGGCCACGGGCAACACCGCGTCCGCGTTCAAGGCGGGCACCGTCGGCAAGGCGCTGGCCGATATCGAGGTGCGCACCGGCGAGGACGGCGAGCTGCTGGTGCGCGGTCCCATCGTGTTCGCGGGCTATCTCGACGCCGACGGCACGGTCGAGCAGGCGACCGATGCCGAGGGCTGGTTGGCCACGGGCGACATCGGCACGGTGGACGAGGACGGCTACGTCACGATCACCGACCGGAAGAAGGAACTGATCATCACCTCCGGCGGCAAGAACATCGCACCGACCCGGATCGAGGGACTGCTGAAGGAGCATCCGCTGATCGGGCAGGCGGTCGCCATCGGGGACGAGCGGCCGTACGTGACGGCGCTGATCGTGCTGGACGACGAGATCGCCCCCGCGTGGGCCGCCGCGCGGGGCATCGAGGTCCAGGACGTGACGGCACTCGCCGAGCATCCGTCGATCCGGGAGGAGATCGACCGTGCGGTGCGGGCGGCCAACGACCGCCTGGCCAGGGTGGAGCAGGTGAAGCGGTATCACCTGTTGCCGAAGACCTGGACCCCGGAGACCGGCGAGGTCACCCCGACGCTCAAGCTCAAGCGCCGGATCATCGCCGAACGCTACCGGCCCGACATCGAGTCGCTGTACGAGACCGCGCAGACCTGAACCTCAGGCCGCGCCTTCGGTCCACTTGCGTAGCCGGGGCGGCACCCGCTTCTCCAGTCCATAAGGCTCGAGGTGCGCGCTGAACACCTCGTCGAAGGCCTGCCGGATGCTGTCGGTGTCCCATACCGGCCGCTCCAGGATCGGCGCCTTGAGGTAGGGCTGGCCGACCAGGTGCAGTTGCGGCCCGTTGCACCGGATCAGCTGGCCGGTGATGCCGTCCGAGCTGTCGGCGAGCAGGTAGAGCACCAGCGGTGCGATCCGGGAAGGCGTGCGGTCCGGCGGGCAGTTGCGCAGCGACCGCTCCGACTTCCAGACCATCCTGGTGTGCGCCAGTGGGCACACCGCGTTGACCCGGATACCGGCCTCCTCGAGGTCCAGTGCCCAGGAGTAGGTCAGCGAGGCCACCGCGCCCTTGCTCGCCGCGTAGGTGCCGAGCTTGCGCTGCCCCAGGGAGGCACCGGAGGACACGTTGACGATCGAGCCACCCCCGCCGTGCTCGACCATGGCCCTGGCCGCGGCCGTGCCGGTGTAGATCACCCCGAGCACGTTCACCTCGATCAGGTCCCGAATCTGCTCCGGGTCCTCCTGCCACGGTGACGCTTCGTAGTTCACCCCCGCGTTGTTCACCAGTCCACTGATCGTGCCGTATTCCCGCACGCACAGGTCGACGATGGCCTGCGCCCGCGCGGGATCGGTCACGGTGTCCGCGCTCGCCACGGCGCGTCCGCCGTGCGCGCGAATGTTCTCCGCGGTGCGTTCGGCCAACTCGGCGTCCACATCGTTGACCACGACCGCCGCACCGGCCTGGGCCAGATGTATAGCGAACGCCTCGCCGAGCCCGCGCCCGGCACCGGTCACCACCACCGCCTTGCCTTCCAGCATGTCCATCGTTCTCTCCCCACTGGCCAGCCCCGACACAGCCCTTGATGCTGCAACTGGCTCTACGCACAGTGTTGACCACCGCCGGGGTTCCATGCGCGGGGCAGCGACGAACGGCACCCGCGAAGCGCCGAACGAGTGACTGTTGATCGGCTCCGTGATAGTGCCCGGCGGGTCGCTCACCCGAGCGGCCGTAAACCCGGGAGCCGACACGCGGAGTGTTCATTCAGACTTTCGGATGTGCCTAGGTGGTCGAGCCGGTCCCTCCTTTAGTCCGATTCGGTCGTGGTTTCCTGTTCGTCTCCGCGTAGCCAACGGCATACTTAAAGTTGTCATGGAGGTCGCACCCGTGAGACCGGGACCCGTTCCGTCGAAGGAGGACTGCCCTGCAGGAATGGCGCGCTGCTTTCGAGGGGGACAGGTGATCGGACGGTGAGTACCAACGTAGCGCCGCGAGTGACAGCGCCGCTGGCCGACGTCGAGTTCAGGGCACTGTGGGCCGCCGAGGCACAGTCGGTGATGGGTGACCAGCTCGCGAAGGTCGCGCTCGCGCTGTTGGTGTACGGCCGCACCGGCTCGGCACTGTGGGCCGCCGCGGTGTACGCGCTGACCTTCCTGCCCGCGCTCGCCGGAGGGCTCGGTCTCGCGCAGCTCGCCGACCGGTACCCGCGACGTTCATTGCTGTCCGCCTGCACGTTCACCTCGGCTTGCCTGGTCGGCCTGATGGCGATCCCCGGCGTCCCGTTCGGGCTGCTCTGCGCACTGGTGGTCGTGGTGCAGCTGGTGCTCGCGCCGGCCAACGCCGCGCAGAACGCGCTGACCAGGGAAGTGATCTCCGACGACGATCTCTACCTGCGCAGCCAGGATCTTCGTGGCATCACGACCAACGTCATGATGCTGGTCGGGCTGGCTACCGGTGGCCTACTGATCTCCCTCATCGGGACGTCATGGGCGTTGCTGCTGAACGCGCTGACGTTCCTGGTCAGCGCGTTCGTGGTGCGACGGTGGGTCCGACACAGGCCTGCCGCCGGTAGCCCGCACGAGCCCTGGTTCGGCACGATTCGCTGGGTGTTCGCTCAGCCAGGACTCCGGGTACTGCTCGGCCTGTCCTGGCTGGTCGGGCTCGCCGTCGTGCCCGAAGGGCTGGCTGCGCCACTCGCCCACCAACTCGGCGCGCCGGAGCACGCGGTCGGCTGGCTGCTCGCTGCTGACCCGCTTGGCTTCATCGTCGGCGCCTACTTGCTGTCCAAGTTCGCCTCGGCCGAAACCCGGCGCAAGCTGGTCGGCGCGCTCGCAACCGCCTCGGTCGCCGTCCTGATCGGCTTCGCCGCGCAACCCAGCCTCTTCACCGCGCTGGCGCTGCTGGCCCTCGCCGGAGCAGCCGGCGCGTACATCATCACGGTCAGCGCGACATTCAACACCTGGGTGCCGAACAGCAAGCGCGGCAGCGCGGGTGGCGTTTATCGCACCGGGCTACGGGTAGCTCAGGGACTCGGTGTGGCACTCGGCGGCGCGATCGCGGAATGGCTCGGCTCCACCGTCGACACGGTGGCGCTTGTCGGCGTCATCGGCCTGGTGGTGGCCGTTCCCGTCGCGGTGGCTTGGGCAGGTACGCGGAAGAAGGTCTCGGCCCTACCGGCGAATCACCCAACGTGACAGCCGGCATGAAGAGGGCCGCCATCCAGCAACCGACCATGCTCTCTTCCGGGAGCTACCGTTACCGGGTTTCGCATAGCACAGACGCTGGCATCCGCGGCAGGTATTCACGACGACCCACGGAACCACGTGCACCGCCATCACGTCCCACGAACGGACTCAGAAGTCACGGTCCGACATGGTTTCTCACCTCCAGCGCGCTAGAAAAGACGAAGCATGTGACGCAGTCGAATATCAGAAGTCACGGTCCGCCAACGGAAACACCTCCGATCGACATGCACGTTGATTGGGTTGTGCCGGTCAAGACCACAGCCCGAGGTCAGCGGTACTCATGCGGTGAGATGATACCCGCCAAAGGACAGGAGCCCATTTCACTCCAAGCTCAGTGTAGTTACCTGATCGTCGGCTGCATCAGGCGAGAGGAGGTGTACAAGTGACAGCGTCATCACACGAACAATCACGGCAGACAGTAGAACATGACTCAGAACAGCACGGGAAGACCGGGACTGGTGATCAAGGTCCGACCGTGAGCCCGGCCGCCCGTACCAGGCCCGAACATTCTGACACCCAGCGTGACGAATTGGAACCGGCACGCAGCCGCCCTTCCTTCCACCCCCGAGGCTGGGCGCTGTGGCAGCGGCCGAAGAGGACGGTCGCCTTTCTGCTCGCCATGGAACTCGTGACGCTGGTCGGTTTGGGCGCCGCGATCGCGAACGCTCCACCTCCGAACGTCGCCGACTGGCTCCGATGTGCGATACTCGCCGGCGGAGCGACAATTCATATCCAGCTGACCCACCGGCAGGAAGAGCGACGCCGGAATCGTACCCGTACCGTGCTCATCGACCTCACCGCCGTCTGGGTGTTCCCGGCCGCGATCATCCTGCCGATCCCGTTGGCACTGCTCGTGGTCGGCCTGGTCAGGGTCCAGCGGTGGTTCATCGCGCGCAGGCCGGCGCACAACTTCGTCTTCTCCTCGGTTACGCACGGCGCGGCCGCGGCACTGGCGCATCTCACCTTCGGTGCGCTCGGCTCGCCGTCGGGAAGCGCGACAATCGGAATCGACGCACTGTGGGAGTTCCTCGCCTTCATCGTCGCCGGGTTGGTGTACGAGGCGGTCCAGGTCGCCTATATCGGCGGGATCCTCGCGCTCGGTGCCGCCTCGGCCCCAACCGTACGTAACGTACTCGGCAGCAAGGCGGACAACCTGCTCGAGGCCGTGACGATCGGTCTGGGTGCGGTGACCGCGATCCTGGTGGTCACCGTGCCCCCGGCAGTCGGGATCATGGCCGTGGTAACCGTCGTGTTCAATCGCCTGGCGGAGATCGACCAACTGCAGAACGACGTGCGGACGGACTCCAAGACCGGCGTGTACAACATGCGGGGCTGGTCCGAGCGCGCCGAACGAGCGCTGGCACGGGCCGGTCGCTCGGGCAACAGCGTCGCCTTGCTGATGCTGGACCTCGATCACTTCAAGTGGATCAACGACACGTTCGGTCACCCCGCAGGCGACGACGTGCTGATCATGGTCGCCCAGGCACTCGGTGAAGTGACTCGACCATCCGACGTCATAGGCCGGTTCGGTGGCGAGGAATTTCTCGTGCTTCTCCCGGACACCGACCAGGACACGGTGATCACCGCAGCGGAACGCGTCCGTCAGGCCATCGGCGAGCTGGCGATCAACACGACGGACAAGCGGGGCAGTCAGACCGTCATCACCGGGAGAACCGCCTCGATCGGTGTCGCCGTGTACCCGGATCACGCGGACACGCTGGATTCGTTGATGCACGCCGCCGATCGGGCCGTGTACGTGGCCAAGGAAGCGGGCCGCAACCGGGTGAGCCTCGCCGCGGACGGCCGGAAAAGCACAAACCCGACCGAGCACCGGGGCACCACCTCACGCTAGCCACTCGACGCGTCCAGCAGCGCTTGAAGATCGGCGGACTCCGCCCCACCGGCCGAGACGTAGATCTCCAGTGCGGCTCGCCAGCGGTCCCGGGCGATATCGAGCCTCCCGGCGGCCCGCTCAATGAGTCCTGACACGTGCAGTGACCGAGCCGCGGCGAGGCGTTGACCACGTTCCAGCGCGATGGTGAATCCTCGTTCGACGTACTCAGCGGCTCTCTTCAGGTCACCAATGTCCAGATAGGTGTGTGCCAGTTCGGTCAGCACGCTCCCTTCGAACAACCTGATCGCCGTGCTACGTATCTTGATGAGCGCCTCCTGACCATACGCAACCGCTTCACTCGGCTGACCACCGCCACGGCACGTGGCCACGAGTCCGTGGAGTACGGATATCTCGTTATAACGGTCACCAAATTCCCTGGCGAGACGAAGCGCCACGCGGTAGCGCCGCATGGCGTCCGCATGCTGGCCGCGTCCCCGGTTAACCTTCGCGAGCACGTCGAGTCCAATGATCTCGTGCCTGCGCTCACCCAGTTCCCGGCCTTGTTCCATGCCGTCGCGTGCCTGGGCTTCGGCTTCCGCGTACCGACCGGCGTCACAGTTGGTCTCGGCAAGACACAGGATCGTAACCGCCTCGCCATGCCGGTGCCCGATCAGCTGGGTGATTTCCAAAGCTGATAACAGGTACTCGCGTGCTTCGTCCAGGCTGCCCCGTGCCCAGTTCGTCAGGCCGATGCTGTGCAGCGACTGAGCCTCGACGTCCCGGGCGTCGAGGCGTTGAGCCAACCTCAGCGCACCGTTGCCATACATCAAAGCCTGACCCGTCCTTCCCAACGAGCGGGCGGACACACCGAGGTAGTTCAGCGCGCTGGCCTCGCCGCGAGAGTTGCCGACCGCCCGGTTCAGGTTCAGCGCCCGCTCGTAACTCTCAATGGCCCGCATCGGCTCGCCCAGGTAGGAACAGCACCGACCAATTTCCAGCAGTGCAGATGCTTCCGCGATACGGTCCGCCGACTTCCGATGCAGCACGAGTGCATCTTGGTACAAGGCGATTGCGTGCTGGTAGTCACTGAGATTTATATAAATCAGACCAAGAATACCGAGGACCAAAGCTTCGCTATTTTCGTCACCTAGTTCGCGCGCCGCGCTTAATGCCGCCTTGCACACACGCAAGCCATCGGTTCCGTATCCTCGAATACGAAAATAATCCCGCAAAGCTTCTGCCATTCGCCACGAGTAGGAATGTGCGCCATGCGTGGGCGCGGCGATCGCAGCGGATACGATGTTGAGTAACTCCGAATCCAACCAATCGACCGCCGCGGAGGCGGTGGGCAGACTCACGATATGCGACGCAGTGACTTCCCGTGCTGTCGGTTCCTGTGGAACGTACGGGTACAGCACGCTGGTCGCCGCGCCGGCGTTGTACACATAGAAGTCGAACAGCCGTTCGCGGGCCGCGCGTAGCCCAGCGGCGCTGTCCTCCTGTCCCGCGCACTCGGCGGCGTACTCGCGAAGCAGGTCGTGGAACCGGTAGCGTCCCGCCACCCGCTCCTGCAACAGGCTGGCGTTCACCAGTGAGCGCAGTCCTTTACGGACATCTCGCCCGGTCCGGTCGACCAGTGCCGCCGCGGCGTCCGCGGTGAAGTCCGGGCCGGGGACCAGACCGAGGAACCGGAACAACCGGCGGGTTTCCGGCTCGAGCCTGGCGTAGGAGAGGTCGAGTGTGGTCCGCACGGCGTCCCCGCACTCCCCCTCGACCGCCAGGCCGGACATCCCGCCCTGGTCGCGGAGTTCGGCGGTGTACGCGCCGATGGTGGCATGTGGCATGGCCGTGAGGTTGGCACCGGCGATCCGCAGCGCGAGCGGCAGGTAGGCGCAGGCGCGGACGAGTTCCGCGACGGCGGCCGGTTCGGCTCCGGCCCGCTGTTCGCCGAGCATCCGCATCAGCAGCGCCTCCGCGTCGGCCGGTTCGAGCACGTCGAGCGCCAGGTGGCGGGCGCCCTCGTTGGCCACAAGACCGGACAGCCGGTCCCTGCTGGTGATCACGACCGCGCAGGTCGGGCTGCCGGGAAGCAGTGGCCGCACCTGATCGGCACTCACGGCGTTGTCCAGCAGCACGAGCACGCGGCGGTCGGCCAGCAATGTCCGGTAAAGGCCCGCGGCTTCCTCCTCGTTCACGGGTACGCGTTCCGGGGGCACTCCGAGCGCGCGCAGAAACGGCGTCAGTGCCTCCGCGGTCCCTACCGGCGTGGTCCGCGCATAACCACGCAGGTCGACATGCAGCTGGCCGTCGGGGAAATCCGCGCGCACCCGATGCGCCCAGTGCACGGCGAGCGCGGTCTTGCCGACCCCGGCCGCACCGGTGATCACCGAGATCGCGGCCTCCGGCCCGCCCCGCTCGTGCCCCGGCCGCAGGTACGCGTCGAGCTGCCGCAGGTGCTCCTCCCTGCCCACGAACCCGGCCACGGCTACCGGAAGCTGCGCGGGTACCGGCATGGTCCTCGTCGTACGCGGCGTGGCCACCGGCGACTCGTCGCGCACGATACGCAGGTGCGCGGACCGGATCTCGGCCCCCGGCCCGACACCGAGTTCCTCGTTGAGCCGGCGCCGGACCTCGTCGAACAGCCGCAGCGCGGCCGCCTGCTGGCCGCAACCGGCCAAGGCGGCCATCAACCGCGCATGCAGGCCCTCGTGCAGTGGCTCCTCGTGCGCGAGCGGCCGCAAGCGTTCCAGGACACCTTCGTGGGCACCTCGGTCGAAGGCGAGGTCGGCATAGGCCAGCGCGACATCGAGCCGCTTCCCGGCCACCGCTACCGCGGCCGGATGCCGGCGCACGCCGGCGTGCAGGTCGGCGAGTACCGGCGCCCGCCAGCAACCCAATGCCTGGTCGAGCAGGTCGACGGCCGTATCCGGATCGTCGTCGCTCACCCGCCGTGCCCTCGCCGCGAACTCGTCGAAGCGCAACAGGTCCAACTCCGCCGGGCCCACGGTGAGCGTGTACCCACCGTGCGTGGACACGATCAGCTCCTCGGGCCGGTCGCGGACGGACCTGATGGCCTTGCGCAGCCCGGACGCGTACGTATGCACCAGGTTCAGGCAGCTCGCGGGTGGATGCTCCCCCCAGAGCACGCCGATGATCTCCTCGTGCGTGACCACCGTGTTGGGCCGCAAGGCGAGCAACCCGAACAAGCAACGTCGCTTCATCGGGCCGAGGGCGAGCGGCGCACCCGCACTGGTCACTTCGAGCTGGCCGAGGATGCCGATCCGGAACTGGTCATCGTCGGCGCCGTCCACCATGGCGTTCGCGGGTGTCTCCTCGCCGGTCGCCAGCCCGACCGCCTCGGCGAGCCGCCGCATGGACTCCCGCCGGGGCCCGGCGATCCGCCCCTGCTCGAGGTAGCGGACGGCGCGTTCACTGAGCCCGGTTCGACTGGCGAGGTCACGCTGCGTCAATCCGGCACGGATGCGGAGGGCACGCAGTTGCTTGCCGAACGTAGCCGCGTCGTCACCCATGCCAGCCGCCCCCGCCGAATACCGCCGCGCCGTCGGCAGAATCTCCCCCAGCCGACCCCCGGGACGCGGTCACCGTCGTGCAAGGGACATGATTGCGACTACCCAGCCACCCGTCACCCCATTTCACCCGGATGCCGGCCCGGAAGGCGGGTAGCTACCGCATCGGCCACCAGCCCTGATCGTTCCGCCGCGGGAAGCCCGCGATCGCGACGTCACGACCCGGGCTCGGGGCCTCACCGGCCTCCTCCGATTCATCGACCGGCTGATCGAGATCCAATTCCCTCCCCTTCGGCTCGGCATCGGTCTTGGATCTTCGTCGCCTCGGCGAGGAATCACCATTGAGCCGGACCGTCATCCGGGTCACCACCCCACACAACAGGAAACATAATAGCTGAACGTACCGGCAGCGGGTTCAACTATTCTGAATTCTTGAACGCGCTGGAGTTCGGCCCCATGGGCGGTGGCAGGGTCACGGATACAGCCTGTCCGTGACCCTGCCACCCCTTGAGTGCCGGGCCGATGACCACCTGGTGGCTTGTTCCGCGGTCGGGTTATTCAGGTCTGCAATGCGCCTCACCAGTGCGGTGAGCTGCAACGACCGCTCGCACGGGCCTGGCGGCCCGCGGTCGCTGGGTCGTTCTGAATAACCCTCATGGGGATACGTGGCTCGCTACCTCGGACCGGCATGTTCGACGGACCGGCAGCGCACCCGGCGGCCGAATTTTCTCCCCCTCTCGGCAAATTCGGCGTCGACCCGAAGTGCACGTAAATCCTCGACCGAACCAGTCGCGACCGCACCGCAGCCGAATCATCAGCCGGACGCGTCCACATTACGGGTGTGCCAATGCAATTCGACTGAACTTTTCCTGGAACACGCCGTATCGAACAGCGGCGCGCCGGACGGCACGACCGGCAAACCGTAACCCGTTCGGCCCCACCTGTCGCGGCACACCGGCCACTTACAGCGACGACCACGCGGGGGCTTGTAGCCTGATCGGACCACATTCCGTCAAGATCGCGAACATCGGGGGATAGCCCGATGTTCGCCCCCACCCGTTCCTGCCAGTCTGGATTACATGATCACGCAGCAGCCGCATCCGCCACCGCGCGTGCGCCGTCCGCTGTGGACATCCGCATGGGTGTTGCTGCTGTTACTGGTCGTGGTCGGCTTCGGCTTCATGGCCTCCCGCTCCGCAGCCCCACCCCCGCAGGAAAAGCTCGGGGCCGATGTGGCGGCCGCGCGGCAAGCGATCGACGGGCTCCTCGCGCCGGAATCCGGGGCGGACGTGCTCGGCACACTGCCCGCCGACTTCACCACGGTGACCGGCGTCACGCCCGCGAGAGAGATGGCGCCGGATGGCACCCTGCGCGCCATCCACGTCGGCGGCGGCTGCTCCACCCCGTGGGGCGACGACAACACGCGCTGGGACTACGGCACCTCCTGCCGGGCCCACGACCTCGGTTACGACCTGCTCCGTTATGCCGCCGCGAAGGGGCAGCCGCTCGGTCAGGACGCCAGGAAGGCACTGGACGACCGGTTGTCGGCGGACATGCACGCCATGTGCGGGATCAAGCCCGCGGGCTCCGCGGACCTGTGCGGCGTCGTCGCCTCGCTGTACTCGGCCGGACTGGTGGTCAACTCCTGGCACCAGCGCTGGGGGCCACCGATCGGCGAACCCATCGGGCCGATGCTCGCCGGCGTCGGCGCGATCGGGCTGCTGCTGCCCTTCCGGCTGCGCTGGTGGCTGCGCAGGCGGCACGCGGTACGACGCTCCGCGGAGCGCGGGAGTGCGGGCACGGTACCGCGGCACGGCAGCCGATGGGGAATGCTCGGCGTCGCGGGAGTGGTGGCGCTCGTGCTGGGCGAGGCCGGTATCGCGCTCGCCCGCTGGACCGGTGCTTCCGAGGACTGGCTCTGGCCGGTGAGTTGGCTCGCCCAACTCGCTTTCGTGTTCTTCTTCGCGGGTGGCCATGCCAACGCCGCTGGCTGGCGTGCGGTGCTGGACGCGGGCGGCGGGTACCGCGAGTACCTGGCGCACCGGGCGGGCCGGCTGCTGCGTCCCGCGCTGATCTTCGCCGTGGTGGCCTTCGCGGTCCCGCTGGCGCTGGAGTTGCTGGCCATCCCACCCGGCACCGGTTCGGCGGTGATGCGAATCGCGCTGCATCCGCTGTGGCTGCTCGGGGCGTACCTGGTGACCATCGTGCTCGCCCCGGCGCTGCTGGCGTTGCATCGCAGGGGGCCATGGGTGGTCCTGCTCGCCGTGCTCGGCGTGGTTCCGCTGCTCGACCTTGCCGCACAGCGGACCGGCTCGCCGCGGCTGGCGGACCTGGCCGCGGTCGGCCTCGCGCTGCTCGCCCAGCAACTCGCCTTCCTGCACCTGGACGGCCGCGCGCCGCGCCGCCTGTTGCTCGGCCTCGGTTCCGTGTCCGCGGGCACGCTGGTGGTGGCCACCGCGCTCGGGGCGTGGCCGCCGCTGCTGCTCGGCGTGCCGGGAACGCCTCCGGCACTGGCCGGACCGATCGTTCCCGCGCTCCTGCTCGGCCTTGCCCACCTCGGGCTGCTCGCCCTGCTGGCTCGCCCGCTCGCGGTCCTCGCCCGGCGGCCCGCGCTGGCCGGCGCGGCCGGGTTCGCCCTGCGCGCGCCGATGAGCCTGTACCTCGCCTTTCTCAGCGCGATACTGGTCCTGGTCTCCGCCGTCTACCTGCCGGAACGGGTGAGCGTGGGACCGGCCTGGCTCGCCCAGCCGCGCCTACTGATGGCCCTCGCGCTGCTCGCCGGGCCCGCGGCCCTGGTCTTCTGGTGGTTCGAGCGGCACGTGAGCGGGCCGCCACTGCCCGCGCTGGCACCCCGCTACCCGCACGACCGGATGGGCGCGGTGCTCAGCAAGGCGGCGGCAGGCCTTGGCGTCGGCTACGCGATGTTCGGTGTGTTCGGTTTCGCCCGCACCAGTTTCGCCGGCGACGCCGGCCGGGTCGACCTGCTCGGGGTGCCGGTCGATCCGATCCAGAGCCTCGTCCTGCTCTTGCTGGGGGTGTGCATGCTGGACACCCTCCGCACCGGTACCAGCGCGGCACCGGGCACCTGGCTGGTGAGCGCGCTGGCCTGCGTCCCGCTGCTACTGTCCGCGACCACCTCCGCCGCCGGTAGCTCGATCGGGCTCGTCATCCATGGCGGCACGGCCGTGTTCGCCGCCGTGGCCGCGACCGCTACGCTGCTGGTTCCCCGGCTGACCGGGCGCGAATCCGGGATCACCCGGCACTGAGCTCCGCCCACTGAAAGTAACCACGTCGCCCACAGTGGGGTGCCCTCGCCCATATCCGCGAACCCGTGTGCGACGCTACGGCAACCTGATCACGCCGACCGACGTCCAACCGTGAGGATCTGGGGACCGGCACGAACTCATCGTCGGAGGAAGGGAGCTGCGGGCGTGGAGTATCCGCCACGGGACGGGGACGGGAACCGGCGTCCCGCGCGGCCCTGGCAGGAACGACCCGGCAGCGAACGGCAACCAGGACGACCGGCACAGCCCCCGCGAGGCGACGGCCGCCAGGGACCACCCGCCCGCGGGGCGCCGCCCCGGCGGGGGGCCGCCCCGCCACCGGGGCGGCAGCAGCGGCCCCGGCCGCCGGAACGGCGCCCGGCGGAGGGCGCACCACGGGAGCGGTCGGGTCCGGCGCCACGCAAGCAGGCGCCGCCTGCCCGCCCCCGGCGCGGTCCCGGCCGCGGTCCCAAGATCGCGCTGTCGGTGGTGTCCCTGCTGGTGCTGAGCGCCACCGGCTACGGCTGGGCCGCCATGCAGGGTCTCGTCGACGGCCTCACCTTCGCCGACGTGATCGAGTCCAAGGACACCGGTGAGCTGCCGGCCGACGGCGCCAGGGACATCCTGCTGGTCGGGATGGACAGCCGCACGGACGCGCAGGGCAACCCGCTGCCCGAGGACATGCTGGCCAAGCTGGACGCCGGCGTCGCCGACGGCGAGCTGAACACCGACACGCTGATCTTCGTGCACATCCCGAACGACGGCAGCAAGGCCGTGGCGCTGTCGCTGCCCCGGGACTCCTACGTCGACATCCCCGGCGGCTACGGCAAACACAAGATCAACTCAGCCTATGCCCGCGGGAAGCTGGACGCCAAGGAGGAGTTGCAGGCCGAAGGCGTCAGCGACGCCAAGGAACTGGAGGTCCGCAGCAACCAGGCCGGGGCCAAGACGTTGATCAAGACGGTGGAGGGGCTCACCGGCTCGACCATCGACAACTACGCCTCGATCAACCTGCTCGGGTTCTACGAGATCACCCAGGCGATCGGCGGGGTCGACGTCTGCCTCAAGCAGGCCACCAACGACCCCTACTCCGGCGCCCGGTTCGAGAAGGGGCCGACCACGGTCGAGGGCATCGAGGCGCTGTCCTTCGTCCGGCAGCGGCACGGGCTGCCGCGCAACGACCTGGACCGGGTGGTGCGGCAGCAGGTGTTCATGGCGGGGCTGGCCAGGAAGATCCTGTCCGCGGGCACGCTGGCCGACCCCGACAAGCTCAGCGACCTCACCGAGGCGATCAAGAAGTCGGTCGTGCTGAACAAGGGCTGGGACATCCTCGGTTTCGCCCAGCGGATGAAGGGGCTGACCGGGGGCCAGATCGAGTTCCGGACCATCCCGGTGGCCAACGTCGCGTACGAGACCCCGAGCGACGGCACCGCGGTGCAGGTCGACCCGCGGGAGGTCCGTACCTTCGTGCGGAATCTCGCCGGCGGGGAGGACAAGCAGGACCAGCCGGACAGCGGGGTGCCGAACTCCGCGGTCACCGTTGACGTGTTCAACGGCGCCGGCACGACCTCACTGGCCGCGGGCGTGTCCCAGACGCTGTCCGGGCAGGGGTTCACCGCCGGCCAGACCGGCAACGCGGAGGCTCGCCAGGGCACCGTGGTGCGGGTCCCGGAGGGCGAGCAGGCCATGGGCGACCAGGTGGCCGGCGCCCTGGACGACAGCGGCGGCCCGATCGAGGTCCAGGAGGACCCTTCGATCGCGGCCGGGCACGCCACCATCCTGCTCGGTACCGACTACCCGGACTCCGCGGCGGCGGGCGGCTCGCGGCAGAACTCGGCACAGTCCGGAACCGGTCAGACACCCCCCGCCTCGGGGCAGCAGGAGGAGTCGAGCGCGGCGGAGCAGGCCGAGGAGGAAGCTCCCATCACCGCCGACGGCGTCATCTGCGTGAATTGATCTACACCGTTCGGCCGCCGCGATGTTACTCCATTCGGCGTACTTTCCGATCTCAGGCCAATAAGTCGGGCAAACCGCGTAATGAACCCGCCCCTGCGGACTTTCACTCCCATGAACCAGGCTCGCATTCAACCGGTGGAGCTACCGCGGGAGTGCGATACAACGCGCGGTACAGGCAGGGGACGACGAGTGCGGATCGACGGGGAGGCATATCAGCGCGCGCTCGGCGAGGAGCTACGCAAGCTCCGCAAGCGACGCGGCTGGACCCGCAAGGAGCTGAAGGAACGTCTGCAGAGTGAGATATCCCTGCAGACGCTGGCGACTTACGAACTCGGCACGCGGCAGTGCTCGGTGGTCCGGCTGGTCGAGCTCTGCGTGGCGATGGACGAGCCGCCGCAGGAGCTGATCGGCAGGGTGCACCGGCGGATGTTCACCGACGAACCCGGCAGGGTGCGGGTGCACCTGCCCGCTCTGGTCGCGAACGCCGAGCCCGAGCTGCTGCCGATGCGAAGGTGGGCCGAGGACCGGCTGCGCCAGAGCGTGGGCACGGTCGCTGAGGTACAGCTCGACCGGGCAGCGATCACCTGGATGGCCGAGCTCTGCGGGTTGGAGCCGGGCGACCTGGCCGCCCGGCTGCGCAACCTCGCAGGCACCGGCTAGGCGGGCACGCGCTCGGCCGCCGCCGGACCGCCCGCTGGACTGGTGCGGCCGATCAGCTCGAAGTCCTCGGCCTTGAGCTTGCGTGTCTGCATCCAGTAGCGCCAGGTGAAGCCGGGCCACACGGTCCGGTTCACACCCATGGCGTCCAGGTACCAGCTCGTGCAGCCGCCCTGAGTCCACACGCCCTTGTGCAGCTTGCGCTGGATGTCGGTGTTGAACCGCTCCTGCGCATCCTGCCGCACATCCACGGCGGCCGACCCGGACTGCTCCACCATCCGGATGGCGTCGGCGACGTAGCGGATCTGGGACTCGATCATGAACACCACCGAGTTGTGCCCGAGGCCGGTGTTCGGGCCGAGCAGGAAGAAGAGGTTCGGGAACCCGGCGACGTTGATCCCCATGTAGGTCTGCATGCCGTGGTCGGCCCATTCCTTGGCGAGCTGCCTGCCGCCGACCCCGGTGACGTCCAGGTCGTCGAAGGCGTCCGTGACGTGGAAGCCCGTACCGAAGATGATCGCGTCCACCTGGTGCTCGGTACCGGTCGAGTCGATGACGCCGCGCTCGGTGACCTCGTTGATACCTTCGGTGATAACGTCGACGTTGTCCCTGGTCAGGGAGGGGTAGTAATCATTGGAGATGAGCACCCGCTTGCAGCCCATGGTGTAGTCCGGGGTGAGCTTGCGGCGCAGGTCGCGGTCCTTGACGTGCTTGTCGATGTTCCGCTTCGCCAGCTTCTCGCCCAGCTTCATCAGGCTGGGGTGGCCGTTGAAGCCGACCGCGCGGACCTCGAGCATCCAGTACAGGGCATTGCGGTAGAGCCGCTGAACCCCTGGCACCCGGTTGAACAGCGTCCTGGCCCAGCGTGGCATGGCGTGGTCGGGCTTGGGCATGATCCACGGCGGGGTCCGCTGGAACAGGGTCAGCCGCTCGACGTCCTTGGCGATCTGCGGGACGAACTGGACCGCGCTGGCGCCGGTGCCGACCACCGCGACCTTCTTGCCGCGCAGGTCGTAGTCGTGGTCCCACTCGGCGGAGTGGAAGGCCTTGCCCTCGAACCGCTCGATTCCCGGCAGCTTCGGGACCTGCGGGACATGCAGGGCGCCGACGCCGGAGACCAGGAAGCTGCCGACGAAGGTGTCGCCGTTCGCGCTGGTGACGTGCCAGCGGTACTCCTCGCTGTCCCAGTGCGCCCCGGTCATCTCCTGGCCGAACCGGATGAAGCGGTACAGGTCGTACTTACGCGCCACCCAGCGCATGTAGTCCCAGATCTCCTGCTGCGGGGAGAAGGACCGGGACCAGTCCGGGTTCTGCTCGAACGAGAAGGAGTACATATGCGACTGGATGTCACAGGCGCAGCCGGGATACGTGTTGTCCCGCCAGGTTCCACCGACGTCCTGTGCTTTCTCCAGGATCACGAAGTCCTCGCGACCCTCCCTGCGGAGCTGGATCGCCATGCCGAGCCCGGAGAAACCCGTGCCGACGATGATCACACCAGCTTCGGTGCGGTTGCCCATCTACCCGTCCTCCATGCCGTTTCCTGTTACCCGAAGTCCATCTTACTGATAGTAGGTTACTTCCGGTAGGGTTGATGCCGTGACAGTCACCCCGGAAGGCGAGGCCCGGCCGAAGCGCAAGCGCATGCCGAGGGCCGAGCGCGAGCATCAGATGATCGAGACGGCCGAGGCCGTGTTCGCCGAACTCGGTTACGCGACGGCGTCGATGGACGAGATCGCCGAGCGCGTCGGGGTGTCCAAGCCGATGCTCTACGAGTACTTCCACTCCAAGGAGGGGTTGCTGCTCGCCTGCATCCGGCATTCCCGGGCGGAGCTACGCAGCGTGACCGAACATGCGGTCACCGGGGCCGGCGACGCGGAGGAGGCGATCCGCAGGGGGCTGCACGCGTATTTCGTGTTCATTCGCGAACACCGGCAGGCGTGGTCGCTCCTGCGCCAGGAGATGACCCTGCTCGGCACCTCGGCCGCGGACGAGATCGAGGCGACCCGGCAGCAGCAGACCGACCTCATCGCGGCACTGATGAGCGGGTATTTCGCCAGTTCACCGCGGCTACAGGTGGAGGCATCCGCGGAGTTCGTCGTGGGCGCGTGCGAGCGGATGGCCATCTGGTGCGAGCGGCACGAGGAGGTCACCCCGGAACTGGCGACCGACTACGCCATGGACATGGTGTGGAACGGGCTGCGACACCGGGCCGGCGCCTGAGCGAGCGGCCCACTTGCCGTCGGCGAGTGGACGAACGCGCGCTCGGCGAAGCCCACGGGCGGCGAGGCGAGGCGCATGGCCTTGCGCAGGTGACGGTCGCCGGAGTCCGAACCTCGCCGAGCCGATCGTGTCGCGCGTGTCAGGCAAGCACTGAGCGTGCCCAATATGCCCTACGGAGGGTAACGCGCGACACATTGATGTATTGCTACCTCAATCTGTGCGATACAGAGGTCGACGACGCCGTCAAGCGGCTACATCCGATCGGGTTGTTCGCGTTTTGGCGTCATGTGACAACGGTTACGTGGTCCAAGACTGTGGACAGGCCGAAAGTGAGAGGGGTGAGACGGATGGCAGAAGCGATCACGGCGACCTACGTGCAGGAAGACGAGGACTGGTCGATCACGGTCTCCGGCCTCGGCAAGGAGCTGGCCGCGCGGGCACCCGGCATCATCGCGGCCCGCGACCGAGCGGACCAGCTGGTGGAGGAACTCGGCCCGGACAGCAAGGGCACCACGGTCGTGCACCTGCTCGAAGGGAGCGCGCTGGAGTTCACCACGACGTACATGACCGCCCGGTTGGCCAGGACGCCGACCGAGCAGGAAGTCGCGGAGGCCGAGCAGCAGGTCGACACGGACACCGAGACCACCGGGACCACCGAGGACACCGGCGACGCGGCGGACATCGAGGTTGTCGAGGACACCGAGGATGTCGAGGATGTCGAGGACACCGCCTCGGCGACCGCCGAGGCGGATTCCCAGGACGATGCCGAGGTCCGGCCGGAGCTGCCGCAGCAGATCAGCACGGAAGGCAAGCAGGCCGCCGGGGCCAAGCCGACCGTGCCGACCAAGGAGCTGTCCACCGACCCGCGGTGGGACGCGGAGAAGGACGCCCAGCCGGCCGGCCACTGAGGGGCCGGTCAGGTCGCTAGCGGAGAAGCTTGCGCACCAGCAGCAGACCGACGAGCGCACCCGCACCGATCAGCGGGTACTTGATCCTGGGCTCCTCGAGCTTGGCCAGTACGCTGGTCTTGGCGGTGTCCGCGAGCCGCTTCGGGTTCGCCTTGGTACCGAGCTCGTCGAGCGTGGAGGCCAGCGCCTCCCGAGCCTGCTCGATCTCGCGCTCGATGGTGTCCGGGTCGCGGGCCAACGTGTCCTCCCGTGCTCTCGTGCGCCAAGCCTGGCTTCGCAGGGTGTCAACGGTAGAACACGGCCTGATGGCAGCTGACATCGGCCAGGCGAACGACGCGGTCATATACGGCAGCTAAGCTTTCTGGGGCGGGCCCGTAGCCCAATTGGCAGAGGCACATGGTTTAGGTCCATGCCAGTGTGAGTTCGAGTCTCACCGGGCCCACAACTTGTCAGCGCACGAACTCTTTCATGGCCGTTGAAGTTGACGTCGGTCGACTCGCGAAGCCTAAGTTTGGGTGGATTCGCCTCGTTCGGCGGCGTGTGCGTATCTCTTGGCCAAGGTTGCGCTGGCGTTGGCCAGTCCGGGAGCAGTGTCGGGGTTGATGTGGAAGTCGAAGCCGAGGGCACCGAGGTAGGCGGCGAGCAGTTCCGGGGTGGGCGCGCCGGCGTCGAGGAGGCTGGTCTCCTCGGTGCGGGGTTCTACTGACCAGAGGCTGGGGATTCGGGCGGCGACCGCCTCGGCGGGAGCGGTGACGATCACACGCGCTCGATAGTTCCAGAGCGCGGCCATGCGTCCCCGGGTGACGAAGGTGGGTAAGTCCGGTCCGGGGAGTTCGCGGGGTGCGAAACGGGGCCCGGTCGGGGTGCGGGGATGAATGCGGTCGACACGGAAGCTGCGCCAGTCGTCGCGGTCGAGGTCGTAGGCAACGAGGTACCAGCGCCCGCTGACATGGACCAGGCGGTGCGGCTCCACCCGGCGTACGCTCGGCTCGCGATGATGATCGCGATAGTCGAACCGCAGTTGCTCGCACGTGCGGCACACTGCGGCGATGGTGTGAAGGGTGTCGGCAGGAATGGGGTCCCGCTGGGACGGGACGGTTTCCGCGACGGTGCTGAGCGTGGCCAGCCGGTGCCGGAGGCGTGCGGGCAGTAGCCTTTCGAGTTTCGTGGCTGCGCTGTGGGCATGCTCGCCGATTTCCGCCACGCCGGATCCTGCGGCGGTACGCAATCCGATCGCCACGGCGAGGGCTTCGTTGTCGTCGAGCAGCAGTGGAGGCAGGGCACTTCCCGCCCCGAGGCGATAGCCGCCGGAGACTCCCGGGGTGGCGTCGATGTCGTAGCCGAGCGTGCGGAGCCGGTCTATGTCGGCGCGGACCGTCCGGTTGCTGACGCCGAGCCGGTCGGCCAGGGCGGTACCGGAGAGCTGCTGGTGTGCCTGGAGCAGGGACAGCAACCGCAGTAGTCGCGCGGCGGTGTCGAGCATGTCACCATCTTCGCAGCTATCGCGGAAACGTTGCTTCCGCGATAGCTGCCAGGCTGCGGTCATGACCACTTCGACACTGTCAGTCTCCGCCCGACCACTACAGGGGCGGGGAGCGCTCGTGACCGGCGGCTCCCGCGGCATCGGCAGGGCAGTCGCCAGCAAATTGGCCGCCGCCGGCGCGGCCGTCGTGTTCACCTACGCGACTCGCTCCGATGCCGCTGACGATCTCATCGCCGATATCACCGCCTCGGGTGGTTGGGCACGCGCGCTGCCGTGCGATCTCGGTAAGCTTGAACAACTTGAGGGTGTGTTCACCCATGTTGACCGTGCGCTCGCCGAAGCGGGAGCACCCGGGTTGGACATCCTCGTGGCCAACGCAGGTATAGCGGCACACGGTCCGATCGACGAAGTCGACGGAGACGACTGGGACCGGGTGTTCGAGGTCAACGCCAGAGGCTGCTTCTTCACCCTGCAGCACGCTGCCCGCCGCATGCGTAACGGTGGACGTGTCATCACCGTCTCCACCATCGGTACCGCGTGGCCTAGCCCGGGCGAAACGCTCTACGCAGCGAGCAAAGCCGCCGTCGAACAGATCAGCCGCGTCGCATCCCGGGAACTCGGCAGCCGGGGCATCACCGTCAATACCGTCTCACCCGGCCCCACCGATACAGACCTGCTCCGCGCGGCCGCATCGCCCGAGGCGGTCGACGGCGCCGCGGCGATGACCGCGCTCGGTCGCATCGGCCAACCGAAGGACATCGCCGACGTCGTCGCGCTACTCGCGCATCCCGACAGCCGCTGGATCACCGGCCAGAACATCCGCGTCGACGGCGGACTGACCTAATGCACGTCCCAGGCTGCGTACCGGCTCAGTCACCCACCGGGCACCGAATGACACGACGAGTCCGGACCGGCCGGATCACAATCTTCGGTCCGTGGACGAGGACCAAAGAGTTCGGGTTGTGCCACGTTAGACACCCCATGATTTTGCTTGCCAAGCGGCAGTTTGTTGATCTTGGTTGTGGTGCGCCAGTACGGCGTGTTCCAGGGGCAGCACCTCGTGCACGACGGCGTGTAGCTCGCCGCGGCTCGTGGCGGCGAGCAGTTCGGCGGTCACGGTGTGCCGGTCGGGTTCGGGCACGGTGTCCGCGCTGAAGGTCGCGAACGACATCGACTTCCGGAAGGCCGATACCATCGCCATGGCGAAGTCCGCGAGCTGGACCGCCATGACCCCGATGCCGCCCGCCGCGCCGCGCACCAGCACGGACTCGCCGGGAGCGAAGCGGGCATGGCGAAGGCCGAAGTGGGCCACCATTCCCGAGATCCCGAGCGTCACCGCGTCGACGGCCGACAGGGTCGCCGGGAGAGCGACCAGCTCCGCGCATGTTACGTCGTGGCCGACGAGGGCCTCGCCGACCCGGATCCGTGGCACGGCTTCTGCCTCCTGCTCGAGAAGGTCTGTGAACCGCAGGTACGCGACCAAGGCTTCACGGCGGCCTTCATGTCGACCTACCCCGACGCGATCGACTTCGCCGCGGACCGCGAACGCACGCTGAACTCGATCGCCGAACCGGCCCGCCGCGCCAAGGGCGCGGGCCACCTACGCCCCGACCTCGTCCTGGACGACCTGATCCTCATCCTCATGGCCAACAGCGGCATCCGCGCCACCCCGCCCGCCGCCCGGCTCGCGGCCTCCCGGCGCTTCGCCGCGCTCGCGATCCAGGCACTCCAGGCCTCCCCTGCCGCCTCGCCGCTACCACCCGCGGCACGGTTGGCCCGCGGTATCGATACCCCGACACGACTCCAACGGGCGAACCGGATGAATGACCGAAGGTCTCATCGGCTCGCGCGGAGGTAGCCGGTGACGCGGACCGAGGGCGAGGAAGCGGAGCCGGCACTTGTCGTGGATGTGCTGGAGTTTCCTTCCACTGTGGACGTGCGTTGATCAGGTCTCGGCTGTGGGCTCCCGCGAGCCAGGCTCTGGCCGAGGAGTTGCCGTCCGTCGGCGATGCCGCCGCCGATCGGATGGGACAGGCCCGGTTCGCGCGGACTGGTCACTGTGACAGATGGGTGGCCGCGGGCCACCGGCCAGGCTGGGGACATGGACCGACGATCAATGCTCAAGCTCGGCGCGGTCGGCGGCTTGGCCGCGTTGAACGCGCTGCCGTCAACCGCTCTGTCCGCGCCGGCACGCACGCTGAACCGGGATTCGGCGCGGTCACTCCCGACCTACCTGACCGGGGTGTTCGCGCCGGTACCCGACGAGACCAGCAGCCTGAACCTTGTTGTGGAAGGCGCTATCCCCCCGGAGTTGGCGGGGCGGTACTTCCGCAACGGGCCCAATCCGTATCCGGGTGTCGACCTCGGCAACTGGTGGCGGGGGGACGGGATGGTGCACGGTGTGCGGCTGCGCCATGGTCGCGCGGAGTGGTACCGCAACCGGTGGGTGCGCACACTGCATGCCCCGCCGACGCTGCCCGACGGAACTCGGGACCTACGGGTCGGGCCCGCGAACACGAGCGTGAAACATCATGCCGGCAAGATCATGGCGCTGGTCGAGACGGCTTATCCCTACCAGCTCACGCCGGACTTGGACACGGTCGGCGTGCTGGACTTCGGTGGGCGGCTGCGCAGTGCGATGACCGCCCACCCGAGGGTGCACCCCGGCACGGGGGAGATGCATTTCTTCGGCTATGCGCAGCAGCCGCCGTATGCGACCTACCACCGCCTGTCTCCGGCCGGGGAGCTGGTTCGCAGCGTGCCCATCGACCTGCCCGAAGCGATCATGATGCATGACTTCGCGATCACCGACAACCACGTGATCTGGCTCGACCTGCCGGTGGTCTGGGATGACGCCGCACGTGAGCGGGGATTCCCCAACTGGAGCGACCGGCACGAGCCCAGGATCGGTGTGATGCCGCAGAACGGTGGCAGTGCCGACATCCGGTGGTTCACGGTGAACCCGCGGTGGGCGTGGCACGTCGGCAATGCCCACGAGGACCGGGCGGGGCGGATCGTGGTGGACGCGATCAGCGGAGACGCGGCGGACTGGGTGGCAACGCAGAAGATCTTCGAAGGCGTTCCCGGTGGCCGCGCACATGGCCACCTGTACCGGTGGACTCTGGACCCGGCCACCGGCCGAGTCGGCGAGCGGCACCTCGACGACATGGCTACGGAGTTCCCGAGCATCAACGATGATCGCGTGGGACTGGGGCACAGGTACGTCTACAGCCCGACGACGCCGCTGATGCCCACCAGGCACAACCGAATCGTCAAGCACGACACGCGGACCGGTAGGCGGACGGCGCACTATCTCGGCGCCGACCGAGTCGCCGGCGAGGCGGTGTTCGTCCCCGCGCGCTGTGGCAGGCATGAAGACGACGGCTGGTTGATGGCCATCGTGCACGACCTCACCCGCAGTTCCGCCTGCCTGGTCATCCTGGACGCCACGGCCCCGGCCCGGCGCCCGGTCGCCACTGTCCACCTGCCCCGCCGGGTGCCGTACGGGTTCCATGGCGAGTGGATTCCCGACAGCGAGGTCGGTGTCGAATGACCCGCGAGGTCACTCGGACAGGTCGAGGTCGCGCAGCTGTGCGCGGTTCGCGACGCCGAGTTTGGGGAACAGTTTGTGCAGGTGGTAGCCGACCGTACGGGGGCTGAGGAACAGCCGCGTTCCGATCTCCCGGTTGGTCAGTCCCTGGCCGGCCAACCGGACGATCTGTAGTTCCTGCGGGGTGAGCCCGGGGATGCCGGGCGAGGAACGCCTGGCGCTCGACGCGCCGGCGGCGCGCAGCTGTGCCGCGGCGATCATCGCCCACCGGTGCGCGCCGAGCTGGGTGTACAGCTCTGTGGCGAGCCGCAGGTGCCGCGCGGCCTCTCGCTGTCGCCGGCTGCGCCGCAACCATTCGCCATGCAGCAACGCCACCCTGGCACGCTCGAATGGCAGGTCCGCGAGATACTTCGCGGACTCGTCGAAGTGTTTCGCCGCGGAGCCGTCCGTGGCCAGCAGGGCGCGGCTACGGTGCAGTTGTGCGTGCGCCCACGGCAGGGTGCTGCGCTCGGCCCATGGCGCGAAGGTGGCGACTACCTCCTCCGCCTCGCCAGTTCGCTCGGCGCGCACCAGCGCCTCCACGATGTCTGCGGCCGCGCGGCGCACCGTCCAGGTGTGCTCGCAGGCCGAACCGGGTTCGGTCAACGCCGCCAGCCGGTCGGCCGACTGTGGGTAGTCGCCCTCGGCAAGGGCCCACAGTCCCAGTGCCCAGGTCAGCTCGGCGCCCGCGGCATGATTGCCCAGCGCGGGGCTCATGGTTTCCGGGCGCTCGCCGCGCAGCGCGGCGAACCGGGCGAGCATTCCGGCAAGGCACGTCTCGATCGTCCGCTGCCCGTTGTCCACCGCGAACCGCAGGCCCTCGCGGGCCAACTCGTCGGCTTCTCGCCACCGGCCCAGTTGGTGGGCGAGGTCGGCCAGCCACGGCGAGATCATGGTGAGGATCGTGAGCATGCCGGTGGCCCGCAGCCGCTCGTGCGCGAGCTCGCCGAACTCGCGTGCCAGCCGTGGGCGGGGCCCCAGCCATGTGATCACCAGCGGCCATAGCCACCGGTGCGCGTCCTGCTCGCCGGGCAGGTCAGCACCCGCGTCCAGGATCCGCCAGGGGTCGGCGTCGTCAGGGGTGAGCGTGCCGTCGAGCGCCGACTCCAACCACCGGCCGTGATCGCGGAACCCACTCCCCGCGATCCGCCGCGCGGCGCCGACCGCGTCGTCGAACCGGCCCGCGTGGTAGGCCGCCGAGACCGCCATGAACAGCAGGCCGACCACCTGCTTCGTGTCGTCGCCCGCGAGGTCCGCACCGCGTGACAACTGCGCGAACGCGGCCGCCGGGTCGCCCTCGGCGATCTCGATCAGGCCCCGGGATCGCGCGACCAGCACGCCGGCCGCGCCGGGCGGGTTCGCCGGCGCCTCGGAAAGGAGTTCGCGGCCCAGGTCAACCTGGCCCGACTTCCACGCCGCGTGGGCGGCAGCGGCCAGCCGCGAGGCACGTCCCTCAGCGGTAGTGCTCAGCCGCGCCGCGCGGCGCAGCAGCACGGCCGCCGTCGCGATACCGCCGCGCCCGCCGGCCGTGGTGGCCGCGGCCTCCAGAGCCGTCGCCAGACCCTCGTCCTGCCCGGGCTCAGCGGATGCCCGGTGCCAGGTCGCGCGTTCCCAGGCGCCGTCGGCCTCCAGCACTTCCGCGATCGCGCCGTGCGCGGCGGTCCTGAACTGCCAGGACGACGCCGTGTAGGACGCGGAGCGGATCAACGGGTGCCGAAAGCGCAGTGTCCCGCCCGCCACGTCGACCAGCCCCTCGGCTTCCGCTGCCGACAGCGCGGACGCGGGCAATCCCAGCCGCCCCGCCGCACCCAGCACCGTCACCAGCGATCCGGTCTCCTCGGCGGCCGCGACCACCAGCAGGTTACGGCTCAGACGAGGAAGCCGGTCCACCTGGACGGTGAACCACCCGCGCAGCCGAGCGCCGACCGGAACGGTGCCCTGCACCAGCGCCTCGTCCACCAGTGCGCGCCGCGACCGGACACGCGCCAGCTCCACCAGAGCGAGCGGGTTGCCGCCGGTCGCGGTGATCAGTGCCGCGCCTACCGCCGGTGGCGGGAGCCAGCCCCGGTCGGCCAGCAGCTTCGCACCCGAGTCCGGATCCAGCCCGCCGAGCCGGACCTCCGGCAGGCCCGCCCGGCCCAGCGCGTGCCCGTCGGCCGAGCGCACCCCGAACAGCATCGCGATCCCGGCATCCGACACCCGGCGGGCGGCGAATGTCAGCGCGCCCATCGACGCGTGGTCCAGCCACTGCGCGTCGTCTACCACGACCAGCACAGCCCGGTCGACGGCCGCCACGCCGAGCAGCGCAAGCGCCCCGGCCGACACCAGGTAGTCGGACGCCGATCCGGCCGACCGGCCCAGCGCGCAACGCAGCGCCTCGGCCTGGTCGGCGGGCAGCGCGTCCAGCCCCGACGCGACCGGGGCCAGCACCTGATGCAGGCCCGCAAACGCGAGCTCACCCTCGGACTCCACCCCCGTGCACGTCAGCACGGTCAACCCGGACGCTTCCCCTGCCGCCTCCGCCAGTAACGCGCTCTTGCCCGCGCCGGCCTCTCCGCACACCACCAGCGAGCCGCCCCGACCGGTACGAGCACGGGCGATCAAATCCCGGACAGCACGCAACTGCCTGTCGCGTCCGTGGAGCATGCACCGAGAGTAGGGAGCGGCCGCTGAGAGATCGTTGAGGAACCGCGACCGGGGTATGGACCTGTGTTCGTACCGGCCGGTCAGGCGCGCCCGGCCAGCTCGGCCGCGACATCGACGGCGATCTCGATGGCCAGGGCGGCGAGCGGGGAGTGCGTGCGTCCCGCGTTCCACAGCAGGAAGATCTCGCGTGGCGGGAGTGGCGGGTGCAGTTCGTGGACGTGCAGGACAGCCTCGGCCCGGACGGTGGCGCCGTGCACGGCGAGCCGGGGCAGCACCGCTGAGCCGATTCCGGCCCGGACCATCGACACGAGGGCCTCGTTACCCACGGTGCGGAAGACGATTCGTGGGTTGACGCCCTCGCCCGCGAGTGCCCGTTCCACGCGCGCCTGATCGCACAGTGGCGGGTACGCCACCATCGGCGCGCCGTCCAGCCGGGCCCACGGTACCGGGCCTTCCGGGAAGGTACCTTCGCGGGCAACCAGGACATACGGGTCGTCGAGCAGCTTCAGATGTTCGATATCGCCCTCGGCGCGGCCGTCGAAGAACAGCAGATCGAGTCCGCCGACCTGTGGCCGGCCGGTCTCCTCCTCGAACAGCCTGATCTCGCAGTACGGATACTCCTGCCGCAACCGGTGCACGACCTCCGGAAGGATCACGTTGGACACGCTCTGGAACGTGCCGATGTCGACCCGGCCCTCACCGGCCTTGAACCGGTCGACCTGGTCCGCCAGTGTTTCCGCTTTCGCCAGCAGGTCGAGTCCATGCGTCAGTACCACGGTGCCGAGCGGGGTGATCCGCACCGGTTTCGGCCCGCCCGGCCGGTCGAACACCGCGCCGCCGACCGCTCTTTCCAGCGCCGCGATCTGCTGACTCACCGTCGACTGGGTGTACCCGAGCCGCGCGGCCGCCCGGCCGAACGAACCCTCCTCGGCGACCGCCGCCATGGCGGCGAGATGCCGCAGCTCGATGTCGGACACGGTCGGCAGTCTAGGCCGAACGATCGACAATAGCGATGGACTTTACCAGGAACATCGCTATTTCCGATTCTCGACCCGGGGCGGTGTGGCTTCATGCCCGGTGGTCCGTCCAACGGCGAACAGCTCCGCACGAGCAACGGCGTCGAGCCGCGGCCGCGCAACAAGCGATTCCGGGAAGCCACCGGGTACGCCCCGCGACCGCGCAGGGAATCCGGACGGCGGCTCGCTTCACGCACATCGGCTTCACCGAGGTGCACGAGCCCGCCTGCTACGGCCCGGACCACGCCGTGTACTCCACCTGGTAAACCTCGGGATCCACTATCTACAACGGACATCGAGACGGGCGACCGCGCACGCAGAGGGCTCCGTGCCGCGCATGACACCGGTGACGGCGTGTACTTCGATCGCGGGCCTGGGTCATCACCGCGCGCCGCCGCCGAGTCGCCACCGAGCCACCCGGCGGTGAACCGCCGAGTACCGCGGAATAGCACCCCGAAACCACGTGTTGAGCCCGGTTATGGCCATCGATATCGGTGTCATCCTGCCAACGTCCACACCCGACCCTGCCCGGCCGATCCTGGGTGATGTGCGCGCGAGCGCGCGGTTCGCCGAGGAGCTCGGGCTCGACTCGGCCTGGTCGACCGATCATGTACTGGCAAGTGCCCCGATACTGGACAGCACGGTGGTCCTGTCCACGGCGGCCGCGGTGACGGAGCGGATCACGGTGGGCTTCAACGTGCTGCTGCTGGCCCTGCGTCCGGTCGCCTGGGCCGCGAAGCAGATCAGCACCCTGCAGCATGTATCGGGCGACCGGCTGGTGTTGGGGGTCGGCACCGGCAACCCGGCGCACGGCGATCTCGGGTGGCGCGCGGCTGGCATGTCCTATCCGGATCGAGGTCGAAACACCGACGCGGCGCTGCGGGTGTTGCCGAGCCTGGTGGCAGGGAAGCGGACCGTGCTCGGGGACGGCGTCGAGGTGGCGCTCACCCCCGGCGCGACCATGCCTCCGGTGGTGGTGGCGGGCAACGGGCGCGCGGCGCGGCGCCGGGCCGCGCGGTACGGCGATGGCTGGGTCTCCCTCGGGTTGCCGCCCGAGGAGATCGCCGCCGGCCTCGCGGAGATCGACCGGCTCGCCGAGCGGGACCGCACGCCGGTCAGGGCGACCGCGGTGGCACCCGAGGTGGACCCCGACCCCCGGCGCGCCGCCGCCCGGCTGGCGGCGTACGAGGAGGCCGGGGCCGAGCGCGTGATCCTTCGCCCCGACCGGGACCGACTGGCGGCGCGACTACGAGTACGCCGCGCGCGTGCGCGCCGCGTACCACTGACCTCCACCGCGCCCCGGCTCACTCATTGCACCGGGGGAAGGACGCTGGGGAAGGAATGGTGCTCGTGCGCCACGACCCACCGGCCCTGTTCCTTGCGCAGCCCCAGGGTGAGGCGTAACCGGTTCTCCGGGTGCTCGGCGAGCTCCCGCGGGGTTCCGCAGCGCAGCAGGGCGTGCGCGAACGCGACGTCCTCGCCTGCCGTGACCTCGAGGGAGACGATCTCGAACGAGGCGCCCTGCGCCTGCCACTGGAAGAAGGGCGGCCACGTGTCGCGGTAGGCGTCGATCCCCCGGGCGCCCTCGTAGGGCGGCGGGACGTCGAACATCACGATGTCGTCGGCGTGGTCCGTCAGGACACCGTGCAGGTCGCCCCGGTGCACGGCCACGGCCCATTGCTCGATCAGGGTCCGGATCTGCTTCTCGTCGACGGTCATGGCTCAGCTCCCCATCCGTTGGCGGGTCTTGTCACCCCGTACGACCCGCGGAGGCCACCGGACTCATCGCCGCCAACATCGGATTCATGCGAGCGGCCGACACGCACCACGCCAGGCGGGCACAGGAGCCCGGCCGAGCGCCACCCGTGCGATCAGTCCACCATCCTGTCCGGCAGGCCGAACCCGGCCAGCCCGCGCGGCCTCCAGCAACTCCCGCCGCACCTGGCTCGCCCGCATCGGCCCACTCCACGGTCTCGCAGGCGGCCAACCTTACCGAACTGGGGTGCAGTCTGGGATTCGGGACAGGTTTGCGCGTCGGGCGCGTTTTCCGCAGGTAGATCCCGTGCGAGGCTGTGCCGATCGAAGATCCAGCCGATCGCGAGACCGGGCCGGTCGAACGGAGGTGCGCGGAATGGCGACCGAGCAACAGGGCGACGAGCGGGCCACCCGCGGGGCGGGCACCGGCGTGCCGATGTGGAAGTTCTTCGTCTACAGCCTCGTCGGCACGCTCGTGTTCTTCGTGCCGATCCCGGTGAGCGGGGAGAGCTCCATCGTCCTGGACCACCTGGTGACCGCGCTCGAGACGGCCTTCCCGGACCTGCTGCCGTACCTGGCCCTCGCCGTGATCCTCGCCGGGGCCGTGCACCCCTTCGCGTCCGGGACCTGGAACCGCTCCCCCGTCTCCGTGGTGTTCTCGGTCGTCAAGGTCGCCGGCCTGGTCGTGGGCGTCATGCTGGTGTTCGAACTCGGCCCGGCCTGGCTGTTCGCCGAGGACATGGGGCCGTTCCTGCTGAACAAGCTGGTCATCCCGGTCGGGTTGCTGGTGCCGATCGGCGCCGTGTTCCTCGCCCTGCTCGTGGGCTACGGCCTGCTGGAGTTCATCGGTGTGCTGCTTCAGCCCGTGATGCGGCCGGTGTGGCGGACCCCCGGTCGCTCGGCTGTCGACGCCGTGGCCTCGTTCGTCGGCAGCTACTCGCTCGGGCTACTGATCACCAACCGGGTGTACAGGGAGGGCAAGTACTCCGGCAGGGAAGCGGCCATCATCGCGACCGGCTTCTCCACGGTGTCCGCGACCTTCATGGTGGTGGTGGCGAGCACGCTGGACCTGATGAGCGACTGGAACACCTACTTCTGGACGACGCTGGCGATCACGTTCCTGGTCACCGCGGTGACCGTCCGGATCTGGCCGCTGTCCAAGGTCACCGACAGCTACATCGACGGCAGCCGGCCGCGGCCCGACCAGGACAACCGTGGTCGGCGACTCTCCCGTGCCTGGACCGAGGCCAGGGAGACCGTCGCCGCGGCGCCGTCGCTCGGCCGGAACATCGCGACCAACCTCAAGGCCGGCCTGCTGATGACCATGGCCATCCTGCCGTCGATCCTGTCGATCGGCCTGCTCGGCCTGGTACTGGCGACCCACACCCCGGTCTTCGACTGGCTGGGCTACGCCTTCTACCCGTTCGCCTGGATCATGCAGGCACCGGAGCCGCTGCTGGTCGCGAAGGCCTCGGCGGTCGGCGTGGCGGAGATGTTCCTGCCCGCGCTGCTGGTGGTGGAATCGGCCGCCGCGGTGAAGTTCATCGTGGCGGTGGTGTCCGTTTCGCAGATCATCTTCTTCTCCGCGCTGGTCCCCTGCGTGGTCGCGACGGAGATCCCCATCTCGGTGCCCCGGATGATCGTGATCTGGTTCCAGCGGGTGGTGCTCACGCTCGTTCTCGCCACCCCGGTGGCGCTCCTGCTGTACTGACCGCCTGCCTCAGCCGTGCGGATACTGCCGGCAGTACTCGTACAGCGCCATGGCCGTGGCGGTGGCGACGTTGTAGCTGTTCGGTCGGCCCCACACGGGGATCTCCACGCAGGCGTCGGTGAGTGCCAGTTCCTCGTCGCCAAGCCCCAGCCGCTCGTTTCCGACCACGAGCGCGACCTTTCGCGGAAACACGTACTCGTGAATGTTGACCGAGGACGTCGTCTGCTCGAGGCCGACAACGGAATAACCGTCCTGCCGAAGATCACGCAGGACCGGAACGAGCGTCCGGCGATTCTCGATACGCACCGATTCCACCGCATCGCGGGCAATAGCACGATCCACCCGCGCATTACCGCAGGCAATGATTCGTGGAACTCCGCAACATCCGGCCGTACGAACGATTCCGGAGAGGTTCACCCTGCTGCGCAGTGGCGCGCAGGCGACGACGATATCCCGCTGCTGTTCCAGCGGATCGGCGGGCCGGTGCCGAACGTGCGAGGTCATGACCGCATCTTACAATGCGCGGTGATAGCATTACCCGGTGAGTGATTCGGCGGAGGTCCTGTTCCGGGTGCGGTGCCGGGGGCACGAGAATATCTCCGCGACCCACGAGAATACCGTGGAGTTCAGCCTCGATTCGGAAATCACCGGGCGGGCCACCTGCGTCGTGGGGGTGGACGCCCGGTTCGTCACCTCCGCGGCGCCGGTGGCCGGCCCGATCCGGGTCACCATCGAGGCGGACGGCCGGTCCGCGCAGGTGCGCGCGGGCGCCAACTCGCGGTGGCGTCCGGGGCGGAACATGGTCCTGCGCCGCGGCCCCGACCGGCTGCCGAACACCCTCGGCACCGAGGCCGACCTCGGCTCGGCACGACTGCCGCGGGACCTGATCACCGCGCTGTCCCGGCCGGAGACCTCGATCGAGGTGACCGTCCAGCGGGACCGGCCGGAGGCCGCCACGCTGGTGCTCTACCGGGCCACCGGTCCCGAGGACCGGCTGGCCGCCGAGGTGGCCGCCGCGGGCACCGTGTTCACCAGGGACGCCCCGGCCAGTGAGTTGGTCGCCGGTACCGACCGGATCCGGTCCGCGGCGGCCCGGCCGATCGACCACGATCACCTGCGCGCGGCCCTCGCCGCGAACGGTCGGGCACTGGTCGTGGCCACCTCGGGCGGGTTCACCGAGGAGATCGGCGCGGTGGCCGACCAGCGGGACGTGCGGGTCGAGGTACTGGGACTGCCGGCGGAGCAGACCGTCTCGGCGGTGTCCCCCCGGCGCGTCCCGGTGCTGAGCGTCGACGCCGGGCGCACCCGTGGCCTGGTGCGCGTGCTGCGTACCGCCACCCGGCACGCGCTGGTGCTGCGTTGCTCCCACCGGGACTTCCCCCGGGTGCGTGAGTTGCTGCTGCGGGAACGGGAGACGGGAATCGCCTCGTTCGCGATGGACGTCCCGTGGCAGGCGGAACGGCCGTGGCGGGGTCCGGTGCCGGCACTGCCCGAGCGCCCACCCGGTGGCACCGCGGACGTGCTGCTCCGGGTCGAGCCCGCCGAGGAGACCTCCGAGGTTCCGGAGATCCCGGCGGTCGCCTTCGTCCGGGCGCTGCTGGACGACGGGGTGTCCCCGAAAACGCTGTCCCGGGCACTGGCCGACACGACGGACTACTCCCGCAGGGAGGCCTACGAGTTCGTGCACGAGCTCGTCGACCGGTCGCCGGAGCGCTGAACCAAGGTGGCGGTGAGGCCGAGCACGTCGAGCCGCGACCTGCTGGAGTTCAGCCGCCTGGTCCACGAGGTGGCCAGCGCCCGCACCTCCTCCTGGCCGAAATACCTCGCCTCGTCCAGTCGCCACCCGACCTCGGTGTAGATGCCGGCCAACATGTCCGCCGCCGAGTCCGGCGTCGGCTCGGGGCGATCCCCCACCTCCGGCACCGGTGGTCGCCAGGCATGCAGGTTGAGCGTGATCAGCATGGTCGCGCCCGGGGCACACACCGCTGCCAGCCCGCGGAGCATGTCCGGATCGGACCCCAGCACCCCGCGCAGCAGGCTGCCCCACGGCATCAGGATGCGCAGGTCGGTGATCCCGTGCAGCTCGGCGGGTAGCCCTTCCGCCGAGGCCCAGACATAGACCAGGTTGGCCAGGCCACGTTTCCGGCTCGCCGCCTTGGCCGAGATCTCCCGCATCCCGTCCTTGGCCGCGTCCAGTCCGATGACCAGCAGCTCGGGATTGCGTTGCGCCACGTACTGGGCGTGCTTGCCGTCCCCGGTGCCCACGTCCAGGACGGCACCGCGATGAGCGGCGAGCAGCTCGTCGAACTCGGTCGCGGCGAGTTCGAGCACCTGCTTGCCCACGATCCTGCGCATGTGGGCATCCTAATTTCCCACGTCGCCGTGGCTTTCAGCGAGGCCGCCACGAAGGCGTGCGCTCGCGCGCCGGCAGCCGGTGCGGGTGGTGACCGCGACGGCCGGTGGGCAGGGACGCGCACTCAGTGAGTTGTGCTGCCGGACGACGCGCGACTTGCCGTGTAGTACTCGCGCAGTGCCTTGGTCAGATCGGGGAAGACCCGCAGCGAAGCAAGGATCTCAGGCGGTGGAGTGTAGGTCGGGTCCAACTCGTCAGCCGTTCTCGTGTACGCGTCCCGGAGGTGGTGCTCAATGGTGGACGGCCATTCCACAGGGAGGCTCCAGCCGTCCTCGTAGCCCGTCGCGAGCATGTGCATCACCGCCGCCGCGACGACCTCATCTCGGGTGAACGGCTGGATCGGCGGGCGCACCGGCTGGAACATCGACAGGTCGACCGACGTCTCCTCGTCGCGGATGAGGGCCGCCATCTCCCGCGCGAGCAGGGGGGAAAGCGTCAAGCCGTCGCGGTACGTCCCGGTCATCATCCAGAGTCCGTCCAGTTCCGTCGCACCGAGAAGTGGCATGCCGTCGAGCGAAACCGGACGGTTGCCGACCTGGATATTTCGGAAACCACCCTCGGCAAGACCCCGGTGTACCTGCCGGTTGGCACAGTTCATCAGGAACAGAACATCGGCGACCGGAGGCGTGTCAAGGGGATCCATGGATAGCGTGTTCGTTGCGCCGACATAGACCTGGCCGTTTCCTCGTGGGACGACGTGCAGGCCACAGGCAAATGCGCGATTCGGTGTGCGAATAACGGATCGTGGGTTGCTTTTGTCCTTCGTGTCGACGAGTGCCGAAACGCCATAACCGCTCACGAGTCGAGGTATCCTCGCGGCGAGTTCGGGTACGGTGTCCAGCATTGCCTGGGAGGCCGCCCCCGCCGCCAGTACCACGTTATCGGAGAACAGCATCGAGCCGGACTCGAGCTCGACGCCACGTACGCGATCTCCGCGCTGGTCGACACGAGTGGCGAGCTCGGTGACGAGCGTCCCACCCGCGGCGGTGAAAGCCAACTCGAGGCGTACGAGCAGTTCGGAAGCATTGACCGAATGCTCGTTCGGGATGAACATCGCTTGGATCGGGCGAGCCGTGGCTTCCGCGTCGATCCATTCGAGCTCACTCGGGTCGATATCCTCGAACTTTTCGTCGTACGTAATGAGAGTGTTCCGGATCGCCTTGTAGTTGTCGTCATCAATACCGGGGACGCCGACAGCGTTGAGCAGCATGACGGTGCCCTCGGCCGTCAGCAGGTCGCTGCCGTCGGAGTCCGGCGACAGTTGTGCCAGCCAGTCGGGCCAGAGTTTGCTTGCCTGATAGGCCCACTCCAGCTTTGTCGTACCGTAGTCGTTCGTCAGCAAGGGTTTGGTGACCTCACCGAACACTCCGATCATCGCGCCGGCGGCGGAGGACGCGGCCCATGGACGGTGTGGCGCGCCGAGTACGGCTACTCGCAGGCCGTCCCGGGCGAGGGTGAGTCCGAGCGACAGGCCGAGAGAACCGTTCCCGACGACGACTACGTCGTAGGTCCGGTCCGCCTCAGCTGAGTTTCGGGGCATCGATATGTCCTTTCCGCGGTGCTGGTCGGGGTGCTGCCGTTGTGCCTGGTCACCTCGGCACCCCGCACAGCGGGTAACCACACGGCGACGACCTGACTGGTTTAGGTGCCGCTTTGCCGTTGCGCCTCCACCTGCGCGGCCAGCGGTTGACGGAGACCTCGCTGGGGATCCGAACCGGACCCACCCACGCAGCGCGCCCCTTCCGGACCGGCGCCACCCGCCTCACCGCCTGTCTCCCCGTTGCCGTTGGGGTGCGGCTGTTCGAGTGGTTGTAGGCCCAGCATGGGCACACGTCCGGGATGGACGTTGAGCCGGTTCAGATCGTCACGCAATGTGAACGGCGCGATCGAGCGGCGACGCCTTCTCGCCGCCGCGAGGACGTTCTCCCGCGCGGCCACGCCACTGCGCGGTGGCTGAGCAAAGTCGGCACGGCTCACCTCCAACCACGCTTCGGTATCGGCCCTGATGCCATCGGCGAGGTCGCGCACCGCGTCGCCGGGAGGGATCCCGGCGTCGATATTCCGCCAGTACCGGCCAACGCGCGACGCGTGGCCGAGGAGGCCGGTCTGCACACCGCCACTGGCGAGAAAACTACCGTTGCCGAAGGAGTCCCCTGCCACGACGCCATTGGCCGCCACGAGAGGATCCCGTCCCATCTTCGCCACCACGCTGATCATTCGCGGAGTATGCAGCGCCAACGTGTTGGCCAACATAGCCCTCGGGATTCCTGTCAATTGTGTGATCTGGTCGAGATAGAACTCCCGAAGCAAGTATCGGTACGCCGCGTGATACTCCGCCGAATCACGTTTCGTCAGGCGTGACACCATGCCGGCCTGCGCCGGATCGAAGGTGACGAAATCCGGCACTTCCGTGATGATCCACCCTTCCTCGATGAATCCAACGTGGCCGGCCGCTGCCTGGCGAATCCAGTGTTCGCTTCCCGAGTCGTCGAACTCGGACGCCATGCGGAGCCGGAATCTGTCACCAACGGACACCGCTATCACGCCGATTACGTAATCGGCCTGGGCGATCACCGGGCCACGGCCGTCACCATTGTCCACCGTGAGCGGATCCTGCACGAGGCCCAACCGCCTGGCGTCGTCGCTGTCGGATCCCTCGGCGATCATGAACAAGCCGGGAACGCCCAGATCCAGCACCTCTGTCCCCGGATCACGGACCCGCCGGTAGACGCCTTTCTCGTCCAACTCGCGGATCGCCTCGATACGAACTCCCACTCGGCCATCGGGGTACCTGACGAAACCGTCCGGTTCGGCCTGCCGCCCCGTCAACCTCCGCAGCCATCGCGGAACCCCACCGTCGCGAGGCTTGACCGCCCGGTGATAGGTGAAGATGCGACAACGAGGCAGGTGACCTGCGGCGAGATCCATCCTGCTCATCTCCTCCAGGTATCGGCGCAGGAGAATCAGCAGGTCCTCGGCTCCGATCTGAAACGAGAACGGCTCATTCAGGATCTTGGACAGATCCGGATCGGCTCCGGATGCGTCCGCGCTGGCGGCCGGTGGTTCCGGGGTACGGGTGGTCACCGACCGGTTGGGCATCCCGTCGACCCAACGGTCGTCCACGATGTCGACCGCGCCGACCAGTGCCGCGATATGCCCGTCGGACACCCAGCCGTCGATCACCTCATCCGCGCGCCCCTCACCACCGTCTGCCGCGCCTGGGTAGTAAAAGCACTCGTGGAGCAGGAACAGTTCGCCATTCGGTCGCCGCGGCACCCGGTCCCGCCCGTAACGTTCCACCATCAGCCGGTCGATCGTCGCCAAGCTGTGCCGGAGATTCTCGTTGACGTTCCAGTGCATCAGTGCCTGATGTGGGTCGCCCCTCAGTTCGACACCGACAGCCCGTCTGCCCATGGCGATGGACCACAACATCGCCATCATGTTCGTGCCGCCAAGGCCAAGCGCGAGAAAGTCGGGGTTGTCCGCCCCCGTCGGGTCGCGGCGGCGGACGGCCGCCTGGCCGGCGTTGGGGTCGATGTCGGCGGGCCCGGTCCGCGGCACGGCCGGTTTGACCGCGATCACGGCCAGCGTCAACGCCAACGCTGCCGCGCCAGCGGCCGCCAGGAATGCGGTCCGGTAGCCGTCGGTCAGCGCGCTGTCCATCGGAGCCCCGTCGGCAAGCACCTGTTGTGTCACGCTTGCCGCGATCGGGGACAACACCGCCAGCCCCAGCGCGGCACCCACCTGCTGGGTCGTGTTTATCAGGCCGGACCGCAGACCGCGGTCCCGGGTCGTGGCCTCCGCCAGTGCGATGCGCAGCACCGGCGGCCCCGCGGTGCCGGCCCCGAGGCCGATGAGCAGACTCGCCGGAAGGACGTCGAGGAGATAGTTCCCATCCGCCGGGATACGGGCGAACAACGCGAGTCCCACGATCATCGAGACGATCGAGGGGACCAGCACCGTCTTCGCGTCCACCTCGCGCAACAGCCTCGGCGCGAGCTTGAGGGAGGTGATCGCCAGCACCACGGCAGTGGGAACGAACGCCATACCCACCTCGAGTACCGTGAATCCGAGCACATGTTGCAGGTACAACGCGCAGAGAAAGAACATCCCCGTGGGGCCGATGTTCATCAGCAAGAGCACGAGGTTGACCCACCCCACATTGCGCCTGCGCAGCAGGTGCAGTGGTATCAGGGCGACCCTCGCTCGTGCCTGCCAGCCGACGAACGCCACCATCAACAACAACCCGCCTGCGGCGAGCGCCAGCGTCCGCAGGCTACTCCAGCCCAGGTCGGTCGCCTCGGTGAGCGTGTAAATGCACAACATGAGCGAACCGACGAGCAGCAACGCGCCAACCTGGTCAACTCGCGCGCGTTCCCGGCTCTCCCGGATGTTGTCGGTGAACCGCACCGCGAACCCGATAACGGCGAGGCCGATGGGAACGTTCACGAAGAAGATCCATCGCCACCCGAATGCGCTGGTCAGCCCAGCCCCCGCGATCTGGCCGAGCACAGCGCCCGAAGCACCGATGAACGCGTACAACGCGAACGCCTGAACCTGGTCCCGTTCCTTCGGAAACAACGACACGACCATGCCGAGCGCCACCGCCGTGGTGAACGCGCCACCAGCCCCCTGCGCGAATCGCGCGGCGAAGAGGGCGATCGGGTCATTGGCGAGCCCGCAAGCCACCGACGCGGAGACGAACAGCCCGAGACCGCCGAGGAAGACCCGCTTCGCGCCGATCAGGTCGCCAAGCCTGCCGGCAAACAGCAACAACCCTCCGAACGGGATCAGGTAGGCGTTCACCACCCAAGCCAGGTCCACCTGGGAGATGCCCAACCCCGTCTGCATTGTCGGCAGTGCCACATAGACCGCCGTGGAGTCCACAACGGTCATCAGCGTCCCGACGCAGAGAACGATCAGCGCGATCTGACGTTCCCTGGTGCTTCGCAACGGCAACTTGCCGCGGTGGGAATCCGGTACAGCAACACCGTTGGCCACCCGCGGCTCCGTGTGCGGCCGGTTCGACGCGGTCATCGAGTCGCGCCCGCACCAGAGGTCTGGACGAGCGGCTGTACCTCCACCGCTACGGGCCGCGCCTCGCAGCGCACCTCGGGGTGCGTATCCGGCAGCGGGGGAAGCCCCTGGGTGTGCAGTCGTCCACTACGCACCGAGAGCCGTCGCCAGTCCGCCGGGTCGAGTGGCACGAGGGAATGGCGGTGCCGCCGTGCCGCGTCGATGGTGGTCGCGCGCCCGCTGGAGTCTCGACCGGTCGTGCGCGAGATCTGCGCGATACGCTCCGCGCCGAAGTTGATCGGAGCCGCCTGGCTGAACTCCTGCAAGCTGTTCTGCAACCAATCCAAAGTGTCTTGCCGGATACCGTCGGCGAGTTCGCGGACCGACTGCGCCGGCGACAGTCCCCGCTCGCGGGACTCCCAGTACCGCAGCATCCGGTACGCGTGCCCCACCATTCCGGTCACCGCACCGCCGCTCGTCAGGAAGTGGCCATTGCCAAAGGAATCGCCGGCGACCACACCGTTCGTGGCCACCTGCGCGTCGGCGCCGACCCGCTCGACAAGGCTGAACAACTTCGGCCCGTACGACGTCTGGATCTGCTCCAGCTCCTCCTTCGGAATTTCGGTGACGAGCGCGACCTGCTCGAGATAGTAGTCACGGACGAGCTGCTGGTATGCCCCGATGTACCTTTTTGATTTTCTCGGCGTCCTCGGTGGAACCAAGCCGGCGATGATCGGATCGAACGTCTTGAAGTCCGGAACCTGCACCAGAATCCAGCCGACTTCTGGATCGTCCTCATGGCCGACCGCAAGCTGCCGGACCCAGTACTCGTCACCGTGGCTGTCGAAAGCCGAGGCGATTCGCCTCCGCAGGCGAGCCCCTACGTACAGCTCCATGAACCCGGCGAGATAGTCCGCCTGCGCCACAACGGGGCCTTTCCCGTCATTGTGGTCGACTTCGACATCCTCCTGCTTGAAGCCCAGCCGGTCGGCGTCGCTGCTGTCAAACCCCTGTGCGATCATGAACATCTCGGGAACGCCGAGGTCGATCGGCTTCGTTCCGGGTTTGCGGACTCTGCGGAACTTTCCTTTGTAGTCGAACTCCTGAATTTCCTCGATTATCAGGCGCTTGCGCCCATCCGGCAGACCCACGAATCCGTCGTCCCGACGAAGCCATTTCACGAAACCATCATTGGCTCTTTCGTCGCCGGCCACGACTCGGTGGGAGAGAAACAGCCGCACCCTGGGCTCGACGCCCGCCGCGAGATCCATCTCCTCGACCATCTCCAGATAGCGACGCAGCATCACCAGGATCTCGTTCGCACCCGCCTGGAAGGTCGAGGGGCTGTCGAGCACGTCGATCATGCTCCTGCCGACGCGTGACGGGTCGTACTCGGTCGGTGGCTTCAGCGGGTCCAGGATGACGACATCGCGCTGCGGTTTCCCGTCCACCCACCGATCGTCGATGAACTCGGTGTGGTGGATGAAACCGGAGACGTGGACGCCAACCGGCGTCTCGCTATGGATGACCTCGTCCGCGAAGATCTCCCCGGCCACGGTGTCCTCACTGAGGAAGACCTCGCTCAGCCGGAAGGGCTCGCCATCACGGCGCCGAGGGACACCTTCCTCGCCGTGGCGCTGGACCATCAGGTGATCGATAAGGCTGAGATGATGGAAGAAGTCCTCGCGCAGATTCCAGTGCACGCCGAGCGAAGGGTCACCTCGAAGCTCGACGCCCACACACCGCTTGCCCATCGCGATCGACCAGAGCAACGCCATCATATTCGTGCCACCCAACCCGAGTGCGACGAAATCCGGGTCTTTCGGCACTGGCACACCGTCTTGCCGGGCAGCTCGGTCCTCGGCGGACGGCCGGACCGGCTCGCCCGATTTCCGAGCCGGGCGCCGTCGAACTGACTCGGCGAACCATTTGGCCATTGTGATTTCCTAACGTCTGCGGACTCCTACCGTGCAAGAAGGCACCGGCGGGAGGTGTGCGCCCCCAGCCGTGATCGCACGCTCACACAGGGTCTGCCCCTACGACGTTACACAGACGGCGCGGGTTCCCCTATGGCGATGCGATGACGCCCGCCGCAGATACTTGTGGGTCCACCCGCGCTCGGGTTCCCTGAAGCCCACGGCAAGGCCACGGTACCCGCGAGATACACAAAGGTCCAGAAACACCGGAGACACGAGATGCCGGCATTGGTCCGGTTGACGCACCGGATGCGTCAGGTCAGCCGAGCCCGGGTTCCGGTCCCGCATACGGAGCCCAGAAGTCCTTGACAACCGGGTAACCGGTGGGACAGTCTCATTCCACTTCGACCCGGGATATATGCGTGGACTGAAGCGTAGCTGTGGGCGCTTCGGGAAACCGGGTCGCGGACTGGAGGGGTGAGTGAGCATTAAGTGCAATGCGCAGCGGGTATCGTGTCGCCGATTCCTCCGATGATCGTCCATCCTTCGGTAACCCGGACCGGGTGACGAACTCCCCGGTTCCTTGGATTTCACGTCGAACCTTTTCCGGTCGGCAATGGTGAGCCCGCGTGGCCGTAGTGCGCACGCGATGCTCTGTGAGCAGCTGACGACAGTTGATGAACAGCTAGCCTACGAGGAGTCTCATGAGCCGACTCGCCGTGCTGGGAGGCACACCGGTAAGACAGGATCGGGATTGGCCGAGATGGCCGCAGTACGACACCGCGACCGAGCAGGAGGTCGTGGCCGCCATCCGATCCAGACGATGGGCGATCAGCTGGCCGAGTGACGGCACTCAGGCACGCGAACGACGGTTCGCCGAACAGTGGGCGGCTTACAACGAGGTGCCCTACTGCGTCAGTCTCGACCATGGATCGAGCGCACTGCTGGTAGCGCTGGAGGCGCTGGACATCGGTCCCGGCGACGAGGTGATCGTCCCGACGATGACCTGGGTCGCCCCGGTCACCGCGGTGCTGCGAGTCGGCGCGCTGCCGGTGCTGGTCGATGTGGACCCGGAGACCGGCTGTATCACCGCGGACACGGTCCGTTCCGGACTGTCCCCGCACACCAGGGCGGTCATCCTCGTGCACCACGCCGCGACCGTGGCCGACCTGGACGGCATCCTGGAGGTCACCGAGCAGGCGGGCGCCGCGCTGGTCGAGGACTGCGCGCAGGCCCATGGCGCACGCTGGCGAGGCCGCAACGTGGGCACGCACGGCGCGGTCGGCGTGTTCAGCTTCCAGAACGGCAAGGTCCTCGCCGCGGGCGAGGGCGGTGCGGTGATCACCTCGGACGAGCAGATCTACCGCAAGGTCCAGCAGCTGCGTGCGGACTCGCGCCGGTATCCGGACGCCGATGTGCCTGCGGGCGAGATGGAGCTGGTCGAGGACGGCGAGGTGATGGGCGCGAACTACTGCATGTCCGAGCTGTCCGCCGCGGTGCTGCTCGACCAGCTGCCACGGCTCGACGAGCAGCACCAGCATCGCGAGAAGATCGCCGTCAACCTGGAAAAGGGCCTGGCCGAACTCGGTGACTTCGGCGCGATCCCGGTACCGCCGGAGGCGGATCGGCGCTCCATCTACGAGTACGGGATCACCTTCCGGGAGGGTACGTTCGGTTCCGTGCCCGCCACGCGGGTCGCCGAGGCGATCAGCGCCGAGCTGGGCATGCCGTGGTACCCGCCGGACCCGCCGCTGAACCGCAGCCTGATGCTGCGCCCGCACACCAAGCGGCGGTTCGCGCAGATCTGGAGCGAGGAGGGCCGCAGGCGAGCGACCGGCCGCGAGTTCCCTGGCGCCGAGCGGTTCTGCGCCTCCACATTGCTGTGCCACCACGGCGCGTTACTGGGCAACTCCGCCGATGTGGAGGACATCCTCAGCGCGCTCGCCAAGGTCCGCGACCACCATGACCAGCTCTGAGAGTAGTGCGGGCGCGCACCAGGAAGAGCCCGACCTGCACGTCCTGCGGCTCACCCCGTACTACTACCTCGCCGACCGTGAGCTGACCCATCGGGAGCTACAGTACGAACCGATCGGCGGGATGCAGGTGCAGATCATGCAGACCACCGAGCAGGTGTCCGCGCTCGGTTCCCGGCAGTCCGTGGTGCTGCCCCGCAGACCCGGCATGCCTGCCAGGCTCGCGGCCGACGAGCGGACCTCGTTCGAGCTGCTCTCGCTGCCGGTGGCACCGATCCCTACCCGCTCCAAGGGCTACATCGGACTGCTGGTGTCCTGGGGCATGGCGGTGACGGCCTGGTGCCTCCGGCAACGGCTACGGCGCACCCATCGCCGGTTCTCGCTGATCCATGTGCACTGCAGTGAACTGCCATGGACCTTCCTGTTCGCCGTGATCGCGAAGTTCCTGCTGCGGCTGCCGTTGGTGATCACCACACACTGCAGCGCCATCGCAACCTTCCATCCGGAGACGCCACTCGGCAGGCTGCTGATCGGTCCGGCCAGGCTGTTCGAACGCTGGGCGGTCCGCAGGGCGGATGCCGCCGTGGTGCTGACCGAACGCATCCGCAGGGTGTATGTCGAGAAGGGACTGACCACACCGGACCGGGTGCACATCGTGCCGGACGGGGTTCGGCTGGACGCGTTCCGGACCTCCGCGGAGGATCCCGAGCCCGACAGCGGGCCGCCCGTGGTGCTCTACTGCGGCCGGTTCGCGCCGGAGAAGGGGTGGGCCGACTACGTCGAGGCCGCGGCACTGCTGGTCCGGGAAGGCGCCGGCGCCCGGTTCGTGATGTGCGGGGACGGCAACGAGCTCCGGCACTGCCGTGCGGATCTCCGCAGGCTCGACATCGTGGACCACGTCGAGCTGCGCGGGCATCTGGAACGGGACGAGATCGCCGAGGCCATCAAATCGGCGGCGATCGTGGTCATCCCGTCCCGGCACGAGGAGCTCGGCGGCACCGTGCTGGAGGCGTTGACCGCGGGCAAGGCCGTGGTGGTCACCGAGGTTGGCGGGCTGCCCGAGGTGGTCGACCACGGCGCGGCCGGGCTGATCGTGCCGCCGTACGACCCGCCAGGGCTGGCCGCCGCGGTGCGCAAGTACCTGGACTCCCCCGAGCTGCGGCGCGAGCACGGGCGCGCGGGGGCGCTGCGGGCCGCCGGGTACGAGCTGGAAACGGTCAGCAAGCGGCTGGCCGAGGTCTACCGGGCCGTCTCCGGCGCGCGGGCGCCGAGCCGGACCTGACCGCCCGGCTGGGGCGATCAGGCCGGGTCGCCCTCACCGGGGACCGGACTCCACAAGGGAGCGGGCGACACGATGGGCAACGGCCTGAATGGTCAGCGCGGGGTTCACCCCGCCGGGATACGGCATCAGCGCACCGTCGGCGACGACGAGGTTGCGCATGCCGTGCACCCGGCCGGCCGGGTCGCAGACCGAGCCGCGCGGGTCGGTTCCCATCCGGCAGGTGCCGTGCAGGTGGCCGCTGCCGAGGGTGCAGTCCATCGGCTCGGCGGTCACCTCGACCGCCCCGGCCGCGGTCAGCAGTTCCTCGGCCCGCTTGCGCAGGTACGCCAGCCGTTCCAGGTCCACCGGGTGCGGCCGGTAGTCAAGCACCAGCCGCGGCAGGCCATGCCCGTCCGTTGTGGACCAGTCCAGGCGGACGCGGTTGGCCGCCATCGGCTGGTCGGCCATCAGGCACTCCAGCCGGAGCAGCCGGGGATCCGCCCGCTCGGCCGGATCGAGCGGCGCGGTCTCCAGGATGAGCCCGCCGAGCCCGGTCGGGCAGTCCTCGTCGAGGTAGTGATCGGTCATCGCGACCGTCACGTACCGCCCGCCGCTCGCCGGCGGCGGCTCGGGAAGGTCGTGCGCCAGCCGGGCGGTGAGGTTCTGGCCCACCTTCATACACAGGCCGCGGCCGACCAGGTCGCCCGCGTTGCCAAGACCGTCCGGCGCGAACTCCGAACGGGAGCGCAGCAGCAGGGCGGCGGTCTGGATCGCGTTGGCCGCGACCACGAACCGGCGCGCGGACACCGACTCCCGCCTGCCAGTGCCGAGCTCGAGGCACTCCAGCTCGCGGACGTGGCCGGCGCGGTCGGCCACAAGGCGCACCGCCTTGAGCCCGGTGCGCACCGTCAGGTTCGGCTCGGCGGACAACGGTTCCAGCAGCCGCCGGTACACGTCGCCCTTGGCCCCGCTGGGGCAGGCGTAGTCGGTGCAGGTGGTGAGGTCCGTGCAGGCGGGGGCGTCGCCGAACGAGCGCGAGGCAACCGCCAGCGGCATCGGGAACGGGCTCATCCCGAGCGACCGGCCGGCCGCGGCCAGTGCCGCGCCGCGCGCGCTCTGCCGGTGTGCCGGGAGCAGGCCATGTGGCGGCGAGGGTCGGTGCGGGTCGAGCCCGCCGTCCGAGGTGACCCCCAGCCGCCGCTCCACCCAGTCGTAGTGCGGCCGCAGCTCGGCATAGCCGAACGGCCACGCCGGCGGCAACGCGTCCGGGGCGACATGCGCCGAGGCGTCGAAGTCGACCTCGCGCAGCCGCAGCGAGACACCCGCGTAGAACCGCGTCCCGCCACCAACGCAGGACGCCGTCCACGGGTACCCTTCCTCGGTCCACTCCCCTTCCAGGGTCCGGGCCCGCGCGGTCTCGAACCCGGGGATCAGGTCGTGCAGGTACGTCCCGCCGGGGACGTGCTCGCCCTGCTCGACCACGAGCACGTCCCAGCCCGCGGCGACCAGCACGGCGGCCACCACCCCGCCGGCCGCTCCGCTGCCGATGACACAGGCGTCGTACTGACGGTGTCGCACCATCGCGAGCTACTCGACGACCGCGGCGCTGTCCGGCTCGTCGGCCAGCTCGTCCAGCGACTCGCGCAGCACGGTGACGGCGGTTCGGCAGATCCGCTCGAACACCGGGTCCACATCGTCCACACTGAGCGCGAACACGCAGCGACCTTCGGTCTTGCCCGGCAACTGCCGGGAACCGTGGGCGACCCCGGTGTACAGGCTGACCGCGGCGGCGAGGGCGTCCCCGGTGAAGGTGCACAGGTCGTCCGGCCGGGGCTTACCCGCGATGTGCTGCATCGCGTCGTAACAGCCGTCCGGGTGCACGTGTACCCGGTCGCCGTCCACGATGACCGGCACGGCGGGTACCTCCAACGCACCGTCCGGCCCGAACAGGTCCGTGCTGTGCGCCAGCAGGCGCACGAGTCCCTCGGCAAGCGGCACCGGTCCGCGTTCCCGCCGGGCCGCGCCCTCCAGCATGAACGCGGGCCACTGCGCCATCGCCTGCGTGCTCACCCACGACCAGTAGAGCTCGGCGGGCGAGAGCCGGTCGGAACCGATGGCGAAGTTGAACTGGTCGTACAGCGCCAGCTCGGTGTCGTGGGTGATCAGCCCGTCGGTGAGGCACTGCTGGAAGTCCGGCGACCCCGGGATCGGGTAGAACGGGTTGGTCCAGAAGCGAACCCCGGCCAGCATCAGGTTGATCGAGTCCTTGACCAGTTCCTCGGCGCTCTGCCCGAGCAGGCCGACGATCAGCGAGGCCCCGACGTCCACGCCCTTCTCGGTGAACAGCGCGGCGCCGTCACGGACCTTCCGCAGCGAGGTGAACCCCTTGCGAATCTTGCGCAAGCGGGCCATGTCGGTGGTCTCCAGGCCCAGGAACAGGCTGCGGAACCCGGCGCCTGCCATATCGCTGACCAGTTGCTCGCTGAGTTTGACAACGGTCATCCCGTTGGGCAGGTGCAGTTCCACGTCGAGGTCGCGGTCCCGGATCGCCCGGCATATCTCGTGGACCCGGTCGATGTCGAACGTGAAATTATCGTCCTCGACGAAGAAACGCCGGATATCGTGCTCTCTTACATAGTGCTCGATCTCATCGGCAACATTTTTCGAGGAGCGCGTCCTGAACTGCTTACCGACAGTAGCGTGCACGGTACAGAAAGAGCAGGAAAATGGGCAACCGCGGCTGGTTATCAATGTTGCTGTGGCGTCGTAGCTACTCATGTCGAGCAGCGTCACATCGGGCCTGGGAAGGCTGTCGAGATCCTGCAGGAAAGCCGCGCGAGGTTGCAGGTGAATTCGGTCGCTCGACTCCGCGCAGTCGCACATCCCCTTTCCGCACCGGAACGCCACCCCGGGTTGGGACAGCAGGCTCTCCCCGGCGTGCAGGGCACGGAAGATCTCCGCCACGTTGGCCTCGGCCTCGCCGAGCACCAGCGCGTCGAAGGCCTCCTCGGTCATCGCGTGATGGTGCGCCACCGTGGGATGTTGCCCACCGAGCACGATCCTCGCCTCGGGCAGGATCTCCCTGGCCAGCCGAGCGAGCTGGTAGGCGGGCTCGTAATAGGGGGTGAACATGCAGGACACCCCGACCACGTCGTAGCTGCCGGAGCGCAGCTTGCCGGCGATCCGCTCCCAGGTCGCACCCCAGTGCACCAGGTGCCGCCAGCGCGGATGGGCGTCGAGCTTCGCCCGGTCGGCATCGGTGTAGTTCTCCGGCGAAACGACATGATTGTCGTCCGTCCACGCCAGAGAATCGAATATCTCGACCTCCATTCCGGCGGTACGGAGTTGCGCGGCGAGATATGCCAGACCGATCGGCATATGCCGGCCGATCTCGACCATACAAGAGCGGATAGGAGGTTTGATCAGGAGTACTCGCATCGGCATAGAATTCTCTGATGTCGGCAAAATCAGGCCCCCCTCACTGCGGGGTTCTTGATCCTGCGACCGCCCGCGTGGTTTATTAGACGTATCCACGGAAGTCCTGTCAAGGGTTGCGGGTGGCCCGGAGGAGCACCTGTGCACACTGTGGCCCAATCGGAGGTATCCAGTGATCCATCTGCCTATCGCACCGACCAACACACCCGCGCTCCCCCCGGTTCCGCGGTATGTCACCGTTTTCGTCAACTGGGCGTGCAACCTGAGTTGCCGTGAGTGCTGGCTCTACGGTGATTCCTCCGACGAGAACACCTGGCTCGAGGAAGTGAAAAAGGAACACATCAGCCTGGATATGTGGAACGGGATTGTCGACGAGCTCGTCGCGCATGCCCCGAACCCCAGCATCTCGATGATGGGCGGTGAGCCGCTGATGCACCCGAAGGTGCTGGATCTGGTGCGCCAGGCCAAGATCCGCGCGCCGGAGTCCCAGTTGGACATGAGCACCAACGGGACCCTGCTGCCACGGGTCGCGGACGGGCTGGTCGACGGCGGCATCGACATCGTGTACGTCTCGCTGGACGGGCCCACCGCCGAGATCAACAACCCGATCCGCGGCCGCAAGTCCTTCGAGCGAGTGGTGGCGGGTATCGAGGCCCTGCAGGAGGCCACCCGCAAGGCGGGCCACGGCCCGCGCATCGCGCTGAACTTCACCCTCACCGGGATGAACTACACCTCGCTGCCCGGGATGGTGCGGCTGGCCGAGGAACTCGGCGTGCCGGAGGTGACCGTCGATCTCGCCATGTACTTCACCAAGGAGGAAGGGAAGGCGACCCGCCCCGCCTTCGAGGCGATCACCGGCAGGCCGTTCATGTCCTGGACCGGTTACTGCAACGAGCACCAGCACGCGAACGTCGACCGGGACACGCTGTGGCGGATCCTGGACGAGGCCAAGACCTGCTCGGACACGGTCAACGTGCTGGTCGCGCCGGTGCGCTACTCCAGCGAGGAGCAGAGCACGTTCTTCACCGACCAGTGGCACGAGGTGGTGCAGGAGACCACCTGCCCGAAGCTGTGGGCGCAGAGCACCGTGCTGCCCAACGGGGACGTGCTCAGCTGCACCCCGTTCGCCGACACCGTCATGGGCTCGGTACGGGACGCCACCCTCGGCGAGGTGTGGACAGGGGACACCTACGGCCGGATGCGCGAGCTCATCCGGCAGGACCTGGAACCGATCTGCTATCGGTGCTGCGAGCTGAGCCTGGACATCGAGGTCGACCCCGCGCTGTTCGCCAAGACCGCGACCGAGCCCACTACCGCAGAAGGACAGTCATGACCCCGATGACCCAGACCGCCCGCGGCGCCGAGCAGGTGGAGAACGCCACCTACGGCGATCCCCGCCGGGCCAGGGAGATCTACGGCGAGGCGTTCCGGCTCACCTTCGAGTACGTGTACGGCAGCCACATCCCCGGCGCGGTCGCCGAGTTCGGCTGCTTCGAGGGGTTCAGCTCGCTGCTGCTCGCCGACCTGATCGCCGAGTTCCGCGCGGAGACCGAGTTCTACGCCAGGACCTTCTCCCGCCACTTCTACGTCTACGACTCGTTCCAGGGCTTTCCCGAGAGCACCAACAACGTCGACTCGATCTCCTACGAGGTCGCCGACAGCGGGTACTGGCGCGAGCACGAGGACGCCGCACCGCCCGGCACCGAGGAGATGCTGCGCGCGGAGTTCACCCGCCGGATCGGCGATACCGGCTGGACCATCGTGCCCGGCATGTTCTCCGACAGCCTCCGGAGCACCCCGCTGACCGAGGACGTGGCGATCGCCAACCTCGACTGCGACCTGTACTCCTCCTCCGTCGAGGTGCTCGATCACCTGCTCGGCGGCCGGCTGCTACCGGACGGGGCGGTGCTGCTGATGGACGACTACAACTGCAACCGGGCCAACCCCCGGTTCGGCATGCGCCGCGCGATGCGGGAGTGCTTCGCCCGCACCGACGGCTTCTACGACTACAGCGAGTTCCTGCGCTACGGCTGGCACGGTCGCGCGTTCTTCGTTCACCGGCTTGGCGACAGCCCGGACCCGGACGCGTGAGCACCGGCAGCCGGCCCGGCGCCCCACACCAGTTCCTCCGCGCCGTGAGTGGCCAGCCGCGCCGCGGCGTGCCCGGCGAAGGCCTCGCGCCACGCGGGCCCGCCCGCGGGGAACAGCATGCCCAGCTGCGAGTGGTACTCACCGATGGCGGCGAGCTTGCGCTCCCGGTGGGTCGCCGGGACCGGCCCGGTCAGCAGCCTGCCCGGCCCGCTCCCGGCGGGCCGGCCGATGGCATAGGGCAGGTCCTCCCACTGCGCGAGCCGGACGCCCTCGGCCGCGCAGGCGGCGGTCGCGGTGGCCAGGGTGAGCCGGTGGTCGACGTGCCCGCCGACGGCCGCGCAGGTCCACACCGCGGCCGGGCGCAGCGACCGCAGCAGCCCGCCGACCTCCGCGGTGATCTCCGCCACGAGCTCCGGTTCGGCCGGCAGGCCGGGATCGAAGTGCGCGCCCAGCCAGGTGCACAGCCAGTCGTCCCCGTGCCGCCGGTACAGGGCGTCCAGGAACGGCAGGTGCAGCGGTGTCGCGCCGAGCGCGGCCACCGCGGCAAGGTCCTCGCGCAGGCGCACGGCGACCGCGTCCTCGCCGAGGCCGCAGTCGCGGTGGAACCGCACCGCGGGATCCGACAGCGGCGGAACGGGCTTGCCCGCGAACACCGTGCAGACCACCACCGGCCTTCCGGTCGCCGCCACCGCGGCCAGCGCCGCGCCCACCGACAGCACGGCGTCATCCAGATGCGGGGACAGGGCCAGCAGTGCCCCGTCCCCGGCCAGGTAGTCGTCCACAGCGCGCTCCTTCAGTCAGGTAGGTGACGATGTATACCGAAGACCCGGCCACGGGCGCGAGCACGATGCGCGCCCTGGTCGTCACGGGCCCCGCCGAGCACGGCCTGGAACGAGTTCCGTGCCCCCGCCCTGGACCGGACCAGGCGCTGGTCGCGGTCACCCACGTCGCGCTCTGCGGCACGGATCTGCGGCTGCTGCGCGGCACGCTGCACGACGCCGAGTATCCGGTTGTTCCCGGGCACGAGTGGGCCGGCGTGGTGCGGGCGGCACCGGGCCGGCCCGAGCTGGTCGGCCAGCCGGTGGTGGGACACAACTTCCTGCCGTGCGGCGGTTGCCAGTGGTGCGAGCGCGGCGCGCAGAACCTGTGCCTCGCGCTCGACGAGGTGGGGTTCAGCCTGCCGGGCGCGTTCGCCGAGGCGTTCTGCCTGCCCGCGGAAAACCTGCGCCCGCTACCGGAGGGACTGTCCGGGGCGGAGGGCTGCCTGGTGGAGCCGCTGTGCGTGGCGATCCACGCGGTGGAACGAGCGGGCGAGCTGACCGGGCGCACGGTCGGCGTGCTCGGCGCGGGCGCGGTCGGCCTCCTCGTCGCGCAGCTCGCCGTCGCGGGCGGAGCGAAGTCGGTCACCGTGGCCGACCCGAGCGCGCACCGGCGGACGATCGCCGCCGACCTCGGGCTCGGGGTCCGGCCGGATCTTCAGGCATGGCACGAGGATCCGCAGGATGTCGTGTTCGACGCGACCGGGGTCGCCGCGGTGTTCCCGGACGGGCTGGTCGCGACCCAGCAGGGCGGAACCTACGTGCTGGTCGGCTACTCGGGCGAGGACAGGACGCCGTTCGAACCGAGTGCGGTCATGCTGCGTGAGCTGACCGTGGTCGGCTCGCTGTCCGGGGTCGGCATGATCGACCGGGCGCTGCGCGCGGTCGCCGACGGCTCGGTGCGGCTGGGTCCGCTGCTCAGCGAGGCGCTGCCGCTGTCGGAGTACCGGTCGGTGCTGGACATCCCGGCGGAGCGGGCCCCGCTGCGCAACATCTTCTTCGTGGATCAGGATTCGAGTCGGGGAGAGGGAACCGCATGAGCATCGGCAGCCAGGGCAACGAGGAACTGATCGAGCGGGCGCGCCGGGTCACCGCCGCCGAGGGGTACGACATCGGCACCCGGTTCCCCTCGGTGTTCGCCGAGGCGGAGGGACCGTGGATGCGCGACGTGGAGGGCAAGCGCCTGCTGGACGTGACCGCCGCCAGCGGCGCGCTGTTGCTGGGCAACCGGCACCCCGGCGTGGTCCGCGCGATCACGGAGTACATCAGCCGGTACGGCACGGTGTTCGCCAGCACCCTGTCCCTGCCACGGATCGAGCTGGCCGAGCGGCTGTGCGAGCGGTATCCCGCCGCGGAGAAGGTGGTGTTCACCAAGACCGGCTCGGAGGCGACCACGACCGCCATCCGGCTGGCCCGCGCCGCCACCGGCCGGGACCTGATCCTCACCTCGGGGTATCACGGGTGGCACGACTGGCACCTCGGTTTCCTGAACCTCGACTACGACGCGGGCAACCGGGTCGCCTGCTTCGGCTACAGCGAAGCCGCGCTGGAGCGGATGCTGACCGAGTTCGCCGGCCGGGTCGCCGGGGTGGTGGTCACCCCGGAGCCCGCCTGGTTCGACGCGGACTACTACCGCCGCCTCTCCGCCCTGTGCGCCAGGCACGGCGTACTGTTCATCATCGACGAGGTGATCACCTCCTTCCGCTACGGACCCAGGGGGCTGAACGGGACCGGGGAGGTGCCTGCCGACCTGCTCACCATGAGCAAGGGCCTGGCCAACGGGCACTCGATCGCGGCGATCATGGGCAGGCGCGAGGTGCTGGACGCCTACGACGCCGCGGGTATCGCGGGCACCTACACCCGGGAGGTTCCGCCGATGGCCGCCGCGCTGGCCGTGCTCGACGAGCTCGAGGACGGCAGCGTGCACGAGCACTGCACCCGCCTCGGCCAGACCCTGATGGACGGGATGCGGGACATCCTCGCCGAGGTCGGGATTCCGGCGTTCGTCGGTGGACCACCGATGATGTTCGACGTCGTGGTCCCCTCCGAGGCGCTGTCCTGGGACATCTACCGCGCCGCATACGACTACGGCGCCTACTTCGAGGACAGCGGCACGCAGATGATCATGGCCTCGTACACCGAGTCCGATGTGGACCACGCACTCACCGCGTTCGAGAAGGGAGCTCGCAAGGTCGCGGCGACCACCAGCCTCGATCCCGGTGAGCTGGGCGCGGACCGGATGGCCGAGTTCGCCGCCGAGGCGTTCGGCGGTGCGCTGACCGACAACGAGCGGGTGCGCGCCCGGATCGAGGAGACCGTCCGGAAGATCGCGGCGCACACCGCGGCATGAACGGGCCGGCTACGGTTCCGCTGGCCTGTGCCGACGTGCTCGGCGGGGAGTGGGAGCACATCGCCACCCGTTCCTACGGAACCTCGATCCACCGGGTGCGCGGTGCCGGCACCTACTACGTGAAGACCTCGCCGATCGTGGACGCCGCCGATCTGCGGTTCCACCCGGAGAACGAGGCCGCCCGGCTGCGCTGGCTGGCCCGGATGGGCTTCCCGGTCCCGGAGGTGGTCGAGGTCGGTGGCACCGCGGAGCGGTCATGGCTGGTCACCACCGCGGTCGCCGGGGTGCCCGCGGCCGGGCCGTGGATTCCGGCCGAACGGGCGCGGGTGGTCGGCGCGGTCGCGGAGCTCGCCGCCGCGCTGCACGCGCTCCCGGCGCGGGAGTGCCCGTTCGACCGGACGTTGGCGGTCACCCTGCCCCGCTGCCGCACCGCGGTGCGGCTGGGCACGGTTGACCTGGACGACATCGAGGACCACCGCCGGGGCTGGTCGGCCGAGCGGTTGCTGGCCGAGCTGGACGCCACCCCGGTCCCGCCCGAGGACGACATCGTCGTCTGCCACGGCGACCTCTGCCTGGACAACATCCTCCTCGACCCGGAAACCCTTTCCGTGACGGGGATCCTGGACACCGGCAGGCTCGGCAGGGCGGACCGTTGGCTGGACCTGTCGGTGGCCCTGCGGGACATCGGGGAGGAGCGGCGGGAATGGGGTTTCGGCCCGGCGCACGCCGCGCTGTTCCGCGAACGCTACGGCCTTCCCGTCCTGGACCACGCGAAGCGTGACTACTACCGGTTGCTGGACGAGTTCATCTGACCCGCCAGCGTGGTCACCGGCCGGAACTGCCCTGAACGTCCCGGACGGACGTTCAGGGCCGTTCGGCAGCGGCGGTGGGCCGGGGCACGGGTGCGCGGGGCGCGAGGCGGGTGTGCTTGATCAACCCGGCGTGCACCAGCGGTGCCGCCGCGAGGATGTTGCCGGAGACCAGCCAGTCGTCGTGATCGCCACGCCAGTCGGTGACGATCCCGCCCGCCTCCCGCACCAGCAGCGCGCCGGCGGCCACGTCCCAGGGGCCCAGGCCCAGCTCGAAGAACCCGTCGAACACCCCGCAGGCGACCCAGGCCAGGTCCAGGCTCGCCCCGGCGGGCCTGCGGATGTCCTCCACTGTGCCCACCACGGCGCTCAGCACGTCGAAGTACGCGGGCAGCATGGCGGGCGTCTTGAACGGGAACCCGGTGGAACACACCGCCCCCGTGGCCGGCCTCCCGCTCACCCGGATCGGTTGGCCGTTGCGGAACGCCCCGCCGCCGCGCACCGCGGTGAAGGTCTCCCGCCACAGCGGCGCGTGCACCACGCCGACCACCGGCTCACCGTCGGCGACCAGCGCGACGGACACCCCGACCGAGGGGAAACCGCGGATGAAGTTGGTCGTGCCGTCCAGCGGGTCCACCACCCAGCACAACCCCTGCACGGCGCCACCGCACTCCTCACCGACGAACCTGGCCTCGGCGCCGGTTCCGGCGCGCAGGCAGTCGCGGATCACCCGCTCGGCCTGCAGGTCGACCTCGGTCACGTAGTCACCGGGTGCCTTGGCCCGCGCGGCCACCCTGCCGTCGTGGAACGCCGCACGCACCACCCGGCCCGCCCGCCGGGCGGCCTGCACGGCGTCGTGCAGGTACCGCTCGAGGTCGGCACCGGAGAGGTCACTCGAGCTGGGTTCGGTGCCCGTCATGCGGCTCCCTGTGGTCAGTCCGGCCGGCGCAACACCATCAGCACGTCCCGGATCCCGATCTGCGTCGGCCTGCCGCGCCTGCGGGTCCACCGCGCGGTGAGCTCCTCCTCGGTGACCGCACGCAACGCCGAAGGGTCGAACGGCGCGGAGATCACGTAGTCCAGCTGGGCCGAGGCGGTCACCTCGACCCACCGGAGGCCACTGCCGAGTGCGGCCGAGACGTAGTCCTCGAAGAACAGCCGGTTCACCGTGTCGCTGTCGTGGACGTGCCACAGCAGCAGCTCGGCGAGATCGGCGGGCAGCGCGCCGGCGAGCAGCTCGGCGAGCTCCGCCCGCTCGTAGGCGAGATGCGCCCAGGGCGGGAGGTAGGTGTCCCGCCAGAACACGAGATCCCTGCCCGCGTACCGGACGTACTCGAGCTGGTGCCCGTCGATCGCGCTCCAGATGGGACCGAAATGCGCGTACAGCAGGCCGCCGGGGCGCAGCACCCGGTGAGCCTGCGCGAGGGTCGACGCCACGTCGAGGAACTGGAAGGCATTGCTGGAGAACACCGCGTCCACACTCGCGTCGGGCAGCGACAGTTCCTCGGCGCGCGCCCGCAGCACCCGGTACCGGCCGGACTCCGCGGTGTAGGCAGCGCGGTTCGGGTCCACCGCGTACCAGCAGGCGACGCCGTGCCGCTCGGTGGTCTCCACCGCGACCGAGCCGCCGATCTCGGCGACCACGGCCCCGGAAAGGTCGACGCGGGCGGCGAAGTCGGCGAACACGGCGTCCTCGGACAGGGCGAGACCGGCGCTCGCCGGTGACCCGGTCACGAGGATCCCAGCCCGACCGGCGAGGAACTCGGCTCGCCGACCGGAACCGGCCGCCGGGCCCGCCGGGAGGCGGCAACCGCCTCGGCGATCAGCAGCGCCCGCCGCGCGTCGTCCACTGTGCACGGACTGGGGTCGGACCGCTCGACCATGGTCAGGAACGCCGCCATCTCCGCGCGGTAGGCGGCGGCGAAGCGGTCAAGGAAACTCGACCACACGCGCTCCGGGTGCCCCAGCGGGGCGGGTTCCACCGAGCGCAGCGGCACCTGGCTGTCCAGCCCGACGGCGATCGTCGCCTCGGTTCCGGCCAGCTCCATCCGGACGTCGTAACCCGCGCCGTTGTACCGGGACGCCTGCATCGTGACGATCGACCCGTCGTCCAGGGTGAGCAGCGCGGCCGCCTCATCGACGTCCCCGGCGGCACCGATGTGGTCCGCTCCGCGGTTCGCCCCGGTCGCGAACACCTCGACCACCTCGCGGCCGGTGACCCAGCGCAGCACGTCGAAATCGTGAATCTGGCAGTCGCGGTGGATGCCACCGGAGACCGTGACGTAGGCCGCCGGCGGCGGGGCCGGATCGGCGGTGACCAGGTGCACGCGGCGGAGTTCGCCGAGCACGCCGGACCGCGCGTCCTGGTGACCCCGGCGGTATCCCGGGTCGAACCGCCGCTGGAAGCCGACCTGTACGGGTACCCCGGAGGCGGCCACCTGGTCCACCAACCGCTGGGCCGCGTCCTGGTCGGTGACACAGGGCTTCTCGCAGAACACCGGAACGTCGCGGGCACAGCACTGGATGATCAGCTCGGCATGGGTGTCGGTCGGTGCGGCTACGACCACCGCGTCCGGGGCCGAGTCCAGCAGCTCCGCCACGGTGGGCAGGGCCCTGCCACCCACCTGCCCGGCCACCGCGGACGCGTGCGCTGGGCTGAGGTCGGTGACGGCCAGCTCGCCGACCCGGGGGTCGGCAGCCAGCGACCTGGCATGCACCTGGCCGATCCGGCCGGCGCCGATCAGTCCGATCCGCATTCGCGCTCCTGCTCCGGTCGCGGCCTGCCGGCACTCAGTGCCTGTTCCTAAACTCACGACACGGTCGGCTCGGCCGCGCGATTTCTTCCACTCACCATGAGCAGCTATCTCCAGTTCCGGAACAGGCTCTCAGGAAATGAGCCATGGGCGGGCACCGCCCGCGAGCTGGTTCCACACGTTGATGATCGCGACGTTCCAGGTGAGCTCGGCCAGCTCGGTCTTGGTGAAGTGCTCGGCGGCCCGGGCCCACAGCTCGTCGGTCACCGGGGCCTGGTTCATGGTGGTGAGCGCCTCGGCCACGTCGAGGGCGACCCGCTCCTGGTCGGAGAAGAACGGCGACTCGCGCCACACCGGCAGCGCGGCGATCGTGCGCTCGGGGATCTCGGCTTCACGCGCGTCCTGGTTGTGCGAGTCGACGCAGTAGGCGCACCCGTTGATCTGCGACACGCGCAGCCGGACCAGCTCGAGCAGCGGCAGCGGCAGGCTGACCTTCTCCGCCGCCTCGTCCAGTCGCTCGAACGCCTCCATCAGGTGCGGGGCGAGTTTGTCGACGGGCAACCGGAACCGTGAGGTCCTGCGATGAGCCTCCGCCATATCGTGTCTCTCCTCTTGTCGCATCGCCCGACCTCGGCCGGAAGCCGGTTGATCCCTGACCAATCGGACGTACATCCAGAACAAATCTCGCGTGCCTCGGCGGAATGAGTGGCCGGAGGTAACCGTCCACACTCGCCCGAGCCCCATTCGTACACTGCGATCTTCGAAGATATACCAGAAGTTCCGGCACGTCCTCCAGCGAACGGGACGAATCGAAACACGGTGCGCCGAACGCGGGCCGGCCACCGGCACCCGGAGTAGCCCGGAATCGGCCGCGCGGTCGATTGCCGGGCGGGTATCGGAAACCGTGCGAACCTGCTGAGGTGAACACCTACCGGTATACCGTTGACATCGAACCGTTCACCATCGCCGTGCCGGACGAGGTACTGGTGGATCTGCGCGACCGAATCCGGCGAACCCGCTGGCCAGCGGCCGCCCCGGGGGCCGCGTGGTCGCAGGGCACCGATGTGGACTGTCTGCGCGAGGTTCTCGCCTACTGGGCGGAGGATTTCGACTGGCGTGCGCGGGAGCGCGCGTTGAACCGGTTTCACCACTTCCGTGCCCGGATCGAGGATGTCGATGTCCACTTCGTCCACCACCGGGCGGCGTCCGGAACCGGCATCCCACTGGTGCTCACGCACGGCTGGCCGAGTACCTTCGCCGAACTGCTGCCGCTGGTGCCACTGCTCACCGATCCCGCGGCGCACGGTATCGACGGACCGGCTTTCGACGTGGTGATTCCTTCACTGCCCGGCTACGGATTCTCCAGCCGGCCACCACGGGCGGTGACAATGCGCGACACCGCCGCACTGTGGCACCGGTTGATGCGCGGCCTCGGTTACCGCCGCTACGGCGCGCAGGGTGGGGACTTCGGTTCCGGTGTCGGCACCTTTCTCGGCCTGGACGAGCCGGAATCGCTGATCGGCCTGCACCTGAACAACATCGAACTCGATCCCTACCTCGGGGCGGGCACGCCACCGCTGACCGAGGCCGAACGGTACTTCGTCGAGCGGGAACGGGAGTTCGCCGAGCGGGAGGGCGGTTACCACGTGGTCCAGTCGACCGCGCCGCAGACCCTCGGCTACGCCCTCAACGACTCCCCCGCCGGCCTCGCCGCGTGGCTGCTGGAGAAGTGGCGGTCCTGGTCGGACTCGGGCGGCGACCTCGAGTCCCGGTTCTCCCGGGACTTCCTGCTCACCACGGTCACCCTGTTCTGGGCGACCGCCACCATCACCGAGTCGATACGCGACTTCTACGACAACCGTGACGGCCACACCGCCCTCGCCGTGACCGACCGGGTGCGGGTGCCGACGGCTGTCGGCCTGTTCGGCAACGAGTTCGCGCACGGCGGGGCTCCCCCGCGATCCTGGGCCGAGCGGCTCTACGACCTTCGCCGGTGGACGGTCATGCCCTCCGGCGGGCACTTCGCCGCGGCCGAGGAACCATGGTTGCTGGCCAGGGACATCGCCGCCTTCTTCGCCGACCCCGAGGCGGGTCCGGGGTAGCGCAGGCCGGGCCGCCCCGTTGCGCCGAGCGCCGGAGGCGGCATACTCGGCCGGGTAACCGACCGCGGGTGACCTTGAGGAGGTACGTGCCGAGGAACAGGCGAGGATCCAACGACTTCCGGTACACCGGCGCGGACCGCTGCACCGGCTGCCAGCAGCGCGCCGTCATCCCCTCGGAGGTCGATGCCGACCGGTTCGTCGCCAAGGCCGAGGGGCGGTTACGCAAGCAGCGCTGCCCGCACGGAAACGGCTGGCACCTGATCAATCCCGAGTACCAACGACATCGACGAGCACGCAGGTGATGTTGTCCGGACCGCCACCGGCATTGGCCAGCTCGATCAGCGCGCCGGCGGCGGCTTCCGGCTCGGGCCGGGCCCGCAGGGTGTCCGCCACGGACTCCTCCGAGACCACATCGGTCAGCCCGTCCGAGCACAGCAGATACCGGTCGCCTGCCAGCGCCTCCTGCAGGAAGAGATCGGGTTCGGCGGAAACAGCGGAGTTCTCGCCCTGCAGCGCCCGCATCAACACCGACCGGCGCGGATGCGCGGCGGCCTGCTCGGCCGACATCTTGCCGCCGTCCAGCAACGCCTGCACCAGGGTGTGATCCGTGCTCAACCTGCGCAGCGCCCCCTCCCGCAGCAGGTAGCAGCGGGAGTCACCGACGTGGGCCACGGCGAACCGGGCACCGTCCCAGAGCATCGCGGTGAGCGTGGTGCCCATCCCCTGCAACCGCGAATCCCGCGCGACGAGTTCGACGAGGCGGCCCGCGGCGTCGGTCACCCCGGTGCCGAGCACGGCGAGCGAATCGAGGTCGCGCAGCCCACCCGTGGCCCGGCCGGCGGCGAGGGCCCTGGTGAGCCCGCTGTCCAGGTCGGCCATGGCGGCGGTCGCGGTGGAGCTGGCGATCTCACCGTACACGTGTCCTCCGATGCCATCGGCGACCGCGAACACCCGCTCACCAGCGAAGGCGGCGTCCTCGTTCGCCTTGCGCCGCACCCCCGCATCGGACCGGACCGCGTAGCGCAACGCCAACCCCGTATCGTACGTCATGGTCACCAGTACATCACTGGTTGATTCAGTTCACAAGCGCATCCCCTGTGGACCGTATGCTTCCTGTGAACTATGGTCATGGCCATGAGTCACGACACCACCGTGAACGCGGGTGATATCGCGCGGCTCGTGCACGTCGGCAAGGCGGCGGTGAGCAACTGGCGCCGCAGGCACGAGGACTTTCCGCGGCCGATCGGCGGCACGGCGTCCAGCCCGCGGTTCTCCCTGCGCGAGGTGGAGGATTGGCTGCGCCGTAACGGCAAGTCCTTCGAGGTCTCGCTGGCTGACCGGGTGTGGCAGCGGCTCCGCGCCAGCACCGACGACCTGCGGCTCGGCCGGCTGGTCGGCAGCGCGGGGGCACTGCTACTGAGCAGGCAGGGTGGCAGGTCCCTCCCGGAGGACCAGCCGACCGAACCGATCGGCACGGAGCTGGGGGATCTGCTCACCGCGCTGGCCGCTGAACGGGGCGCCGTCGAGGCCTTCGAGTTCCTCTGCCGCCGCTACCTCGATGAGCACTCCCGGCGGCTGTCGGTCACCCCGGTCGAGGTGACGAACCTGCTGACCCGCTTGGTCCGCCCGCCAGGTGGTGCGGTGTTCGATCCGGCCTGCGGCGCGGGCACGCTGCTGCTGACCGGTGGGGTACGGCAGGCACTCGGCCAGGACAGCGACCCCGATCTCGCCCGGATCGCGGCCGTGCGGTTGCTGCTGCGCGGCGTCGACGCCACCGTGCTCGCCGGGGACTCCCTGCGGCAGGATGCCTTTCCCGGCACGCGTGCGGACGCCGTGGTCTGCGACCCTCCGTTCAACGAACGCGCGTGGGGGCACCCGGAACTGGCGGGCGACCTGCGGTGGGAGTACGGCCTTCCGCCGCGTGGCGAACCCGAGTTGGCCTGGGTCCAGCACTGCCTCGCCCACGTCCGCCCCGGCGGGCTGGTGGCGATCCTGATGCCGGGCGCCGCGGCCGGCCGCAGGCCCGGTAAACGCATCCGCGGGAACCTGCTGCGCGCGGGCGCGTTGCGGGCCGTGGTGACCCTGCCGGACTCCGGACCGGACCTGTGGCTGTTGCGCAGGCCCGAACCCGGCGAACGACCGCCCTCCCGGGTGCTGCTGCTGGTGGCCGAGGACCTCGCCGAGGCGAGCACCGCCTGCCTGCGGCAGTTGCACGACCCGGAGGCCGACCGGGCGGTGCCGATCCTCGAGTTGCTGGACGACGAGGTGGACCTGAGCCCGGCACGGCACCAGCTCCGTCACGACGCCAACGCGGTACTGGACGAGTTCACCGAGGTGGCGGCACAGCTGTCCGCGCTCGCCTTGGAGGTACCCGACCTGACCAGGCGGAACGGTTCCGGGGACGCGCCGTTCACGACGGTCGGCGAGCTGGCGAGGGAGGGCATGCTGACCGTCCAGCACGCACCGGCACGCACCATCACCGGGGAGGGCGACCTGCCGATGCTGACCGCGGAGGACCTGCAGGTCGGCTGCCCACCCTCCGCCCGCGCGGCCGCGGAACCCGGCCAGGTCACGGTCGAACCGGGCGACGTGGTCGCCTCCACGTCGGGTGCGGCGCGGGTGGCCGGGACCGTCGCGGTGCTCGGCCCTCATCTGGCGCGCTACCGGGTCGAGGCGGACCTGCTCGACCCCGAGTTCCTGGCGGGGATCCTGCGCTCGGCCGCGCAGTGGGCGCCACGCGGGTCCGGCCGGGTCGACCCGCGACGCGCCCGGCTCCCCCGGCTTCCGCTCGACCAGCAGCGCCGCTACGGTTCGGCGTTTCGGCAGTTGACCCGGATGGAGGACGCGGCACGGCAGGCGAGCACGCTGGCCGGCAGCCTCGTCCGGCTGGGATTCGGCGGGCTGGCTGGTGGCCAGCTGGCGCCGCGGGACTGACGGGCGGTCCGATGCTGATCGCGGACCGGTACCGGCTGGACGAGCTGCCGCTGGGCAAGGGCGGCATGGGCGCGGTACACGCGGGTTACGACACGCATCTCGACCGCAGGGTCGCGGTGAAGTTCCTGCACCTGCCCGGCGGACCGGACGGGGAACTGGAGCAGCGTTTCGTCCGGGAGGCGCGGATTCTGGCCCGGCTGGAGCATCCCGGGGCACCGGTCCTCTACGACTTCGGCATGTTCGACGCGCGGCTGTTCCAGGTGATGCAGTTCATCGAAGGGGTCACCATCGCCGACCTGGTCGGCGAGCACGGCCCCGTCCCGGTGCCCTGGGCCGCGGCGATCGCCGCGCAGGCCGGCGCCGTGCTGGCCGCGGCGCACGAACTCGCCATCTGCCATCGCGATCTGAAGCCGACCAACCTGATGCTCTGCCCGGACGGCAGCGTCAAGGTGCTGGACTTCGGGTTGGCCATCCTGCGCGAGTCCGACGTGGCGCAGTTCACCAGGGCCGGCCAGATCCTCGGCACTCCCGCCTACATGGCGCCGGAGCAGATCCGCCGCGGGGTGGCCGGGCCGCGCAGCGACCTGTACGCGCTCGGCTGCGTACTGCACGAGATGCTCACCGGGCAGCAGCTGTTCACCGGGCCGACCGCGTACGCGGTGTTCGAACGGCAGGTGCACGAGCGACCGCCACCGGTACCGGAGGTGCCGGTGGAACTGGCCGAGTTGCTGCACCAACTGCTGCAGAAGGATCCGGTCGACCGGCCGGCCGACGCCGGTGTGCTGTACGAGCGCCTGCAGCCGCTGGCGCGCGCTGCCACCGCTGCCCGGGTTCCTGAACCCGTCCGCGATGCCCAGCCCCAGCCGGATGTACGCCCGGATCCTGGGCAGGATGGTCACTGACCGGCGAGCATCTTCCGAAAGTCCCAGCTGTTGATCTTCTCCGGGGTGACCCGGAGCCAGCCGTGCCGCCCGTCGTACGGCAACTCCTCGACGCCGAAGTACTTGTGCGCGAACAACTTTTCCGGCTCCACCAGCTCCGGGCAGTGCTCGCCGGTGCGCGGCGCCTCGCCCACCTGCTCGGCCACACCGGTGATCTCCGCCCCGCGCAACTCGAAGTAGTCGTGGCCGGAGTCGACCAGTATCGCGATCCGCGGATCGCGGCGCAGGTCCACCCAGCGCTGGCTGTCGGTAATCGAGTACAGCCACAGCGCCCGCTCGTGCCAGGCGAACCACAACGCGGTGACATGCGGCCCGCGCTCGTTCACCGTGGCCACCCGGCAGGTGCGCTCGGCGGCAAGGTACGCGTCGATCTCCTCCGCGGACATCGCCACCCGGCGGCTACGCCGTTGCGGCCTCGGTTGCTGACCGGTCACGATCCACCTCGCTCTCGGTGCGGCAGGGTGTGTGCTGTGCGATACCACCCTGCCGACAAAGTTGTACCACGCGTGCTAATCGGCACGATTCCACCGGTGGTCGGGTAGCGTCCTGCCGCCGATGGGACGACACTGGCCTGGCGAAACCGCGCTGACAAGCGGCGCCAGGGAGGTGACACATGCCCGCACGTAACCCCTTGCGCTGGCTGGTGCGCTGGGCGGACTGGTTCGAGCTCCGGGGGGTGTACGTACCCGGCGAGGACAAGCAGTCCGTGGACCCCTGGCGCGACTTCGGCTGGCTGATCGTCGCCTGGCTGGCCGGCCTCGGCATGTTCATCCTGTTCTTCGCGCTTGCGGTGTGATCGGTGAGCGTGTGTCCCGGGGCGCGGAGTGTGGCACTGTGGTGACGACTGTCACCCGTCGTGCCACGACGATCACGGATGAGACACGGGCCGACACCAGCTCCGCTTCAACCCCCCTTTCCGGCTCGCACCCGATCAGATGTCCCGACAGAGTGGGGCAGGCCCCGATGGCTACCGCCATCGAATGGATGTAGCACCTACAGCAAACGGAGTAAGGAGTGGCGCCCGTGCGAACGCTGAGGCCCGCCCTGGCCGCTTGCCTGCTGGTGGTTGCGACGGCGTGTACCACGCCGGCCGCGAGCGATGACGCGTCTCCCTCCAGCGAGACCAGTGAATCGTCCGAGTACGACAAACGGATGTCGACCGAGCACACGGTGAGTTTCGGCAAGGACTACCAGTTCGTGTCCGGGATCACCGTCGCTGTGTCCGAACCGAAGTCCTTCCGCCCGAGCAGTGCGGCCTACCCGCAGTCCGACCGTGCCGTGTCGTTCGATATCTCGCTCTACAACGACGGCCAGCAGCCTTACCAGCTCTCCCAGCTCGCCATCGAGGGGATCGTGGACGAGCAGCAGGCCAAGCAAGTGGTCGACGCGACACAAGGTTTCAACGGCCTGAACGAGGCCGACAAGGACCTGCCGCCCCAACGGAATGTCCGAATGACCGTGGCATTCGCCGTTCCCCCCGAACCGACTTCGTTCTGCCTGCGGCTGCGGCCGAGGACCGGCAGCGAAGCCGCCGTCTACGCCGGCTCCGTCTGAGTTGTGTTTGCCGCTCATGCACGCGTGTTTGCTCTCCACGCGCATGGAGTTTCCCCCTTCGGCCGGACACTCTGAGTCCTGGCACTGTGGTGCTGGGGAAGGATGTCCCTGTGGTAGCTAAGAAGATGAGGTACCCGGTCGAGTTCATCGAGGACGCGGTGAGGTTGACCCGTTCCAGTGACCGGCCGTTACGGCAGATGGCGCGGGAGTTGGGGGTCAATCCCGAGACCCTGCGCAGTTGGGTGAACAAGGCTAAGCAGGCCGAGGTCGAGCAGCCGGAAGACCTCGCCGTGCCCGAGGAGGTGCGGGCGTTGCGCAAGCGGGTGGCCGAGCTGGAACAGGACAACGACATCCTGCGCAAAGCAGCCGCCTATTTCGCCTTAGTGCCAGGATGATCATGTCCGGCAGGGTTCGCTCGCTATTTTGCTGCTCCGGCGTGATGCTGGTGGCCTGTCTTGATGTGCGGCCCTGCTGGACTACCACGCTGGGCGGTGGAGTGGCTTGATAGAAGCCCGTCGATTACTCAACTAAGGCATGCCCCCGCTGTCCGTCGTGGACGTCATCGAGGACGGCAGCGAGGGAGAAGTGCATGGTGATGATCGGCGTGGACGCGCACAAGCGGACACACACGCTGGTCGCGGTCGACGAGATCGGCCGCAAGTTGGCAGAACGCACGGTCCAGGCGACAAGCGACGGTCATTTGGCCGCGTTGCAGTGGGCCGGGCAGTGGACTGCGGTGTCGTTCGCGGTCGAGGACTGTCGGCATATGACCCGCCGGCTGGAGCAGGACTTGCTGCGGGCCGGGCTCCCGGTGGTTCGTGTGCACACCCGGTTCATGGCCACCGCCCGCCGGGCGGGCCGCCAGCCCGGCAAGTCCGACCCCATCGACGCGCTCGCGGCCGCGCACGCGGCGCTGCGCGAGCCCGATCTGCCGGTCGCCATGCTGGACGGGCCGGCTCGCCAAGTCAAGCTACTGTCTGATTACCGGCATGATCTGGTTACCGAACGCACCAAGGTGATCAACCGGCTGCGCTGGCATCTGCACGAACTCGACCCCGAGCTCACGATCCCGCCGCGTGGGCTGCGCAGCTACCGCACGATGGACGCCGTCGCCCACCGGCTGAACAGTTTCGAGGGCACGGTCGCCCGCATCGCCGGCGACCTGCTCGACCGCTGCCAGGAACTGACCCGCCAGGTCAACCAGCTGGAACGCGAACTCCGCGATCTGGTCCAGGCCCTGGCACCGAGCTTGCTGGAGGTGCCCGGCTGCGGGGTACTCAGCGCGGCCGCCCTCATCGGCGAAACCGCGACCGCGTCCCGGTTCCGTTCCAAGGATGCCTACGCGCGGTTCACCGGCACCGCACCGATCCCCGTCTGGTCGGGCAACACCACCAAGGTCCGCCTCAACCGCGGCGGCAACCGGATCCTCAACAACGCCCTGCACACCATCGCCGTCACCCAAACCCGCAGCAACGGGCCCGGCAAGGACTACTACGACAAGCTCACCGCCCGAGGCAAGACCCGCAAGGAGGCCCTCCGGCTGCTCCGGCGGCGCCTGTCCGACGTCGTGTTCCGCGCCCTGCTCACCGACGAACGCGCCCGTGCTCAGCCTGCTCCAGCAGCCCTGCAGGCGGCGGCTTGACATAGAAGCATCAAAGAGATGGGTCGATGATCTACCGCTACCGATTCATCTCTGAGTACCGCGCCGAGTTCGGCGTGAAGCGGTTGTGCCGGGTGCTGGGCCTGCGCCGGCAAGGGTTCCACGAGTGGGTCGCTGGCGGCCGGGCCCGGGAGGACGCGGCAGCGGCCGAGCGGGAACTGGTCGCGGTGATCGCGGCGGTCCATGCCGAGCACCACCGTGCCTACGGGGTGCCCCGCATCACCGCGGAGCTGCACCGGCGCGGGTACCGGGTGAATCACAAGCGGGTGGAGCGGCTCATGCGCGCACACGGCATCGCCGGGACCACCCGCCGCAAGCGCCGGTCGCTGACCACACCGGCCCCACAGCCCGTGGCGCCGGTGGCGGACCTGATCCGCCGCGATTTCACCGCCGACAGTCCTGGTCAGCGGATGGTCGGGGATATCACCTGCGTGCCCACGTTCGAAGGCTGGCTCTACCTGGCCACGGTGATCGACCTACACACCCGGGAAGTCGTCGGACACGCCATGGCCGATCACCTCCGCGCCGATCTGGTCTGCGACGCGATCGCGGTAGCCACCGCACGCGGCCTGATCGACCCGCACGCGGTGTTCCACTCCGACCGCGGGGTGCAGTACACCTCGACCCAGTTCCGCCAAGCCCTGGCCGAAGCCCGGATCCTGCCCTCCCTCGGACGGACCGGATCCTGCTACGACAACGCGGTCGCCGAATCCTTCTTCGCCACCCTCAAAACCGAGATCAACGTCCCCCTCTGGCGCACCCGCAACCAAGCACGCCACGACATATTCAGCTACCTGCACTACTACAACCACCACCGACTGCACTCCACCATCGGCCACCGCACACCACACCAAGCCCGAACCAGCTACAGTCACCACCACGCCGCATGAAACCCCGTGTCCGGCCCCCGGGGGAAACTCCACGCACGCGTTGGCCCTCCGCATACGCGCGTTTGCCGTTCCCGTACGGCGGTGAGTCGGCGCGCCGGAACCATGTCGGTGCCGCCCGGTACGGTGCACCCCATGACCACCGAACAGCGTCGGCTCTCCCCCGGTGACCCGGCTCCCGGGTTCACCCTCCCGGACAGCGAGGGCAACGAGGTGTCCCTTGCCGACTTCCGGGGCCGCTCCGTCGTCGTGTACTTCTACCCGGCCGCTGGCACGCCCGGGTGCACCAAGCAGGCCTGCGACTTCCGGGACAACCTGGCCGAACTCGAAGGGGCCGGTTACCAGGTGCTCGGCGTCTCACCGGACAAACCGGAGAAACTGGCCACGTTCGTCCAGACCGAACAGCTGACCTTCCCGCTGCTGTCCGACCCGGACAAGACGGTGCTCACCGAGTGGGGCGCGTTCGGCGAGAAGAAGAACTACGGCCGGGTGGTGCAGGGGGTCATCCGTTCGACCTTCGTGGTGGACCCGGAGGGCAACATCGCCAAGGCGCTCTACAACGTCCGCGCCACCGGGCACGTCGCCAAGTTGCTGCGCGACCTGGACATCGCGGGCTGACGTCCGTCACCCCCAACTCGTGACGTTCGCTTACGGCATCGACGAACTCGGTCCGGCGGCAAGGTCAGGTACGTCGGTTGACGCGCCAGTGCAGCAGTTGCACGAACTGCTCCGCGTCCGTGACGGGCAACATCCACTCGCCGGTGTCCGAGGCGAGCAGCACGGCGGGTCCCGGCGAGGCGTGCACGGTCGACCCGTCGGAGAGCCGTAGCCACGGGATCCACCGCCCGGTGTCCGGCAGCACCGTGGGCCGCGCGCCACGCAACCGCGCGAACGTGAGGCTGCCGTGGGCCGTGGGGCCGCCCCGGCCCTTGTGCCTGCGTGCCGACCACTCGACCCGGTCCTCCGCGACGACCGCCGAGCCGGACATCAGGCCCAGGTCGGCGATGCGGGCACGGAAGGCCACGGTGAACGGGGTCGCCCCGAGCTCGGGACACGGCGGGGACAGCAACACCCGGTTCGCCCTATGCGCGAACACGAAACCGAGAACCAGCAGCGCGAGTTGCAGCAGGAACACGGCGCTCGCGCCGGTGGTCGCGAGCGCCGTGCCCGCGTTCATGGCCATCCCCACCCCGGGGATGCCACCGAGCAGCAACTGGCACCCGCCGGTGAGGAACGCGGCGCGACCCCACCGTGGCGGCTCGTAGAGCAACGACCGCAGGCTGCCGAGCACGATCGCGGCGGGCAGGGCCGCGCCGACCACCGGCAACACCAGCCACCACGAGACACCCCGGCCGGCCACGGCGATCGACATCATGCTCAGGCAGGTCAGCACGAACATCAGCGGGCAGACGACGAGGCCCGCCACCAGGTACGACCGCGCCCTGGCCCACCTCGGCCGCAGCATCCGCGCCACCTGGCCATCGGTGACACCGGGCATGGTGGCGGGGACGAGCACGGCCCGGACACTAGCAGCAGGTCAACCGCACACCCCCGGTGCGAGGCGTTCGAGACCCACGGCCTGCTCCTCGAGGCTCGCGCCGCACGTGCTGTACACGATGGCGTGATCGGCACCGGCGCCCGGATGCTCCGCCACCCCGCCGCGGCGAACTCGCCTGCGCGAGCGGCAAACTCACGCGCATGGGAAGCAAACTCACGCGCGTGAGAAGCAAACACGCGGACGTGAGCGGCAAACACGACGGCTAGGCGAGCTCGTGCAGGTAGGGCAGCAGCTCGCGCAGGGCGAGACCGCGGTGCGAGACGGCATCCTTCTCCGCCGAGCCGAGCTCGGCCGAGGTGCGGGTCTCCCCCTCGGGGAGGAAGATCGGGTCGTAGCCGAAACCGTTGGTGCCACGGGGTTCCCAGGCGATCTCGCCGCCCCAGTCGCCGTGCACCACGGTCTCCCCGCCACCAGGGACCACCAGCGCGGCGGCGCAGACGAAGCCCGCTCCCCTGCGCTCCTGCGGCACGTCGGCGAGTTGGGCGAGCAGCAACTCGAGGTTGGCCTCGTCATCGCCGTGCCGGCCGGACCAGCGCGCGGAGAGCACGCCCGGCATGCCGTTCAGCGCGTCCACCACCAGCCCGGAGTCGTCCGCCACGCTGGGCAGCCCGGTAGCCTCGGCGGCGGCGCGAGCCTTGAGCAGTGCGTTCTCCTCGAAGGTCGCGCCGGTCTCCGCGATCTCCTCGAACTCCGCCACGTCGGCCAACCCGAGCACCTCGAGCCCTTCGACACCCCCGGCGGCGAGGATCCGGCGCAGCTCGGCCAGTTTGCCCTCGTTCCGGGTGGCCAGTAGCAGCTTGCTCATTTGGTGCCCTTCGACTTCTTCCCCGCGGGTTGCGGTTCGGGCAGCTCGCCGGGATAGGGCAGCGCGAGTGCTTCCTCCTGCTTACGGGCCAACTCCGCGCATCCGGCGAGCGCTATGTCCAGCATCTTGTCCAAAGTAGATCGAGTGAAGGTGGCTCCCTCGCCGGTACCCTGCACCTCGATCAGGGTGCCCACGTCGGTGGCCACCACGTTCGTGTCCACCTCGGCCCGCGAGTCCTCCTCGTAGGGCAGGTCGAGCCGGACCCTGCCGTCCACCACACCGACGCTGACCGCGGAGACCGCGGCCGACAACGGCTTCGGGTCGGCGAGCCGGCCGGCAGCACCGAGCCAGGTGATCGCGTCGGCCAGCGCCACGTAGGCCCCGGTGATCGCCGCGGTTCGGGTGCCGCCGTCGGCCTGGATCACATCGCAGTCGATCACGATGGTGTTCTCCCCGAGCGCGGCCAGGTCGATGCAGGCGCGCAGCGAGCGCCCGATCAGCCTGCTGATCTCGTGCGTACGCCCGCCGATCCGACCCTTCACCGACTCCCGGTCACTCCGGGTGTTGGTGGACGAGGGCAGCATCGCGTACTCGGCGGTGACCCAACCCAGCCCGGAGCCGCTGCGCCAGCGCGGGACCCCCTCGGTCACGCTGGCCGCGCACAGCACCCTGGTGTTGCCGAACTCGATGAGCACCGAGCCGGCGGGCCACTGCTGGAATCCGCGGGTGATCCGCACCTCGCGGAGCTGGTCGTCGTTCCTGCCGTCTTTTCGCACCACGGGTGCACTCTAAACCCACATCGAAATCACTGAAGAAACCCGTCCGGTACGGCCACGGCCAGTAGAGTCCCGATGATCACTTTCGAAGGAGGTCAGATGACTCGCATGCGGTCCGCCGTCACCACGGCGTTGATCACCGCTCTGTGCCTGGCCGGTGCGCCGGCCTTCACCTCGGCGGCCGAGCAGCGTGGCCCCGCCGACTGCGCGGCCGAGCTCGACTGCACGGCCGAGGAGATCAACCTGATGTCGATGTCGCAGCGGCTGGAGCTCGTCCAGCTCATGTCCAGCGGGCCCGCCGAGGAGATCATTCCCGGCTACGCCCCGCGCTGGGGCAACATCGAGGGCATCATCGACTTCTTCCGCGACAACGACATGGGCGCGCCGGGCACCTGGGTATCCTATGTGGACGCCGGGATCGTCGAGGGCATCGAGCGCGGGATCGCGATCGCGCTCGGCCGCAGCGAGGACACCTTCGGCAACCCCGGATCGCAGTTGTGGGCGAACTACCTGACCCGGCTGGCCGATGGCGAGCTGCGCAACCGCTCCGCGCACGACCGCGCCTGGAGCGAGGCCGAGCAGGCCTCCACCGAGCACGGCGTGGCCCTGGCCGAGGACGTGCACGGGTTGACCGCGACCGAGGTGGAAGAGCGGTTCTTCGCCTTCTCCGAGTTCTACCGGTGGACCCTGCGCAACCGACCGCTGCTGCTGGACATCCTCTCGCCGCCGGTCGAGCCCGGTGAGCAGGAGCAGCTCACCTTCCTGGACTGGTTCACCGACGTCACCAACTCCACGCCCAGCCGCAAGGGTGCCGAGCTGGCCTACGACCTCGCCGAGTTCGACCTGCCCGGCGGCACCTCCAGCATGCTGCTGCTGTTCAAGGCGTACTTCGACGAGCTGTGGGACGACTACGTCGCCGACCGCTCCTAGAGGTCGTAGACGGCGCCCTGCTCGGCCAGCCGGGTGCCGGGGAACTCCGCCTCGGCTTCGGCGAGTACCTCGGCCCGGTCGGTCCACGGGGCGATGTGCGTCAGCAACAACCGCTGGGCCCCGGCCCGGCGGGCCAGCTCGCCCGCCTGCCTGCCGGAGAGGTGCACTCCCGGTGGGCGGGTGGGCGAGTCCGTCCAGGACGCCTCGGCCAGCAGCAGGTCCACGCCCATGGCCAGCTCCCCGGCCGCCGCGCACGGCCCGGTGTCGCCGGTGTAGGCCAGCGTCCGGCCGCCGTGGCTGACCCGCACGCCGAAGGCCTCGGTGGGGTGGTCCATCGGGAAGCAGGTCACCTCGAACGGCCCGATCGCCGTGCCCCTGGTGGACAGTGTGTGGAATTCGTACACGTCGGACAGATCGGTCTCCCGCCGCTCCGACTCGTGCGGCGCGTAGGCATTGGCCAGCCGCGCGGGCGTCTCCGCGGGCCCGTACACCGGCAACCGGCGTGGGCGCCGCTCGTAGGGCGGAGCCGGGTGGTAGCGGCGCAGTACGGTCAACGCACTGAAATCGGCACAGTGATCCGGGTGCAGATGCGAGAAGAGCAGCGCGTCCAGGTCGAACGGATCACGCAGGGCCTGCAGTTCGGCCAACGTGCCGTTGCCGAGCTCGAGACCGAGCAGGAAGCCTTCAGCCTCAAGCAGATAACCCGAAGCCGCCGCATGCGGGCCTGGAAGGCTGCCCGCACAGCCGAGGATGGTCAGTCGCACGCCCGACACCCTATGTGCCGGAACAAGTCGTCACCCGGCTACGGGAGCCAGCACACCCGGCGCGAAGCCCATGAACCGGTGGGCGAGGCGGGTGAACGGCTCGGCGGAACCGGTCGCCACGAACTCGTGCCGGGGCTGAACCTCCCGGTCGGACAGCAGATCCCGCTCGGTGAGCACCCGCACGACATCCTTCGCGGTCTCCTCCGCACTGGAGACCAACGTCACGTTCTGCCCCATGACGATCTGCAGCACACCGGTGAGCAACGGGTAGTGCGTGCAGCCGAGCACGAGGGTGTCCACCTCGGCCCGCAGCAGCGGTTCGAGGTAGCCCTGCGCCAGGCCGAGCACCTGCCGCCCGGAGGCGATCCCGCGCTCCACGAAGTCCACGAACCGGGGACACGCCACCGTGCTCACCCGCACGCCCTTCGCCGCGGCGAAGGCGTCGTCGTAGGCACGGGACCGCACCGTGCCCTCGGTGCCGATCACCCCGATCCGCCCGGAGTGCGTCACCGCGACCGCCCTGCGCACGGCGGGCAGCACCACCTCGACCACCGGCACGTCGTAGCGCTCCCGCGCGTCCCGCAGGCAAGCCGCCGAGGCCGTGTTGCAGGCGATCACCAGCGCCTTCACCCCGTCCGCGACCAGCCCGTCCAGTGCGGTCAGCGCCAGCTCGCGGGCGCGGGCGATGGGCAGCGGGCCGTAGGGGTTGTGCGCGGTGTCGCCGACGTAGCGCAGCCGCTCGGCGGGAAGCTGGTCGAGGATGGCGCGGGCCACCGTCAGGCCGCCCACGCCGGAGTCGAACACGCCGATGGGAGCGTCCGGGCTTGGGGTCACGCCCCGAGGTTACCCGGCGAGGGCGGGCCCCCGGCCTGCTTGCGCCCCCGTGCCCGGTCCGCCCTGGCCACCAGCCAGGCGGCGAGGACGCCGGCAAGCGCCCCGAACAGGTGACCCTGCCAGGAGATTCCCGGGTTGCCCGGCAGCAGACCCCAGAGCATGCCGCCCCAGAGAAGCAGCAGCACCGCGGCCACGATGAGCTGCCCGGCACTGCGGTTGAAGATCCCCCGCACCAGCAGGAACGCCAGCCAGCCGAAGGCGAGGCCGGAGGCGCCGACCGTGAAGGCGTCCGAGGGCCCCAGTAGCCACACGCCGAGCCCACCGACGATCCAGATGGTGGCCGTCACCATGGCCCACTGCGCGAAGCCGCTGGCCATCGCCAGGAAGCCGAACACGAGTACCGGGACCGTATTGCTGAGCAGGTGTCCCCACCCCGCGTGCAGCAGCGGCGCCCACACGATGCCGTCCAGCCCGGACAGCGTACGGGCCACGATACCGCCGTGATCGAGCTCGGCCGGGATGATCACGTCCGCCAGCTCGACCAGGTAGAGCAGCGCGGCGAAGGCCACCGCCACGATGGCCGCCGCCCTGGGGTTGGCGGGCATGATGCGCTTGGTGGCCTCCTCCGCCGGTTTGCCGGAGGGTGCTGGCTGGGCTGGCGGGTTACTCACACCACCAGACTACGAGCGGGACGAGGACCCCGCCTCGGGAGAAATCCCTGAGATCGTTCTTGTGTCCGGGGACGGTGGCAGCGGGGCCGTGCCCACGGCGTAGCCCGCCGCGGCCGCCACGTGCAGCCGGGTGGTCGGGAAGGTGGGCACCGGGCTGTCCCGCGGCCCGACCAGCAGCTCGATCTCGGTGCAGCCGTAGATCATGCCCCGCGCGCCCCGCTCCGCCAGCCTGCCCATGACCTCGCGGTAGGCCTGCCGGGATTCCTCGGTGACCACCCCGCGCACCAGTTCGTCGTAGATGATCCGGTGCACCCGCTCGCGGTCCTCCTCCGCGGGGACCAGCACCTCGAGGCCGTGCGCGGCGAGCCGGTCACGGTAGAACGGCTGCGCCATGGTGAACCCGGTACCGAGCAGCCCGACCCGCTCGATCCCGGACCGGATGATCGCGTCCGCACAGGCGTCGGCCAGGTGCAGCAACGGGATGTCCAGCCCCTCGGCGAGCACGTCGGCCACCTTGTGCATGGTGTTCGTGCACAGCACCAGCACCTCGGCCCCGGCTCGCCGCAACGCGGTGCCCGCCGCGAGCAGCACCTTCCCTGCCTCGTCCCAGCTCGCCTCGGCCTGCATCCGCTCGATCTCCGCGAAGTCCACCGAGTAGAGCACGCAACGGGCGGAATGCAAGCCGCCGAGCGTATCCCGTACGAACTCGTTCAACAGCCGGTAGTACTCCGCGGAGGACTCCCAGCTCATCCCGCCGAGCAGACCGATGGTCTTCATCGGGCCACTACATCAGGCCCAGAGTTGGCCGTCCAGCCGCTCGGCGGCCTCGTCCAGCGAGCCGCTGTAGGCGCCGGTGGAAAGGTACTTCCACCCGGCATCGGCGACGACGAACGCCACATCGGCCTGCTCACCCCGTGCCGCCGCCTTCTCGGCGACGGCCAACGCGGCGTGCAGCACCGCGCCCGTGGAGATCCCGGCGAAGATGCCCTCGTGTTCCAGCAGCTCGCGGGTACGCCGCAGCGCGTCGTAGGCGCCGACCGAGTAGCGGCCGGTCAGCACGTCCGGGTCGTACAGCTCGGGCACGAAGCCCTCGTCCAGGTTGCGCAGGCCGTACACCAGCTCGCCGTAGCGTGGCTCGGCCGCGACGATCTGCACCCCCGGCTTGTTCTCGTGCAGGTACCTGCCGACCCCGACCAGGGTGCCCGTGGTGCCGAGACCGCCGACGAAGTGGGTCACGGTCGGCAGGTCCTTGAGCAGTTCGGGCCCGGTCCCGGAGTAGTGCGCCTCGCTGTTGGCCGGGTTGCCGTACTGGTAGAGCAGCACCCAGTCCGGGTTGGCCTCGGCCAGCTCCTTGGCCCTGCGCACGGCCTCGTTGGACCCGCCCGCGGCCGGGGAGAACACGATCCGCGCCCCGTAGGCCTGTAGCAGTTGTCTACGCTCGGCCGAGGTGTTCTCCGGCATCACGCACACCAGGCCGTAACCCTTGAGCTTGGCGGCCATGGCCAGCGAGATGCCGGTGTTGCCCGAGGTCGGCTCCAGGATCGTGGCGCCCCGGTACAGCCTGCCCTCCCGCTCGGCGGCCTCGATCATGGCCAGCGCGGGCCGGTCCTTGATCGAACCGGTCGGGTTACGGTCCTCCAGCTTGGCCCACAGCCGGACCTGGTCGGTCGGCGACAGCCGGGGCAGGCCGATCAGCGGCGTGCCTCCGAGCGCGTCGAGCAGCGACTCGTAGCGAGCCATGCGTCAGCGTGCGCCGCCGGCGACCGCGGGAAGGATGGTCAGCGTGTCGCCGTCCTTCACCTCGGCCGCGAGACCGCCGGCGAACCGGACGTCCTCGTCGTTCACGTAGACGTTCACGAACCGGTGCAGCTTCTCGTCCCTGACCAGGCGATCCTTCAGGCCACTGTGCCGGGCCTCGATGTCGTTGATCACCTCGAGCACGGTGCCGCCGGACGCCTCGACAGACTTCTCACCCCCGGTGTGCGTACGCAGGATCGTCGGGATGGACACGGTCACGGCCATGGGTTACCTCCGCTTGCGGGTTCTTCTTCGGCAGACGTTCGGGGACGCGCGGATATTCCACTGCTCCGCGCGCGAGCTCAGGCGTCGGGGGTGTCGTCGCTGCCCGTATGCGCGAACATGTAGGACTCGACGACCTCGACCGGCTCCTCGGTGACGACCCCTTCGACGATGCGGTACGAGCGGAACTCGTGCTCCTCGGGGTCCCTGGTCGAGACCAGGACATAGTGCGCGAACGGCTCGGAGGCGTAGGACACGTCGGTCCGCGACGGGTAGGCCTCGGTGGCGGTGTGCGAGTGGTAGATCACCACCGGCACCTCGTCGTTCGCATCCATCTCGCGGTAGAGCTTGAGCAGGTCGCCGGAGTCGAACTCGTAGAATGTGGGCGAGCGCGCCGCGTTCAGCATCGGGATGAAGCGTTCCGGCCGGTCGCTGCCATCCGGGCCGGCGATCACCCCGCATGCCTCGTCCGGGTGATCCCGGCGGGCATGCGCGACGATCTCGTCGACGAGGTCACGGCGGATCCGAAGCACGCCGGCCATCTTACGTGCTGGACAGGGGGTGTCCATACCGTGAGAACGGACACGTGTCAGCCCCCATCCGGGAACGCCTCCGCCCACAGGTCGCGGTAGGCGGGCAGCGCGGGCACCGCCCGGGCCGTGAGCAGCCCGTGCACCATGGCACGAGCGAACGTCCTGGCCGCTGCCGCGCCGAGGGCGTCGAGCGCCGCAGCCCTGGCCGCCTCACCGAACGGCCCCCTGCCCTCCGGCAGCTCCCTGGCCCCGGTGGCCAGCGCGAACGTGGTGTCGCCGTCGAACATCGAATGTGCGGGCCGCACCGCGCGGGCCAGCCCGTCCTGGGCGGCGAGGGCGAGCCTGCGGCACTCCGCCTTGGAAAGGTCCGCGTCCACCGCGACCACGCCGATGGTGGTGTTCAACACCGTGCCCGTGGTGTCCGGCCGCTCGGCGGGCCGGTCCGGCCAGCGCACCCCGAACTCGCCGTCGACCTCGTGGTCCGCGGCGAACGGCCGGCCGTCGGTGAACCGGACGGCCTCCCCCGCCGCGTTCACCACCGCCAGCGCGCCGACGGTGCACTCGCCCACCCGCTCTGCCGCCGTGCCCACCCCGCCCTTGAGCGAGCCGACCTGCGCGCCGGCCCCCGCGCCGACCGTGCCCTGCGCGACCGGTCCTTCCACGGCGGCCGTGCAGGCGGCATAGCCGAACTCGGCGTCCGGCCGGTTGCCCCAGGTGCCGCGGGGCAGGTCGAACAGCACCGCCGCGGGCACGATCGGCACCACCTCGTGCGGTTCGGTCCCGACCGGAAGGCCGCGATGCCGCTCGGCGTGCCACCGCATGACCCCCTCCGCCGCGGCCAGCCCGTAGGCGCTGCCGCCGGAGAGGCAGACCGCGTTGACCCGCCGCACCAGGTTCTCCGGTTCCAGCAGGTTGGTCTCCCTGGTGCCGGGCGCGCCGCCGCGCTGGTCCACCGCGCCGGTGGCCCCCTCCGGTACGAGCACCACGGTGGTGCCGGTGGCCCAGCCGTCCCCGAGCCGATGGTGGTGGCCGACCAGCACCCCTGGCACGTCGGTGATGGCGTTCAGCACCCTGACGCTCAATCCGTCATCGCCTGGACGAGGCTTTCCTGCACCCAGGTCAACCAGTGGTACACCCCGAGATGGGCCGAGCGCGGGTCGTCGTCCGGCAGGTCGTCCGGCATGTCCTCGGTGACGTCCAGCGCGGTGCCCAGCGCGAGCCGGACGTCGTTCAGCGCGGACAGCCACGCGTCGGCCTGCTCGAAGGTCAACCGGACGTCCCCACCATCGGGTGACAGGGTGTTCAGCACGACCGTGGCGACCCCGACCTTCGCCTCCAACACCTCCGGCTCGTGCAGGGAGCGCAGCGCGGCGGCCGAGTCGAGATCCTCCTTGGTGGGGTTGTCCGGGTCGAGCCGGTGAAAGTCCGGGAGCAGCCGGGACAGCACCGGATCGTTCGGCGACTCGGAAGGGCCGGTCTTGATCCCGGTCAGCTCGGTGAGCTCATCCTGCGGCGCCTCGTCTGAGCGAGCACGCAGCATGTCCTCGAGCTGACTCACCAGCCCGCGCAGGACGGCCGCCTCCTGCTGCTCGAAGCCGGCGAGCAACTTGGCGCCCTTGCGACGCCAGGTCTTCACGGCTGCTCCATCGTTGCCCACAGGCCGGCGGCGTGCAGCTTCGCGACGTCACCCTCGACCTTCTCCTTGGTGCCGGACGACACCGTGGCCTTACCCTTGTGGTGCACGTCGAGCATGAGCTTCGTGGCGTGGTCGCGGCTGTACCCGAAGATCTTCTGCAAGACGTACGTGACGTACGACATCAGGTTCACCGGGTCGTTCCAGACGATGGTCTGCCACGGTCTGTCCTCGGCACCCAGTTCGGCACCGAGTGATTGTTCGGCCTCGACAGGCGTGGTCATGTCCCTATGGTGTCACGATCGGCCCAACGAGTGGGACGGCAGGGCCGCCACACACCGGCATCCGGTGAATAGGCTTGCCGGTATGGCAGAGCAGAACGCGAGCACGGCGCTACTCACCGATCACTACGAACTGACCATGCTGAGCAGCGCGCTCGCCGACGGTACCGGCGAGCGCCCGTGCGTGTTCGAGGTGTTCGCCCGCAAACTGCCCGACGGCAGGCGTTACGGCGTCGTCGCGGGCACCGCACGGGTACTCGACGCGATCGCCGACTTCCGGTTCACCGACGCCGAACTGGCCCAGCTGGAGTCCACCGATGTGGTGGACGACGCCACCCTGGCGTGGCTGGCCGACTACGAGTTCTCCGGGGATATCGACGGCTATCCCGAAGGCGAGTTGTACTTCCCCGGTTCGCCGATCCTGACCGTGCGCGGCAGCTTCGCCGAGGCCGTGGTGCTGGAGACGATGGTGCTGTCCATGCTCAACCACGACAGCGCGGTGGCCTCGGCCGCCGCGCGGATGTCCAGCGCCGCGCACGGTAGGCCGATCATCGAGATGGGCGGTCGCCGCACGCACGAGTACGCGGCGGTCGCCGCGGCCAGGGCCGCCTACCTGGCCGGGTTCGCCACGACCTCGAACCTGGAAGCCGGGCGCCGGTACGGGATCTCCACCAGGGGGACCGTGGCGCATGCGTTCATCCTGTTGCATGACAACGAGGAGGAGGCCTTCCGCGCGCAGATCGCCAAGATGGGCACGGACACCACGATGCTGGTGGACACCTACGACATCACCGCGGGCATCGAGACCGCCGTCCGGGTGGCCGGCCCCGACCTGGGCGCGGTGCGGATCGACTCGGGCGACGTCGGGCCGCTGGCCCGCAAGGCCCGCGAGCAACTGGACGCGCTCGGTGCCAAGGACACCCGGATCGTGGTCTCCGGCGACCTCGACGAGCACGCGATCGCGGCGCTGCGCGCGGAACCGGTGGACGCCTACGGTGTCGGCACCTCCGTGGTCACCGGATCGGGTGCCCCGACCGCGGCCATGGTCTACAAGCTGGTCGAGGTGGACGGGCGCCCCGTGGCGAAGCGCAGCACGCACAAGGAGTCCCGCGGCGGCTGCAAGGCGGCAGTGCGCAGGCACAAGGAGACCGGGACGGCGATCGAGGAAGTGATCCACCCTGCCGGCTCGCCGCCGGATCCCGGGCCGCACGACCGGCCGGTACAGATCCCGATGGTGCGCGGTGGACAAACCGTCGACGACCTACCCACCCTGGAGGACAGCAGGCAACGCTTGCGCAAGGCGCTGGTGAGCCTGCCGTGGGAGGGTCTGAAACTGTCCCATGGCGAGCCCGCTATACCGACGGTGTTCACCCAGTGACATACAGAGAACGAAATGGGTGAGAGCAGTATGGGTGAAAAAGCACTGATCGTGGTGGATGTGCAGAACGACTTCTGCGAGGGCGGTTCGCTGGCCGTGCAGGGCGGTGCCGAGGTGGCCGGCGCGATCTCCCGCAGGCTGGGCCTCGGATCGAACGGTTACGCGCATATTGTCGCCACCCGGGACTATCACATCGATCCGGGAGCGCATTTCAGCGACGAGCCCGACTTCGTGCGTTCCTGGCCGCGGCACTGCGTGGCCGGGACGGCGGGCGCCTCCTTCCACCCCGACCTGGACGTCGCCCCGATCGAGGCGGTGTTCTCCAAGGGGCAGTACAGCGACGGCTACTCCGGCTTCGAGGGACACACCGAGACCGGTGCGGACCTCGCAGGCTGGCTGCGCGCCCGCGGGGTGGACACAGTGGACGTGGTGGGCATCGCCACCGACCACTGCGTGCGGGCGACCGCGCTGGACGCGGCCCGCACGGGTTTCGCCGCCCGCGTGCTCCTCGACTTCACCGCGGGCGTGGCCAAGGACTCCGTGGACAACACCCTGGCCGAGCTACGCGAGGCCGGTGTCGCCCTCGACGGGGAGCCCACCATCGCTTCCTGACCGTACGTCAACAGCAAACTCACCTACGCGGGCGGCAAACACGCCGGGGCCCGGCGTGTTGGCCGCTCAGGTAACCGTGTTTGCTCCTCGCGTCACCGAGTTTGCCGCTCATGTGGGCGAGTTGGCCGGTTGCGGGGACAGGCCGTAGGGGTCGCAGCTCGCGCTACCGACGATCAGGCTGCCGCTGGCCGGGCCGCCTTCCGGAAACAGCGTGATGTGCAGGGCGTTCGTGGTCATGCTGCCGTCCGGCGGGTCCGGGATGACCACCTCGTTCAGCACGATCTTCGCCATCGGCGGATCCTCGGGTTGCTTCCCGGGGATGGTGACGGCGTGGTTGATCGGGATGTCCCTCGGCACGGTGAACCCGGAGACGCCGCCCAGTTCCATGTACCCGCTGCTGCCGTTCTCCGTGGTCCGGCAGCGGGCGGCGTACGAGCGCACCTCCAGCGCGGGGCCGCCGAACTGGCGCAGCACCTCGGTGCTGAACCGCTGGCCACCGGCCTCGGCCGAGGCGATGCCCGTGTCGTCGCGGCCGCAGTCGGTCTCTCCCCTGCCGTACCGGGTGGTTCGGCTGACCACCGCGACCCCGGCGTTGTTGCGTGGCTGCTCGTCGGCGTCACAGCGGGCTATCGGGCCGGACCCCACGGACTGGCCGCCCACCACCATGTCCACCGAACCGAGCGAGCCCTCGGCAAGTGCGGTCCACTCGGCGGCCTGCGCCTGCGCCGGAACCGCAAGCAACCCGCCACCCAACAACCCTCCGCTCAGCGCCGCAGCCAGCATCGCCCGGTTGATCCTCGACATCGCCCGCTCCATTCCCCGTGACGTACTTACCCTTTGACGGCATCGGCGGTGAGCGGGCCGAGCCTGACCCGGAGCGCATCACACCACCCGGTCGAGTGGCGCGGGCGGTCGTGAGAAAGGCGACTTCCGGGGGCCGCGGAAGATCCGTCCGCACTAGCCTGCGCTGGAGTTTCGTTCTCGCTGGGAGGTCATCCGTGTCTTCGTTGTCCCTGGCCGACCGCCGCCCGGTCCTCGCCGACCTCGTTCCCGGCGCGCTGGCCCGTGACCTCGCCCTTGTCGCCGGTGGCGCGGTGGTCACCGGGCTCGCGGCACAGGTCGCGCTGCCGGTCCCGGGCAGCCCGGTGCCGATGACCGGCCAGACCTTCGCCGCCCTGCTCACCGGAGCCGCGCTGGGTTGGCAACGCGGTGCCGCCTCGTTGCTGCTGTACCTGCTGATCGGCGCGGCGGGGGTGCCGTGGTTCCAGAACGGCAGCTCGGGGCTGTTCGGCGCGAGCGCCGGATACATCGTCGGCTTCGTGTTCGCCGGAGCGCTGGTGGGCGCGCTGGCAGCCCGCGGCGGCGACCGCACCCCGCTGCGCACCGCGGGCACGATGGTGCTCGGCAACCTGGCCATCTACGCCGTCGGGGTGCCCTGGCTGATGGCCGCGGCCTCGCTGGGCCTCGCGGACGGCCTCGCCATGGGCGTGGTGCCGTTCCTGATCGGCGACGCGGTGAAGATCGTGCTCGCCGCGGGCCTGCTGCCGGGCACCTGGAAGCTGGTCGAACGGATCCGTTCGCACCGCTGAGCCCACCGCCTGCCCGATTCTGACGGCGCCCCCGGGTACCGTTTGGCGCCGTGGCCGAACGCTCCGAGTTGCCCAGTGTCCGTGAGCTGCTCACGCATGCGGTGGAAGCCGTCGGCGGTACCGAACGGGACGGCCAGATCGAGATGGCCGAGGCGGTCGCCCGGGCCGTCCGCACCGGCGAACACCTTGCCGTGCAAGCGGGAACGGGCACCGGGAAGTCGCTGGCCTACCTGGTGCCCGCCATCCGCCACGCGGTGCAGAAGGAAGCCACCGTGGTGGTCTCCACCGCGACGATCGCGCTACAGCGCCAGCTCGTCGACCGGGACCTGCCGCGGCTGGCCAAGTCGCTGAAGAAGCCGCTCGGCAGGGAGCCGACCTTCGCCATCCTCAAGGGCAGGCGCAACTACCTGTGCCTGCACAAGCTGGACACCGGTGCCGCCGAGGAACCGGAGGACGATGGCCTTTTCGACGCCTTCGACGTCTCCAAGATGGGCAAGGAGGTCAAGCGCCTGCACGAATGGTCCTCGGAGACCGAGACCGGGGATCGGGACGAACTGGTGCCCGGCGTGTCGGAGCGGGCGTGGCGACAGGTGTCGGTCACCGCGAAGGAATGCCTCGGTGCCGCCCGCTGCCCGATCGGCACCGACTGCTTCGCCGAGCAGGCGAGGGCCGAGGCCGGCCGGGCCGACGTGGTGGTGACCAACCACGCGTTGCTGGCGATCGACGCGCTGCAGGGTTACCAGGTGCTGCCCGAGCACGACCTGGTGATCATCGACGAGGCGCACGAGCTGGTCGACCGGGTGACCTCGGTGGCCACCGGCGAGCTGACCAGCGCGATGATCTCCGCGGCCAGTCGCCGCTGCGGCAAGCTCATCGACGCGGGCATCGCCGACCGGCTGCTGGAGTCGGGTGACGGGCTCGCGCTCGTACTGGACGACCTCGGCGCGGGCCGGATGGACGCGCTGCCGCAACCGCTTGCCGGCGCCCTGCCCGCCGTCCGGGACGCCGCGCACGCCTGCCTCACCGCACTGGGCTCCGACCGCAAGGAGGAGGTCGAGGAGGCCACCGCGCGCAAGCTGGCCCGCTCGCTGCTGGAGGAGGTGCACGACACCGCGGTCCGGCTGCTGGATGCCTTCGAGGAGGACCAGGCGAACCAGCGGGACGTGGTGTGGCTGAGCAGCGACCAGTACTCGGCCAACCCGCGGCCGCCGACGCTGCGGGTCGCCCCGCTGGCCGTGGCCGGGCTACTGCGCGAGCGGGTCTTCGGCGCGAACACCACGGTGCTCACCTCGGCCACCCTGACCCTCGGCGGCACCTTCGACACGCTGGCGAGGCAGTGGGGCCTGCCACCATCCTCGAAGCAGGTCGAGCGGGAGCAGCCCGCCGGCACGGCCACCGAGAAGTCCCCGCCCGCGGACGGGGACGTGATCGAGTGGACCGGCCTCGACGTCGGCTCCCCGTTCGACTACCGCCGCAACGGCATCCTGTACGTGGCGAAGCATCTGCCGCCGCCGGGCCGGGACGGGCTCGGCGAACCCATGCTGGCCGAACTGACCGAGCTGATCGACGCCGCGGGCGGGCGCACCCTGGGACTGTTCTCCTCCATGCGGGCGGCCAAGCAGGCGACCGAGGAGCTGCGCGGGCGGATCGACCATCCGATCCTGTGTCAGGGCGAGGACTCCACCTCACTGCTGGTGCGCAAGTTCGCCGAGGACCAGCACACCTGCCTGTTCGGCACGCTCTCCCTGTGGCAGGGCGTGGATGTGCCGGGGCCCGCGCTACAGCTGGTCGTGGTGGACCGGCTGCCCTTCCCGCGCCCGGACGACCCGGTGTCCTCCGCCCGGCAGCGCGCGGTCGAGGCGCGGGGCGGCAACGGTTTCCTCACCGTCGCGGCCACCCATGCGGCCCTGCTGCTGGCGCAGGGCACCGGCAGGCTGCACCGCACCATGGGCGACCGGGGCGTGGTGGCCGTGCTGGACTCCCGGCTGGCCACGGCCCGCTACGGGGGCTTCCTGCGCGCCTCGTTGCCGCCGTTCTGGCCCACCACCGACCGGCAGGTCGTCCGGGATGCGCTGCGAAGACTGGACGCCGCCGCACCCACCTGAGTGACCGGGAGGCGGATCGGACTACCGTGGACAAAACGTCAACCCTGAGGGAGCGCCCGAGAAACCGCTCGGACTTGTGGTGACGAGCGGAGGAACGCGCGCTCAGCGGAGCCCACAAGCGGGGAGGCGGGGCGCACGACCTGCGGAGGTGACAGCCGTGACCGAGTTCCGGGCGTCGCCCGCCCGTCTCCCGCCACCCCAGACGGAGGCGCCCCGCGCCTCTGTGTTCGACTGACGATCGTGCTGCGCGTTTCCAGCCAAAACACTGAGGGAGAACCGTTGTCCCAGGACTCATCCAGCGCCCGGTCCCGGGCGGTCCGCGTCGACGACACCGGGGTACGCCGGCAGCTGGCCGACGGCAGCGAGGAGTCCGTTACCTGGTCAGACCTGTCCGCGGTGGTGATCAGAGTGATCCCGGAGGGGCCGTGGGACGAGGACGTGTTTTTCATGCTGGCCGGCTCGGACGGGGCGGGCACGGCCGTGCCCAGTGGGGACCCGGCCGCCGACGCCCTGCTGGAGCGGCTGCAGATGCTGCCCGGTTTCGACCACGACAAGTTCGTCGAAGCCATGACCACCGACGCCGATGAGGCCTACGTCGTCTGGAAGGCCTCGGACCGCACGTCCTGAAGCAACCACTGGGGTCCGCGGGCTAGTACTGAGCCAGCACGGTGATGGTTCCGGGGGCGATCTCGGTGAATCCGGCGTCCCGAACGGCCACGACGGAGCGTTCCCGCCACGCCGTGGCCGGGTCGTCCACGGAACACAGTTCGGCCCACTCCCCCGGCGTCGGCGCGCGGACGGCACAGCGGTAGCCCTGGCCGGCCCAGCGGGCGAGCCGGGCGGCGTCCAGCAACGCGGCCAGGATCATGGTTGCATGACCGACCTGGGCGGCGGCCTTGCCGACGCTCATGGTGATCCCGGGATTGAGCCACAACACCGGCACGCCCTCCGGTGCCGGACCCGGCTCGTCGGCGGGCAGTTCGCTGCCCGAGATCTGCAGCCGGCCGACCTCCCTCGGAGTGTCGACGATCCGGCCGGGCAGCAGGGCGCGGGCCTGCGCGCCCGCCACCTCCACGGTCACCCCTGGCAGCCGCTGTACGGCCGCCCAGTGCGCCCCGCGGGCCCGGCGAGCGACCTTGCGGATCCGGCCGTCGACCCAGCAGGCCACCTCCTCGTGCCACTCGCCGCCCGGTGCCGCGCGCTCGTCAAGGCAGAGGGCGATGGCCGCGGTGGCCGCCGCCTCCAGTAGCGCGGTGCGACCCGGCGGGGTGGCCCGCTCGATCCGCAGGATCACCGGCATGGCGCGAACCCGCTCGGAGTCCTCGTCCGAGGTGTCGGCCGTGTCCGCGGCGGGCAGGTTCAACCAGGAGCCGTAGCGGGCCGCGAGTGGCCGGAGAACCGTCACGGCCGCAGCAGTTGCAGGCCGTCGGCGGAGTCGGCCGCCTCCACCTCGGTGCGGGTGACGCCGAGGACGAACAGCACGGCGTCCAGGTAGGGATGGGACAGCGCGGTGTCGGCCACCTCGCGCAGGGCGGGCTTGGCGTTGAACGCCACCCCCATGCCCGCGGCGGCGAGCATATCGATGTCGTTCGCCCCGTCGCCGACCGCGACGCACTGGCCGAGCGGGATGTCGTACTCCGCGGCGAACCGGTGCAACGCGGCGGCCTTGCCCTCGCGGTCCACGACCTCACCGACCACCCGGCCGGTGAGTTTGCCGTCCACCACCTCCAGGTTGTTGGCGGCCCCGAAGTCGAGCCCGAGCTCCGTCACCAACCGCTCGATGATCTGGGTGAACCCGCCGGACACCACCCCGCAGTGGAAACCGAGCCGCTTGAGCGTGCGGATCGTGGTGCGGGCACCCGGGGTGAGCTCGAGTGCCGCGGCGACCTCGTCCAGCGCGGAGGCCGGAACTCCCTCCAGCAACGCCACCCTGCGCTCGAGCGATTCGGTGAAGTTCAGCTCGCCGCGCATCGCGGCCTCGGTGATCTCCCGAATCTGCGGCTCGATCCCGGCATGCGCGCCCAGCATCTCAATGACCTCACCCTGCACCAGGGTGGAGTCCACGTCGAAGACCACCAGCCGCTTGGCCCGCCTGGTCAGTCCGGCCCGCTCCACGGCGACGTCCACACCAACCCGGGAGGCGACATCGGCCAGCGCCGAACGCAGCTCACCGTCGGCGACCTGGGTGTCCTCGGCGACCGAGACGTAGACCTCCAGCCCGGTCACCGGGTAGTCGGCCACGCTGCGGATCGCGTCGATGTTCGCGTCGAGCGCGGCCAGCCTGCGCGCGACCTCGGTGAAGGCCCGCGCGGTCACCGGGCGGCCGAGCACCACCACCACGTGGCTGGAGCCCTGGGTGCCCTGCGCGTACGGGTCGGCGCCGATGGCGTCGCCGATCCGTACCTCGACGCGCATCGAGACGGTGGCCATCGCCTGCTCGACGGCCTCCTGCACGGCCTCGGGATCGCTCTCCACGGCCACCAGTACGCCGAGCACCAGTTGGCCACGGATGACCACCTGCTCCACGTCCAGCACCTCGACGCCCTGCCGGGCGAGTGCCGCGAAGAGCACCGAGGAGACGCCTGGCTTGTCCGGACCGGTGGTCGTGATCAGTACCGGCGTGCTACTCACTGTTCGCTCGCGTTGTCCTTGTCGTGCCTGCCAGGGACGGCGGCCTCGGTGAGCACCTCGGAGGGCGCGCTCTTGGCCGCGGGATGCGGCACGGCCTTACCGGTGAAGCCGATGTGCCCCTCGGAGTGCAGCCGCTCGACCATATGCGGGTAGTGCAGCTCGAACGCGGGCCGCTCGGACCGGATCCGCGGCAGCTCGGTGAAGTTGTGCCGCGGCGGCGGGCAGGAGGTGGCCCACTCCAGCGAGTTGCCGTAGCCCCAGGGGTCGTCCACGGTGACGATCTCGCCGTAGCGGTAGCTCTTGAACACGTTCCAGATGAACGGCAGCGTCGAGGCACCGAGGATGTAGGCCCCGATCGTGGAGATCGTGTTCAACGTGGTGAACCCGTCGCTGATCAGGTAGTCGACGTAGCGTCGCGGCATGCCTTCCGCGCCGAGCCAGTGCTGGACGAGGAACGTCAGGTGGAAGCCGATGAACGTGGTCCAGAAGTGCAGCTTGCCCAGCGGTTCGTCCATCATCCGGCCGGTGATCTTGGGGAACCAGAAGTAGATCCCGGCGAAGGTGGCGAACACGATCGTGCCGTAGAGCACGTAGTGGAAGTGCGCCACCACGAAGTAGCTGTCCGAAACGTGGAAGTCGATGGAGGGCGCGGCCAGCAGCACGCCGGTCAGCCCACCGAAGAGGAAGGTGACGATGAAGCCGAGGCTGAACAGCATCGGGGACTCGAAGGTCAGCTGCCCCTTCCACATCGTGCCGATCCAGTTGAAGAACTTGATCCCGGTGGGCACCGCGATCAGGAAGGTCATGAAGGAGAAGAACGGCAGCAGCACCGCGCCGGTGGCGTACATGTGGTGCGCCCACACCGCGACCGACAGCGCGGCGATGGCCAGCGTCGCCCAGACCAGGCTCTTGTACCCGAAGATCGGCTTGCGGCTGAACACCGGGAAGATCTCCGACACGATGCCGAAGAACGGCAGCGCGACGATGTAGACCTCGGGGTGGCCGAAGAACCAGAACAGGTGCTGCCACAGGATCACCCCGCCGTTGGCCGGGTCGAACACGTGCGCCCCGAGATGCCGGTCCGCCAGCAGCCCCATCAGCGCGGCGGTGAGGATCGGGAACGCCAGCAGCACCAGCACGCTGGTGATCAGGATGTTCCAGGTGAAGATCGGCATCCGCCACATGGTCATCCCGGGGCCACGCAGGCAGACCACCGTGGTGATCATGTTGACCGCACCGAGGATGGTGCCGAGACCGGACACCACCAGGCCGGTGATCCACAGGTCGGCCCCGACCCCGGGAGAGTGGATCGCGTCCGAGAGCGGGGTGTAGGCGAACCAGCCGAAGTCGGCGGCGCCACCGGGGGTGAGGAAGCCGGAGACCACGATGAGGCCGCCGAACAGGTACAGCCAGTAGGAGAAGGCGTTCAGCCGGGGGAAGGCCACATCCGGCGAACCGATCTGCAACGGCAGCACGAAGTTGGCGAACCCGAACAGGATCGGGGTCGCGTACAGCAGCAGCATGATCGTGCCGTGCATGGTGAACAGCTGGTTGTACTGCTCCGCGGAGAGGAACTGCTGCCCGGGGCGGGCCAACTCGGTGCGGATCAGCATGGCCATCGCGCCGCCCACCATGAAGAAGGCGAACGACGTGACCAGGTACATGATGCCGATCTGCTTGTGGTCCGTCGTGCGGAACAACCGCAGCAGGTACGAACCCTTCACCGACTCGCGCGTCGGATACGGACGCGTGGCAATCGGCTGGGGGGCTACGGCCGTCACTCCTGCCTCCTGCTGTCAACTTTGTGGTGGTCACCGTTCGGCGTGGTCCAGCAGCCTGCGGGCGGGACGCCAACGCCGGCGGCTAAGGGGGATCGTATCCCTCACCCCTCCCGCGGGTGCGCACAGGCTGGCAAGATCACTCCGTGACGGTGGGGTACGTGGCATCCGCGGTGGCGGCCGCCGTGGCGGTGGGAGCCCGGTTCGGGCTGCCGGTCGATGCGCCCGAGGTACTGGCGGAACGATCGAACGTGCTGGTGAGGCTCGGCCCGGTGGTCGCGAGGGTGCCTGCGACCACGCTGCTGACCCGGCCCGATGCCGCCGCCTGGCTGGCTCGCGATGTGGCGCTGGCCGCGTTCCTCTCCGGGCGTGGCGCCCCGGTGGTGCCCCCGTCCACCGACCCGCCCGCCGGCCCGCACGCGGCGGACGGCCTGCCGGTGACCCTCTGGCGATATGTAGCGCATCTCACGTCCTACCGACCCGGCCCGGCCGAGGTCGCGAGCAGGTTGGCCGAGCTGCACGAATGCCTGCGCGACTATCCCGGCGAGTTGCCGACCGAGGGGCCGCTGGCCGAAATCCACCGAATGCTCGACCTGCTGACCCGTGAGCTGGGCCCGGCGGCGGAATCATTGCGGGAACGAGCGCACCGGTTGGCCGAGACGCTCCCGGCCGAGCGGGTGCAGGCGCTGCACGGAGACGCCCATCCCGGCAACCTGCTCGGCACAGCTGCCGGTTCGCGCTGGATCGACTTCGAGGACTGCTGGCGCGGACCGCTCGGCTGGGACCTCGCCGCACTGGCCACGACCACCCGGCTGGACGGGGCGGCGGCGCTGGCCGCCTACCCCGGGGCGCCCGAGGCGGGCGAGCTGGCGCCGTTCGTCGAGCTGCGGCGGCTGTTCGGGGTGTGCTGGCGATTCGTGATCGCCCGGCGGTTCCCCGAACGGCTACCGGAGGCGCGGGCCGCACTCGCCGAGTACCTCTAGAACCGCGCCCGGTACCAGCCGGTGACCGCGTCGATCACCGCGGCGGGCTCCTCCAGCGGGCTCAGGTGCCCGGCCCGCGGCACCTCGACGAACTCGGCCTCCGGCAGCGCCTCGGCCATGGTGCCGGCCTGCTCCGGCGGGGTGACCGAGTCCTCCTGGCCGACCAGGACCAGCGCGGGCACCCGCGCCGCGCGCAGTGCCTCGGTGGAGTCGGGCCGGGCGGCCATCGCCCGCTGCGCCCAGGCGACGCCGGAAGGCGGCTGGGACTCGATCTGGTCCCGTACGGTCTCCACCAGGTCGGGGCGGCGGTACCGGGTCCCGACGGAAAGCAGCTTCGGCAGCATGGTGGTGGCCAGCCAGCCGGTGCCGCCCTCGGCCTCGGCCCGGTCGGCGACGGAAAGCCGGTTCGCGGAGGCGCCGGGGGTGTCGGCGCCCGCCTTGGTGTCGATCAGCACCAGCCCACCGATTCGCTCCGGGGCCGCGCGCAGCACCGCCATGGTCAGGTAGCCGCCCATCGAGCAGCCGCCGAGCACCACCTTGTCCAGCTCCAGCTTGTCCAGCATGGCCAGCACGTCCATGGCGGCGTCGTCCAGGCTCGGCGCGCGATCGGTCTCCGGCAGCCTGGTCCGGCCGAGGCCGCGCTGGTCGGGGGTGATCAGCCGGGTGTGCTCGGCGAGTGGTTCGCGGACCCGGTTCCACATCCGGGAGTCCAGCGGGAACGCGTGCAGCAGGACAACAGGCAGCTTGGTCATACCCCACATTCTGTTCGACCCCGCCGCTAGTGTCGCCTACATGATCCACACATTGCGGGACATCCGCACCGAGCGGCTGCTGCTGCGCCGTATCCGCGAGGATGACCTGTCGGCCGTGATCGAGATCCAGACCGACCCGGCGACCCACGAGCACGGCGGACCTCCGCCGAGCGAGGAGGAGGCCCGAACGCTGTTCGCCGAGTGGCGGCGGCAGTGGGCCGAGCACGGGCTCGGCTACTGGATGGTCGAGGAGTCGGCCTCCGGCACGGTCATCGGCCTCGGTGGGGTGCGGTACAAGGAGATCGAGGGGGAGACGATCCTGAACCTCGCCTACCGGTTCCGGCCGAGTGCCTGGGGCAACGGCTACGCCATGGAGATGGCGGCCCCGACGGTGGAGTGGGCCGAGCGGGAGCTCGCCGGGACGCCTGTGGTGATCGTCACCAACCCCGGCAACACCCCGGCCCGCCGGGTCGCCGACAAGCTCGGCTTCCGGCTGTACAGGGAGGGTCCCTACCGCGAGGGCGGGAAGGACGTGCCCGCGGTCTTCTACCGCAAGTGATCGATGCCGCCGCGATCAGCGGCGGCGGGTGGGCCCGCGCCGGGCCCGCGCCTGCCAGCAACCGCGGTGCCAGTGCCTGCGGTCCTCCACCGAACCGGTGCCGCCCGCGGGCCAGACCACCACATGCGGCACACCCGGCCGGATCTCGTGGTCGCAGCCGGGGCAGCGGTAGAACTTCGTGGCCTGCGACCCCGGCACGCTGCGCACCAGCCACTCCCCGTCCGGCCCGGACTCCGGCCTGGCCCAGCCGGTGGCCGCACCGACCGCGGAAGGCTGGTCGGGGCGGGAACCTCGGGGCCGGTTACGTCGGGGCACGACTCCACGGTAACCAGGATCCGCTCGAACGGATCAGCCGTGGGCCACGGCCAGCGGCACGAGTTGCTCGGCGCTGGTGAGCGAACCGTGCTGGCCACGCATCGCGGACTCCACCGGCTCGGCAAGCTCGCGCAGCACCCCGGACCGGCCGCGCGCGGCGGCCACCACGTCCCCGATCCGGGGCCGCACGTGGTCGGCGACCCGCGGCCCGAACCAGCCCCGCGCGATCGCCTCCTCCCCCGGCAGCACCCATGCCCGCGCGCCGAGCGTCTCCCGCCAGGCGGCCAGCACGTCCCCGGCCGCGCCGTCCTCGGTGTACACGTGCCGCGCCCGGACCTCACCGCCGAGGGCGCGCACCCCGGCGAGCAGTTCGGGCGTGTCGTCGGCGTCCACCGCGGTGCCGTCCAGCCCGACCATGCCGTGATCGGCGACGACCGCGAGCATCGTGCCCGGCCGCAGACCGTCCACGAGGGACTCCACCAGCCGGTCGACCTGGCGCAGCTGCATCCGCCACGCGGCCGAACCAGGGCCGTACACGTGGCCGAGCATGTCCAGCTCACTGTGGTAGGCGTAGCAGAAGGTGCCCGGTTCCCCGATCGCGGCCAGCGCCCGCGCGGCAAGGTCGCCGAGGGCGTGCACGCCGACGTACCGGCCACCGCGCAGCACCGCCCTGGTCAACGCGGAGTGCTTGTACTCGGCCGCGGACACCACGCTCACCGCCAGCCCGGCGGCAGCGGCCATGGCGAAGGTGGTGGGCAGCGGCTGCACCTCCTCCGGGGTCGCCGCCGCACGCAGGTCCTCCCCGCCGGGATGGCCGCACCAGCGCAGCGCGTTGAGCACACCGACGCCGGGCACCTCGAAGGAGTAGCCGACCATCCCGTGCTCACCCGAGGGCACCCCGGTGCCGATCGCGGACAGCCCGGCCACCGTGGTCGCGGGGTAGCCGACCCGCAACGGCCCGCGCCGCAGCCCGGCCAGCACCGGCGCGGCATCGGCGTGCTCCTCCAGCAGTTCCCAGCCGAGCCCGTCCACCAGCAGCACGCAGGCGCCGGTCAGCTCGGGAAACCCGAGCCCGCCGGTGCAACCGTCCACGCCGAGGGCGGCAAGGGCGGCGGGGACAACGGTGGCAAGGTGCGGTATCCGCTCGTCCAGCATGGGCTCATCCGCTGTGTCCACGCCGCTCAGCTTCCCATCCGTCCGGCATCCCCGATAATGGGCACATGCCGACCTACGCCTACCGATGCCGGGAATGCACCGGCACCTTCGAGCTGAGCAGGCCGATGAGCGAGTCCGGCGCGCCGGCCACCTGCCCGGACGGTCACCGGGACACGGTCAAGCTGCTCACCACCGTGCCGCTGACCGGCGGCGCACCGACACCCGCGCCGGCGGGCGGCGGCTGCTGCGGTGGCGGCTGCTGCAACTAGGTTTCACGAGCGCTGGGTGTAGTCCTGGAAGCCCTTGCCGGTCTTGCGGCCGAGCCTGCCCGCGGTCACCAGGTGCTCCAGCAGCGGAGCCGGCGCGAACCCCGCCTCGCGGAACTCGTTGTACAGGGTGCGCTGGATCGCCAGGGACACGTCCAGGCCGACCACGTCGAGCAGCTCGAACGGGCCCATCGGCAACCCGCAGCCGACCTTCATCGCCGTGTCGATGTCCTCGGCCCGCGCGTAGTGCGCCTCGAGCATCTTCACCGCGTCGTTGAGATACGGGAACAGCAGGGCGTTGACGATGAACCCGGCCCGATCGCCGCAACGCACCGGATGCTTGCCGACCGCGGCGCAGACGGCCCGCCCGGTGGCCAGCACGTCCGGGTCGGTCGCGATCGTGCTCACCACCTCCACCAGCTTCATCACCGGCGCGGGGTTGAAGAAGTGCAGGCCGAGCACCTCGCCGGGGCGCGTGGTGGCCGCGGCGCACTCGATCACGGGCAGCGAGGAGGTTGTGGTCGCCAGTACCGCGCCGGGCTTGACCACCCCGTCCAGTGCCGCGAACACCGCCCGCTTCACCGCCAGCTCCTCGGCGACGGCCTCGATCACGAGGTCGGCCCCGGCGAGCTCGGCGAACTCGACCGCCGGCGTGATCCGGTCCAGTGCCGCCCCGGCCTCCTCCTCGGTCATCCGGCCCTTGGCGACCGCCTTGTCGAGGGACTTGCCCACCTTCGCGACCGCGGCCGCCGCCTTGTCCGCGCTCCGGGCGCGCAGCACCACCGGATAACCCCGCCGGGCGAACACCTCCACGATGCCGGTGGCCATCGTGCCGGTGCCGACCACGCCCACCGTGGCCACCGGCCGGGCGGCACCATCCGAACCGGACACCGCGGGCCGTTCGTCGCCGACCACCACCGGCGACTCGGGCGCCTCGTAGGTGTAGAAACCCCTTCCGGCCTTCCGGCCGAGCAGCCCGGCGGTGATCATCTGCTTGAGCAGTGGCGCCGGTGAGTGCAACCGGTCCCGGGACTGGTGGTACATCGTCTCCAGGATCTCGTGGGCCGTGTCCAGCCCGATCAGGTCGAGCAGGGCGAGCGGGCCCATCGGGTAGCCGCAGCCGAGGCGCATCGCCGCGTCCAGGTCCTCCCGGGTGGCGTACTGCTGCTCGTACATCCGCACCGCGTGGTTGAGGTAGCCGAACAGCAGCGCGTTGGCGATGAACCCGGCCCGGTCCCCGATCACCACCGGTGTCTTGCCCAGCCTCTCCGCGAAGGCCGTGACCTCGGTGACCACCTCCGGTTCGGTGACCACGGTGCGCACCACCTCGATCAGCCGCAGCACCGGGGCCGGGTTGAAGAAGTGCATCCCGACCACCTTGCCGGGGCGGGAGGTGTGCACCCCGATCTCGGTGATGGACAGTGCGGAGGTGTTGGAGGCCAGTACCGTCTCCGGCCCGGTGATCTTGTCGAGTTGCGCGAACACCTCGGCCTTGAGCTCGAGGCTCTCCGGGATCGCCTCCACCACGAGGTCCACCTCGGCGAGGTCGTGCAGCGAGGTGCCGTACCGGATCCGGTCGAGCAGCGCGTCCCGCTCCCGCTCGGCCAGCTTGCCCTTGCGCACCGCCCGTTCGGTGGAGCTCTCGACGTGCCCGCGACCGCGTGCCGCGCACCCCTCGTCGACCTCGATCGCGGTCACCGAGAGCCCGCTGCGGGCCAGCACCTCCGCGATGCCGGAGCCCATCGTGCCGAGCCCGACGACTCCGACCTTCGTGATCTCGCGTCCCACGGCCGCCTCCACAAGTTACCGACTAGTAGCGTTCCTTGATGGTGCCATGCCCAGGCCATGATCACGATCGGTCAGCGCACGGAATCGAGCAAGTGACGAATGGTGCCGCCGGAAACGCTCACCGCGGTGGCAGCGTCGGCCAGGCCATCTCGGCCAGCTTGCTGCCGACCTCACACGGGTCGGTGCCCGTCGCGCTCGGGAACAGGGTCCGGATCACCGCGTACTCCCGTTCTCCCTCGATCGCCTGGGCGAACTCGATGTGCTCGGTGCTGATCGTGCACACCCGCAGCTCGTCGGTCCCGGTGGGATCGACCGTGGTGGAACGACCCGCGATCTGCTCGACGGAGGCGTCGCCCGACGACGTCTCCTCCGCGCTGACCACGAAGTCGAGCTGCGCGTTGGGCGTCTCCCCACCCGGCAACCCCCAGATGCACTGGTGCTCGGCGGGGAAAAGGGTGACCTCCCTCGAGGTACGTCCCAGCAGCCCGAGCACCTCGTCGGTGGGCAACGCCGAACACGCCGACAGCCGGGCCAGCGAGTTGTGCGGCGGCTCCCAGTGCGGGGCGTTGCCGGTCTGCACGGTCTCGAAGATCGCGTCCACCCCCGCCTTCGCGACGGCGCAGATCTGCTCGGCGCTCAGCTCGGCGTCCGCTCCCTGCCGCTGCGCGAACACCGAGATCGCGACGTCATCGGCCAGCACCAGGTGCCGCTCGCAGCGACGCTCATCGGAGTCGGTCTGCACCACCCGCATCCCGCGGGACAGCGTGCCGATCTCGCGGCCCTGCTCCGGCAGCGCGGAGAGCTGGCGCAGCAACCCGTACTCGACCTCCACGTTGTCCTGCCCGATGGTGACCGCAACCAGGCACTCGTCGAAGGAAAGGCGGGAAAGCGGGCGGGCCTGCCCGTGCGCGGCGAACGCCGCGGGCTGGGCGAGCCCGCAGGGATCGAGCGTACGCAGGTCGCCGAAGGAGTCCACGGTCAGCGGCTGCTCGGCGGGGTCGGGCACGGCGCTGCCGGGAACCTCGCCCGCGCAGCCGCCGAGCGCTACGAGGACACCGACCGCCAGCACCGCGGCCGCCCGCCGCGCCCCTCGAGCCATCATGGCCAGCCACCCTAACGGTGCGGGCGGGCGGCCACGGGTCATTCGTCGAAGTCGCGTTCCACCAGGGAGCTGATGCGGTCCAGCGCCTCCTGTGCCTGCCGCCCGGCGGCGAGTACCTCGATCCGATCGCCCTGCCGGGCGCCGAGCGACATCAGGGCGAGCACGCTGTGCGCGTCCACCTCCTCGCCGCCCGCCCGGACCCGAACCTGCGCGTCCAGATCGGCAACGCCCCGCGCCAGCAGCGCCGCCGGGCGGGCGTGCAACCCCACCTCGTTGCGCAGGGTCAGCTCCACCTGGCGGGTTTCCCGGTCGTCCGGCTCGGCCGGGGCCGGGCCGAGATCGGCGGGCGCGCCGGCCGCGGCCGCGGCTTCCAGTACCCGGTCACGATCCGCACCACCCTGCGCGGCGACCGCCGCGGCCACCGTGCCCTCGACGAAGGGTGCGTCGGCGACCACGGCCGTGCCCTCCTCCGGCAGCGATTCCACCGCGAGTTCGGCGGTCATCTGCGCACTGCCGAGGTCGTAGAGCAGCACGACACCCGCGCCGGAGTCGGCCCGCTGCACCGCGGCGACCACCGAGTCGTAGTCCGTGCCGAGGCCGCCCCCTGGCAAGCCGCCCGCCGGCAGCACGGTGACGTCCGGCGCCATCTGCCCGGCGAGCTCGGCGAGCCCCTCGGCCAGTCTCGCGCTGTGCGCGACAAGCACCAAGCCGACGCTCATTTCTCGGCTCCTTCTCGCTGCGCTCCTCGGCCCGCAGGCCGGACCTGCGATGCTCGCTCGGCGTCGCCCTCGGAACTCATACCTCAGCTCCTTCTCGCTGCGCTCCTCGGCCCGCAGGCCGGACCTGCGATGCTCGCTCGGCGTCGCCCTCGGAACTCATACCTCGGCTCATCGGGCGGCCCCCGCCAGTGCCCGCAGCAGCAGCGCGGTGGACCGGGCGCCGGGGTCGAGGTGGCCCACGCTGCGCTCTCCCAGGTAGGAGGCACGGCCCTTGCGCGCCACCAGCGGCACCGTGGATTCGGCACCCTTGTCCGCGGCGTCCGCGGCCGCGGACAGCACCTCGGCGATCCCGTCACCCGCTTCGGCCGCCCGCTCGGCGGCCTCCACCGCCGGGATGAGCGCGTCCACCATGGTGGCGTCGCCCTGCTCGGCCTTGCCGCGTGCCCGCACCCCTTCGAGGCCGGCGCGCAGGGCGCCCGCCACCCCCGCGGGGTCCAGTTCGGACCGATCGGCGAGCGTCGTCGCGGCGCGCAGGAAGCCCGTGCCGTACAACGGCCCCGCGGCGCCGCCGACCTTGGAGATGAGGGTGGTCGCGGCGACCTTCAACACGGCGCCCGGCGTCTCCGGAACCGCCGTGTCCAGGGTGGACACCACCGCGGAGAACCCGCGTTGCAGGTTCTCTCCGTGGTCGGCGTCCCCGATCACCCGGTCCAGTTCGACCAGTTCGTCCCGATGCTCGGCGACCACTTCGGAGACGGCGCGTAGTGCCCTGGCCACATCGCTTGCGGTGCACCCCATCGTCAAACCCCCCAGCGCAGGGCCGCCGTGCGCACCGGCGCGTCCCACAGCTCGGTCAGCTCGTCGTCCAGCTTCAGCAGGGTAAGGCTGATCCCCTGCATCTCGAGGCTGGTGATGTAGGGACCGATCAGCCTGCGCCGCACCACGATCCCCTGTTCCCCGAGCAGCCGCTCGGCAATGCCGTGCGCGAGGTACAGCTCCATCGGCGGGGTGCCGCCCATCGAGTTGGTGAACAGCAACACCTCGTCGCCGCGCTGGAACGGCAGGTCCTCCAGCACCGCGCGCAGCATCCGGTCCACCAGTGCGTCCGCGGGCTCGGCCTGGATGCGTTCCCGGCCGGGTTCGCCGTGGATCCCGATCCCGAACTCGATCTCGTTCTCCCCGAGCTCGAAACTGGGCGTGCCGACGTGCGGCACCACCGGCGCGGTGAGTGCGACCCCGATCGAGCGCGCCTGACCGACCACCCTGCGCGCCAGTGCCTCCACCGTATCGAGCGAGTCACCCCGCTCGGCCGCGGCGCCGACGATCTTCTCCAGTAGCACGGTGCCGCCGACTCCCCGCCTGCCCGCGGTGAAGGTGGAGTCCGCCACCGCGACGTCGTCGTCGATCACCACGCTGCGCACGTCGAGGTCCTCGGCCGCGGCGAGCTCGGCCGCGGTCTCGAAGTTGAGCACGTCCCCGGTGTAGTTCTTCACCAGGAGCAGGGCACCGGCGGCGCCGGTGGTCGCGGAGATCGCGGCCTGCACGGCGTCCGGAGTCGGCGAGGTGAACACCGGGCCGGGTACGGCGGCATGCAGCATGCCCGGCCCCACGAACCCGCCGTGCAGGGGCTCGTGCCCGGAGCCGCCACCGGACACCACCGCCACCCGCCCGTTCACCGGGGCATCCGCCCGCACCACGACAGCCGGATCCTGCTGTACCCGTAACAGGTCGGCGTGGGCAACGGCGAGACCGGCGAGCGATTCGGCGACCACCGCCGCCGGATCGTTGATGATCTTCTTCATTCGGCCCTCCAGCGCGGGTAGCTGACGGACTCTTCCTACCGTCCACGGCCCGCTCGCGCCACGCGCGGGCGGGAAGAAAGGTGCTCAGGCACCGGGCAGGCCGCCGACGACCTTCTTGGCCGTCTCCACCGCCTTACCGCAGGAGTTCTCGGCTTCCACGTCCTCCGCCGCGTAGTTGCGGTACTCCAGCTCGACCAGCTCGGCCCGGTCGTTCTCCACCGATCGGTGCACCCAGGTGACGGCGCACTGGGCACCGGCACCCACCGTGTCCTGGTACCCGGTCACCCCACCGCCGAGGTCGACCTCCGTGCCGTCGTCCGGCGGGTAGGCGAGCCGGAACTCCAGCATCACCTCGGGGCCGGACGCGGACCAGCCACAGGTGTGCAGGTTGACGTTGCGCTTCTGCACCTCGCCCGGTACGACCTCGGCGATCGTGGCGTCCTCGACGCCGGCACAGGGATCGACCCCGACCAGTGATCCCTCGGCCTCGGCGAACCGGGGCGGATCCTCGTGTACGGCCTTGACCACGTTCCGCAACGCGGTACGGCCGGGCGCGCACGGATCGCCACCCGCGTAGTCGACCTGCACGGTAATGGCCAGCCCGTCCTCCTTGGAGGTCTGGGCGCTGACGAAGCAACTGGTGTCGTCCAGTTTGTTCTCGACCTGCGGCAGGCCCTCGACATTGCCGTTGGCGCTGCGGGTGTCGCTGAGCGCGTCGCCGAACCGCAGGGACAATCGGACGGTCTTACCGCCGGTGTCCTGGATACTGGTGCTGCACTGGTCCCAGCCCGAGGCGTTCGCCTGGCCGACGGTGCCGAGTTTGCCGAGCAGCTCCGCGGTCAGCAGGCCGCACGGGTCCACGGTGCGCAGGGCCGCCACGGTGACCGCCGGATCGTCGATCGGCCCGGTCGGCACCTGGCCCTGCCCACCACCCGCTTCCGCGGGCACCGTGGTGCGCTGGAAATTGACCTTGCCCAGGTCCGGCCCGCAGCCGACCAGCAGTACCGCGAGCACGGCCCCGAGTGGCAGCAGGCCGCGACCGGACCGGGTGGAAACGCGAGAAAACACGCCCCGCACGGTAGCGGCACCGGTCCGGTCGCGTACGCGCAACCTGTTCATTCGCTCCCGCGCGAGGTGTCCCTTTCGGCATCCCCGGTGGACTCGGCAGACTCGGTGTCCTCGGTGTCCTCGGTGGACTCGGGGACGACCAGCGGGCGCAGCCTCACCCAGAGCACGAACGAGGCCGCGAAGAGCAGCATGCCGATGCCGGCCCAGAGGTTGATGTTCACGCCCGCGGACTTGGCGATCTCCTCCTCGGTGGTGACGCCGAGCCCCATCACGGTGAGCACCGCTCCGTAGACGCCCATCAGCAGGGCGATGACCATCCGAACGTCGAAGGCACCGGCACGGCGGGCCTTGGGTTCGTTCGCCATGACGCACCCTCCCTAGAAGATGATGTTCAGCACGATGGTGATGACCAGCACGATGCCCGCGAGCAGGCCGGGGTTGCGGTACCAGCCCGCGTCGTCACCGGTGGTCGAGTGTGTCCTGGTGGCCTTCGGCGTCTCCGAGTAGACCAGGCCGGCAAGCTGGGCCACCGGCTTCGGCGCGGTCAGGTACGAGACCACGACGCTGACCACGATGTCCACCACGAAGGCCGCCCCGGCACCGACGAAGGCCGCTCCCTGGCCCGGCAGGTCCCAGACCCCGGTCTCGGCGAGGATGAACACGGAGATCGCCGAGGCGGTGCCGGTGACCAGGCCGAGCCAGCCGGCGGTCGGCGTCATCCGCTTCCAGAACATACCGAGGATGAAGGTGGCGAACAGCGGCGCGTTGAAGAACGAGAACAGCTGCTGCAGGTAGTCCATCAGGTTGGCGTAGGTGGACGCGATGAACGCGGTCCCGATCGCCAGCACGGTCGCGCAGGCCGTGACGACCCGCCCGATCCGCAGGTAGTAGCCGTCCGGCCGGCCCTTCTTCAGGTAGGCCTGCCAGATGTCGTAGGTGAACACCGTGTTGAACGAGCTGAGGTTGGCCGCCATCCCGGCCATGAAGGAGGCGAGCAGGCCGGCGAGCGCGATGCCGAGCATGCCGTTGGGCAGCAGGTCCCGCATGAGCAGCAGCAGGGCGTCGTTGAAGTCCGCGCCGCTGCCCGCCGCGTCCCCGGCCAGCAGGGCCTCCTTGTTCTCGCCCATCAGCTCGGTGACCGTGACACCGGCGATCATGCCGGGGATGATCACGATGAACGGCATCAGCATCTTCGGGAAAGCGCCGATGATCGGGGTGCGCCGCGCCGCCGACATGCTCTTGGAGGCCATGGCGCGCTGCACCTCGACGAAGTTGGTGGTCCAGTAGCCGAAGGACAGCACGAACCCGAGGCCGAAGACCAGGCCGAGCACGGAGAGGAAGTTGCTGCCGAACCCGGTGAGCTGGTTGCCGGTCCAGGAGCTGAGCTGTTCGGCACCGCCGGGGCCCGCGGTCACCTTGTCCACAAGTCCTTCCCAGCCGCCGACCTTGTACAGGCCGACGATGGTGAGCGGCAGCAGCGCGGCCACGATCACGAAGAACTGCAGCACCTCGTTGTAGATCGCCGCGGACAACCCGCCGAGCGCGGTGTAGGCGAGCACGATCACCGCGGCCAGGATCACCGACACCCAGATCGGCCAGCCCAGCAACAGGTTCACCACACTGGCCAGCAGGAACAGGTTCGCGCCCGCGATCAGGATCTGGGCCGAGGCGAAGCTGATGCCGTTGACGAGGTGGGCAGGCTTGCCGAACCGGCGCAGCATGAACTCGGGAACGCTGCGCACCTTGGAGCCGTAGTAGAACGGCATCATCACGATGCCGAGGAACAGCATCGCGGGCACGGCGCCGATCCAGAAGTAGTGCGCGGTCGGCATGCCGTACTGCGCACCGTTCGCGGACATCCCCATGACCTCGATGGCCCCGAGGTTGGCCGCGATGAAAGCCAACCCGGTGACCCAGGCCGGCAGGGACCGGCCGGAGAGGAAGAAGTCCAGGCTGGTGGACACCTGCCGTCTGGCCAGGTAACCGATGCCGAGCACCAACACGAAGTAGAACGCCAGTAGCAAGTAGTCGACCGCGTTCGCATCGAGGCGCAGGTCAGCCTGAGCCAGCACGTGCAACCGACTCACCTCCCGAGTCGCACATTATCCAACAACAAACACCACAATCGAGCTGACCGCGCACACTACTGCATGATTAACCGCCCGTGAACGCACCCGGCCCGATGTTGTCCGGTCTTGACATGGCGTGCCCGCTGGAGGACCGAAGATCACCCGCTCGGCGTGTGTGCTCCCCACATACACATACGCGTGTTGGCCGCCCACGCACACGCGTTGGCCGTGCGCGTGCAGGTGTTGGCTGTTCGTGTACTCAGAAGAGGCGGAACTCGTCCGGTTCGATGCCGCGCAGCGCGTCGTAGTCCAGGGTGACGCAGCGGATCCCGCGGTCCTCGGCCAGCGTGCGTGCCTGCGGTTTGATCAGCTGTGCCGCGAAGACACCCTCCACGGGCGCCAGCAGCGGGTCCCGGTTGAGCAGTTCGAGGTAGCGGGTCAGCTGCTCCACCCCGTCGATCTCGCCACGCCGCTTGATCTCCACGGCGACCGAGACACCCTCGGCATCCCGCGCCATGATGTCCACCGGGCCGATGGCGGTCGGGTACTCCCTACGCACCAACGAGTATCCCTCGCCGAGGGTGTGGATGTGCTCGGCGAGCAACTCCTGCAGGTGCGCCTCGACCCCGTCCTTGACCAGGCCGGGCTCGGCACCCAGCTCGTGCGAGACGTCCTCGAGCACCTCGTCGATGCTGATCACCAGTTTCTCGCCGGACTTGTTCTCCACGATCCACAGGTTGCCGTCCTCGATCAGCCAGCACGGTGGGCTCATCCAGTTCAGCGGCTTGTAGGCCCGGTCGTCGGAGTGCACCGACACCGAGCCGTCGGCCTTCACCAGAAGGAGCCTGGTTGCCATCGGCAAATGGGCCGTGAGCCTGCCGGCGTAGTCGACCTGGCATCGGGCGATTACTAAACGCACGCTCGTGAGACTAGGCGACGCGCGTGCCGGCCGGCGCGAAGGGTCGGACGGCGGGTGCTTGCCTCCCGCGCGTGCCACCGTGATCTCCACGAACGACATACTGGCGGCGTGCATGGCATCGAACGCATCGGCTCACGCGAGGTCTACCGCAACAACTGGATGACACTGCGCGAGGACGACATTCGCCGACCGGACGGCTCCTCCGGAATCTACTCCATTGTCGATAAGCCGACCTACGCGCTGGTCATTCCCCTGGACGGGGACCGGCTGTGCATGGTCGAGCAGTTTCGCTACCCGCTCGGCGAGCGCCGGTGGGAGTTCCCGCAGGGGACCGCACCCGAACTCGCCGACGTCCCTGCACCCGAACTGGCCGCGCGGGAGCTGCGCGAGGAGACCGGGCTGCGCGCCGGTTCCATCATCGATCTCGGCCGGCTGGATGTCGCGCCCGGGTTCAGCAGCCAGGTCGGTCACGCGTTCCTGGCGACCGACCTGCGGGAAGGCGAGCCGGAGCGGGAGCACGAGGAACAGGACATGCGCATGGCCTGGTTCGAACGCGCCGAGTTCGAGGCGATGGCACGGAAGGGCGAGATCACCGACTCCCAGTCCATGGCAGCCTACTTCCTCCTGCTGCTACACCACGACGAGCGCTAATCCGGCCAGGAGGGAGTGCGCTTCTCCAGGAAGGCGGCCATGCCCTCGCGTGCGCCGGGGAGTTGCGAGGCCGAGGCCATCACCTCGAGCGCGATGTCGTAGGCATCCGACTCGGGGCGGTCGAGCTGGGCGTACAGGGTCTGCTTGCCGAGCGCCTTGCCTGCCCTGCTGCCCCGGGTGGCGCGCGCCAGCAGGTCGGCGACGGCCTGGTCGAGCTCGCCGTCCGGGACGACCCGGTTCACCAGCCCCCAGTCCAGCGCGGTGACCGCGTCGATCGCGTCGCCGGTCAGCGCCAGCTCCATCAGCCGCTTCCGCCCGACCGACCTGGCCACCGGCACGGCCGGTGTGTGGCAGAACCAGCCGCCCTTACCCCCGGGCAGCGCGAAGCCGGCCGACTCGCCGGCCACCGCGAGATCGCAGGAGGCCACCAGCTGGCAGCCGGCCGCCGTGGCCAGCCCGTGCACCCGCGCCAGTACCACCTGTGGCACCGACTGGACCGTCCGCATCAGCTCGGTGCACAGCCGCAGCAGCTCGCGCACCTCCATCAGGTCCCGCGCGGCCACATCGGCGAAGTCGTGCCCGGCGGAGAACACCGGCCCGGCACCGGCGAGCACGACACCGGTGGCGTCGGTCTCGGCGACCTCCCGGAACGCGGCGAGCAGCTCGCCGAGGTGCTCACCGGACAGCGAGTTACGCCGCCCCGGCCGGTTCATCGTGATGGTGACGGTGTCGCCGTCCCGTGTCAGCAGCAGGTGCTCGTACTCGCCCATACCTCGACGGTAGTACGGCACCGCCGCCGAATCACGTCTCGTCGATGACCGAACGCAGGAAGCTGCGGGTGCGGTCGTGCTCCGGCTCGTTGAAGATCCGCTCCGGTGCCCCGTCCTCGATGATGCCCCCGTCGCAGAACATCAGCACCCGGTTCGACACGTCCCGCGCGAACTTCATCGCGTGCGTGACCAGCAGCATGCTGACGTCGGTGTTGCGCGCGATGTCCCGCAGCACGTCCAGCACCTCGGCCGCGATCTCCGGGTCCAGCGCGGAGGTCACCTCGTCCATCAGCAACACGTCCGGGTCCACGGCCAGCGCCCTGGCGATGCCGACCCGCTGTTGCTGCCCGCCGGAGAGCTGGGAGGGGTAGGCGTTCAGCTTGTCGCCGAGCCCGACCATCTCCAGCAGCTCCTTGCCGCGGGTCTCGGCCTCCTCCCGCGACTGCCCGAGCACGTGGATCGGCGCCTCGGTGACGTTGCGCAGCACGCGCATGTTCGGGAACAGGTTGAAATGCTGGAACACCATGGTGATCCGGCGCCGGACCTTGCGGATGTGCGCCTCGCCGGCCGGGACCAGCTTCCCGTTGCGCTGCTCGTGGAACAGGTACTCACCGTCCACGTTGATGGTGCCGCTGTTCGGCCGCTCCAGCGTCATCAGCAGCCGCAGGATCGTAGTCTTGCCGGAACCACTGGGCCCGATCAGGGTGACCCGCTCGCCGGAGCCGACCGAGAACGAGAGGTCGTCCAGCACCACGTTGCTGCCGAACTGCTTGCGGATCTTGTCGAAGACGATGAACTGGTCGTTCTTGGCGGCGCCGGATGATGCCTCGGTTGCCTCGCTCATCTCTGAGTTCCTCTCATGCGGGTTGGTGGGAAGCGCAGGCTAGCCGCGCACCGTGCCGAACTTGCGCTCCACGACGCGTGCGCCCCAGGCCATCACCAAGGCCACGATCAGGTACAGCAACCCGGCCGCGGTGATGGGTTCGGCATAGCGGAAGGTGTCCGCCCCGATGCTCCTCGCCAGCCCGAGCATCTCCAGCACGGTGATGGCGGCCAGCAGCGGGGTGTCCTTGAACATCGCGATCACGTAGTTGCCGAGCGCCGGGATGACCCGCGGGATCGCCTGCGGCAGGATCACGCTCGTCCAGGTCCGCCGGGTGGAAAGGTTCAGCGCGGTCGACGCCTCCCACTGGCCCGCCGGCACGTTGTCGATACCCGAGCGGTAGACCTCGGAGGTGTAGGTCGCGTAGTGCAGCCCGAGCCCCACCACACCGGTCAGCAAGGCGGGAGCGCTGACGCCGATGAGGGGCAGCACGTAGAACAGGAAGAACAGCTGCACCAGCAGCGGGGTGGACCGGATGAACTCGATCAGGACACCGATCGGCCACCGGATCCAGGCCGAGTCGCTACGCCGCAGCAGGGCGAACACCAGGCCGAGCACCAGCGCGACCGCGTAACCCAGCACGGTCGCGATCAACGCGGTCACCAGGCCGTCGAGCAGTGTGGGAACCGAGTCCCAGACGAGGTTCCACTGGAAATCCATGCGTCACACCCCCTGCGGCTCGGCGGACCGGCGGTTGAATATGCGGCCGATGGCTCCCGGCGGTACCTGCCTACCGAGCTTGCGTGCGGCGATCCGTTCCAGCCAGCGCATCAGCGCGGTGAAGATCAGTGCGATCACCCCGTACCCGACGAGCAGCCCGAGGAACACCGTCGTGGTCTCCCCGGTCGAAGCCCGGATGAGCTGGCCGGCGAAAGTCAGGTCGGAGAGATAGACGATCGATACCAGCGCGGTGGCCTTCAGCAACTCGATCAGGTTGTTCGAGAACGGCGGGATCATCGCCACGATGGCCTGCGGCAGGATCACCTTGCGCATCCGCTGCGCGGGGGTGAAGTTCAGCGCGATCGCCGCTTCGGTCTGTCCTTTGGGGACCGATTGCACGGCACCGCGCACCACCTCGGCCGCGTAGGCGCCGATGTTCAACGCCAGCGCGAGGGTGCCCGCGAACAACGGGTCGAACTGGAACCCGAAGGCCGGGATCACGAAGATCAGCCAGAACAGCAGGATCAGCGCGGGGAAACCGCGGAAGATCTCGGTGTAGAGGAAGGCGATCCCGCGCAGCACCTTGTTCCCGCTCAGCCTGGCCAGGCCCGCGGCGAACGCGAAGACCAGCCCGAGCGCGGCACCGTAGACGGTCAGCTGCAGGGTGATCAGCAGGCCGTCCCAGAGGTATCCGACGAATCCGGATGACATCAGCTCACCCCTCAGACGACTTCCGGAGCCGCGCACAGCTCCTGGGCGGTCAACTCGGTCATCTCGTTCTTGGAGAAGCCGAACGGCTGGACGATCTCCAGTACCTCGCCCTGCGCCTTCATCGCGGCCAGCTCCCGGTTGAAGGCATCCACGATATCGGTCTCGCCCTTGCGGAAACCGAAACCGCCCGCGCCGTTCTGTTGCACCCCGTCGATCACCACGAAGAACGTCTCGCTGATCTCCAGGGCCGCGCCCGGCCGCTCCTCGAGCGCGGCATTCAGCGAGAGGCGGGTGAGCATCAGGGAGTCGGACCGGTTGGCGAGCACCCCGTCGATCCCGGATGCCTGGTCGGGGAAGACCACGACCCGATCGCGCGGAATACCGAGTGCCAGCGCATAACGCTCCTCCACCGAACCGGTCAGCACCCCGATCCGGGCACTCTGATGGTCCCGGACGCTCCTCAGGTCGGTCAGCCCGAGCGGATTGCCCGCGGGCAGCAACAGTGCCTCCGGGGCGTTGTAGTCCGGATTGCTGAACTCGATCTCGGCGCATCGGGGCGGGGTGATGTACATGCCCGCGGCGATCACGTCGAACAGCCCGGCCTTGAGCCCGGGGATCAGGGAGCCGAAGTCGGCGAGCTTCGGTTCGAATTCGTCGATACCGAGCTTGCGGAACACGGCCTTGCCGACCGAGGGCGCCTGACCGGTCAGCTCGCCCCCGTGGTTGATGTAGCCGAACGGGCGCTCGTTGGCGAACCCCATGCGGACCACCCCGCGGTCCCGCAATCGGTCGAGCAACTGCCCGCCGTCACCTCTCGCGGCTATGTTGACCGAGGTGCATCCACTCGTTACGAGTCCACCGCCCAACGCGACGGCAAGGGCACCCCCAGCGCTGCCACGGAGGAATCGGCGGCGGGACACATCTGCATCACTCACGCGTATTGACTCCTGCCTGCTCAATCGACTCCCGAGCCAGGTAAGCAGCTTGGGAGGGATCTCGATGCGACGACCCTAGGCAGTTCACCTGAAAGGGTCAAAAGGGCCTTTAATGTCCATTATGGACCCTACAGTCGGCATCGGGGAGCTGACCAGCAGGTTCAGCATGATCGAATCGAATGTTACAATTACGCGACGGGCAGACCTTGGGACTCCCGTACCACATTGACGATTTCGTCCATGATCTCGGTGAGTTCGTAGTCCTTGGGGGTGAACACCCGGGCGATACCCCGATCCACGAGCAACGTCGCGTCGTCGGCCGGAATGATGCCGCCGACGATCACCGGTATGTCACCGGCACCGGCCGCGTGCAGGCCGTCCACCACCTCGGGCACCACCTCGAGATGCGAGCCGGACAGCACCGAAAGCCCCACCACGTGCACGCCCTCCTGCACGGCCGCGGCCACGATCTGCTCCGGGGTCAGCCGGATGCCCTGGTAGATCACCTCGAACCCGGTGTCCCGTGCCCGCACGGCCACCTGCTCGGCGCCGTTGGAATGCCCGTCCAGCCCCGGCTTGCCGACCAGCATGCGCAGCTTCTCGCCCAGCTCGGCCCCGGTCGCCTCGACCCGCGCGCGCACCCGCTCCACCTCGGCGGCGCCCTCGCCGGAGATCGAGGCGGCCGACACTCCGGTGGGCGCCCGGTACTCGCCGAAGGTCTCGCGCAGGGCACCGGCCCACTCCCCCGTGGTGACCCCGGCCGCGGCGCAGGCGAGGGTGGCCTCGAAGAGGTTCGCCGAGGTCCCCGCCGCAGCGCGCAGCTCCGCCAGGGAGCGCTCCACCGCGGCGTCGTCCCGCTGCTCCCGCCACCGTTCCACCGCGGCGACGGCCTGCTTCTCCACGACCGGATCGACGGTTTCGATCGCGTCCACGCCCTCCGTCTGGAGGGGACTCGGCTCGGTGGTGTCGAACCGGTTCACCCCGACCAGCACCCGATCGCCCGACTCGACCCCGCGCCGGTACTCCGCGAGCGAGGCGACCAGCTGGGACTTCATGTAGCCACTCTCCACCGCGGCCACCGCGCCCCCGAGCTCCTGCACCCGGTCGATCTCCTCGCGCGCGCCCGCCATGATCTCGGCGACCTTGGCCTCCACCACCCGCGAGCCCGCGAAAAGGTCCTCGTACTCCAGCAGGTCCGTCTCATAGGCGAGCACCTGCTGCATACGCAGCGCCCACTGCTGGTCCCACGGCCGGGGCAGGCCGAGTGCCTCGTTCCAGGCCGGCAGCTGGATCGCCCGCGCCCGCGCGTCCCGTGACAGCGAGACGGCCAGCATCTCCAGCACGATCCGCTGCACGTTGTTCTCCGGCTGTGCCTCGGTCAGGCCGAGCGAGTTGACCTGGACGCCGTAGCGCAGCCGCCGCGCCTTCGGCTCGGTGACGCCGTAGCGGTCGCGGGTGATCTCGTCCCACAGCGCCGCGAAGGCGCGCATCTTGCACATCTCCTCGACGAACCGCACGCCGGCGTTGACGAAGAAGGAGATCCGCGCGACCACCCGAGCCATGTCCTCGGCGGCGACCTGCCCGGAGTCGCGCACCGCGTCCAGCACGGCGATCGCGGTGCACAGGGCGTAGGCCACCTCCTGTGTCGGCGTCGCGCCCGCCTCCTGCAGGTGGTAGCTGCAGATGTTGATCGGGTTCCACTTCGGAACGTGGTGCACCGTCCAGGCGATCATGTCGGAGATCAGCCGCAGGCTGGGCCCCGGCGGGAAGATGTAGGTCCCGCGGGAGAGGTACTCCTTGATGATGTCGTTCTGCGTGGTGCCGGTGAGCTCGGCCAGCACCTCGTCCACGTCCCGGCCGTCCGCCTCGGCCTGCTCCCTGGCGACGGTCACGTAGAGCGCGAGCAGCCACATGGCCGGCGCGTTGATCGTCATCGAGGTGTTCGCCTCGGCCAGCGGGATGCCGTCGAACAGCCTGCGCATGTCGCCGATGTGCGAGATCGGCACGCCCACCTTGCCGACCTCCCCCTTGGCCAGCTTGTGGTCGGGGTCGTATCCGGTCTGGGTCGGCAGGTCGAAGGCCACCGAGAGCCCGGTCTGGCCCTTGGCGAGGTTCCGCCGGTACAGCTCGTTGGAGGCTGCCGCCGAGGAGTGACCCGCGTAGGTACGCATGACCCACGGGCGATCGCGTTCACGGTCCGCTGGATAGGGCACGGCAACCTCCCGATCGACGACCCACCCATCATACTCGTCAGTAACATCCGGCGCGGAGTGGAATCGGACACCCGGCCGGGGAGATCGCTCACCCGACCGGCGGTACACCCGCTAGCGTGAGAGACCGTGACATGGGGTGCCTACAGCAGCTATCTGGTCTTCGTCGTACTGGTCGTACTGGCGCCGGGCCCGGACACCATGGTGACGCTGAAGAACGCGCTGGCCGGTGGCGCGCGTGGCGGCTTGCTCGCGGTCTGCGGGATCACGATGGGCAACCTGACGCAGGGCACCGCCGTGGCGCTGGGGCTCGGCACCCTGATCGTGCACTCCCAGCCGGTGTTCACCACGCTGCGCTGGGCCGGCGTGGTCTACCTCTGCTACCTGGGCGTCCAGGCGCTGCGCTCGGCATGGCGCGGCGACTACGGAACGGCAAGCGCGGCGGGCTCGCGCTCCTCCGGATTCCGGCGCTGGCGCGAGGGGTTCTTTTCGAATGTCACCAACCCGAAGGTGCTCGCGCTCTACCTCTCGGTGCTCCCCCAGTTCCTCGACCCGGTCAGCACCGGCACCCTGGACGCCCTGCTGCTCGCCTACACCGTGAGCGTGCTCGGTGGCCTGTGGCTGCTGCTGTTGATGTTCTTCGTGCACCGGGTACGCACCTGGCTGCGCCGCACCCGGGTGCGGCGCAGCCTCGATGCGGTCACCGGTACCGCGCTGATCGGCTTCGGCACCGCGCTCGCCGCGGAGTCCTAGCTGTGATGTCTAGCCACCCAGGTCCACACCGGAGTAGTCGGTGCTGAGCCACTTCTCCGGCCGCATCCGGACGATCACCTGACCCTCCGAAGGGATCTGCGAGACGAACCGCTCGGCCTGCTCCCTCGGCAGGTATCGAGCCGCGATCGCGGCCGTCCGCTCGAAGGATGGCCCTTCCTCGAAGGCCACCACCGGCCCCTCGGCGGTCACGTACTTGTACGGCACCTCACCCTGCTGCACGCACAGGCTGAACCGCCCGGCCTCGCGCAGCAACCGGTCCTTGAGCGAGCCGATCCCCATCATCACCAGGACGTCCCCGCCAGGCTCGTAGTCGTACCAGATCGGCACCGCCAGCGGCGCCCGTTCCGGCCTGGTGATGGCGATCAGGCCGACCCGCACCTCGGCAAGGAAGGCCATCCGGTCGGCACTGCTCATGGTCAAGGACATCCGCTACCCCGTTTCTGGTTGACCGGCACGCCACGGCTCGGGCGCCCAACACGATCAACCAGCGGGGTCGTGGCCGTGTTCCACGGAGTCAGGACCGTTCCGGCTCGGTGGTCACCCGGTCGATCCGGGCCCCGAGGCGGTTCAGGTTCTCCACGAAGTACGGGTAGCCGCGGTCGATGTGGAACACGTCCCAGACCTCGGTGATCCCGTCCGCGCACAGGCCGGCGAGTACCAGGCCGGCACCGGCCCGGATGTCCGAGGCCCACACCGGCGCGCTGGACAGCGCCGCGACCCCGCGGACCACCGCGTGGTGCCCGTCCGTGCGGGCGTCCGCGCCGAGCCGGACCATCTCCTCGATGAACCGGAACCGGGCCTCGTATACGTTCTCGGTGATCATCGAGGTGCCGTCGGAGACCGCGGAGAGGGCGACCGCGAACGGTTGCAGATCGGTGGCGAAACCGGGGTAGGGCAGGGTCACGAAGTCCACCGACACCGGGCGGTCGGCCTGCACCACCCGGAAGCCCTCGCCGTCGAATGCCTCCACCTCGGCGCCGGCGAGCCGCAGCTTCTCCAGCACCAGGTCGAGGTGATGCGGGTTGACCCCGCGCACGGTCAGGTCTCCCCTGGTCATCGCCGCGGCGAAGGCCCAGGTGGCGCCGACGATCCGGTCCCCGATCACCTGGTGTTCGGTCGGGTTCAGCCGGTCCACGCCGTGCACGGTCAGGGTGGACGTGCCCGCGCCCTCGATCTTGGCGCCCATCTCGATGAGCATCGTGCAGATATCGGAGATCTCCGGCTCGCGGGCGGCGTTGTCGATCACCGTGGTCCCCTCGGCGAGCACGGCCGCCATCAGGATGTTCTCGGTGGCACCGACGCTGGGGAAGTCCAGCCAGATCTGCGCGCCGTGCAGCCCGTCCGCCTTGGCGACCACGCAGCCGTGCTCGATCGTGCTGGTGGCCCCGAGCTTGCGCAGCCCGTTCTGGTGCATGTCCAGCGGTCGCGACCCGATCGCGTCCCCGCCAGGCAGTGCCACCACGGCCCGCTTCAGCCTGCCCACCAGGGGACCCAGCACGCACACCGAGGCCCGCAGCTTGCCCATCGCGGAGGAGTCGGCGTGGTGCGAGAGCTCGGACGGCGTGGTGATGGTCACCGTGTCCCCCGCGATGGCGACCTCGCAACCGACGCTCCGCAGCACGTCGGCCATCAGCGGGACGTCCAGGATCTGCGGGCAGTTGGTGATGGTCGTGGTGCCCTCGGCGAGCAGGGCCGCCGCCATCAGCTTGAGCACGCTGTTCTTGGCCCCGACGACCTCGACCTCACCGACCAGCCGCGCGCCACCATGCACGTCGAAGTGCTCACTCATGAGCGCCAATCATGCCTGCCACGCGCAGCTACCTGATGAGCAGGGCGCCGAACCGGGCGCGAAACACGCCCTGGACGCGGCCGTCCGGCTCTGTTATTCATTTACGAACTATCAATCAGGATTGAGGGAGAACAACATATGCTGGGGTACACGGTCGCGGCCCTCACCGCCCTCGCGAGCACCATCACGGCACCCGCCGCGGCGGCACCCGCCACGCCCCTGTGCGGAGCCGCCTTCGCCATCGAATCCGCGGGCGAGACGTACCAGGAGGCCTTCGAACGGGTCGACGGCTACTACGGCCTCGAGTCGGTCCGGGTCTTCTACCCCGGCCTGCCGCGGCACTGGCCGGGCAAGCTGGACGCCGGCGACCGGACGCTCACGGTCTCCTTCAAGGCCGATCCGGCGAGCGTGACGGCGGGCAGGCATGACGAGCACTTCCGCACCTGGTTCGCGCGGGCACCCCAGGACGTGGACGTCTACTGGAGCTACTTCCACGAACCGGAGGACAACGTCCTGAACAAGGGTGAGTTCACCGCCTCGGAGTACCGGGCCGCCTGGCGGCACCTGCACGCGCTGGCCGCCGAGGCCGGCAACCCCCGGCTGCACCCGACGTTGATCCTGATGAACTGGACGGTGGATCCGGACTCGGGCCGGAACTGGCGGGACTTCTACCCCGGCGACCGCTACATCGAGGTACTCGCCTGGGACGCCTACAACCAGATCACCGGGGTCACCAGGAAGTACCGCTCCGCCGAGCAGATCTTCGGCGATGTGGTCACGGTGAGCAGGCAGGCAGGCAAGCCGTTCGCCGTCGCGGAGACCGGTAGCGCGCTGGCGACCGGGGACGGCGGCCGTGGCCGGGCCGAGTGGCTACGGGAGATCAGCGGCTACCTCACCGACCGGGGCGCGCTCTGGGTGCAGTACTTCGACCTGGACTTCACCGCGCACGGGCATTCCGACTACCGCCTGCGCGACCACGCGGGCAAGGCCGCCTGGCGCGACTTCTGCGCCGGCTGACCCACCCACCCGCGGGCCGGGCCCTGAACGTGGCTTTCCTGACGTCAGACGTCGCGAACGGCACTATTGAGACATCTGACGTCCCCATAGCCACGTTCAGGGCGCTTCAGCTGGCGCGGGGGACGCGGCGGCCGGGCGGGGCGGATTCGAGCCAGGAGAGGAAGCCGGTCAGGGCACCGGGGCCCATCGCGATCTCGATGGGCTCCTGCCGGTCCGACTCGCAGCGCAGGACCGTCGAGCCCGCGGGAACGGCGTAGGACTCGGTGCCGATCGGGTCCCTGCGGTCGGCGATCTCCAGGTGGTCCCGGTGGAACACCCGGTCCGGCCCGGTTCGCAGGCTCCACACCCGATGCCAGACGAACTCCTCACCGCGATACCGGCCGATCCCGAGATGCCAGCCGGAGCGGGCCCGGTCCGGTCGCCAGCGCAGCGCCACACTCACCCCGCCGACCTTGCGCATCCGGACCCACCGCAGCAGATACCAGCCGGTGAGCGTGAGCAGCACGAGCAGGAGTCCGATGACCATCAGTGTGATACCCACGGCCGGCTCCCGCTCGTCGCTCGATCAGGCCGACTGTCCGGCGGCGCGTAGGCGCCCGCTCGCTCTGGCGCGCTCGGCCTCGTCCTCCACGGTCAACGCGGCCCGCGCGGCGGCGATGTCGATCTCCTCGGCCAGCTCCGCACTCTCGGCCAGGATGCTCACCCCGTCCGCGGTCACCGAGAGGAACCCGCCGTGTACGGCGGCGGACACCGTCTCACCGTCGGTGGTGGTCACCCGTACGACCCCGCCCTCGACCAGCTGGCCGAGCACCGGTTCGTGGCTCGGCATGATGCCGATCTCACCCTCGGTGGTCTGCGCCACCACGAAGGTGGCCCTACCCGACCAGAGGCGACGCTCGACCGCGACAACCTCCACGGACATCTCAGCCACGTAGCTCTCCTTCACATCGGGTGCCTGCACCCAGTGTAACGGCTGAACCGCAGGTACCGGGCTCCACTATTCGAACGACGGAGCCGGAGTCCACTGTGGACACCAGCCCCGCCGCTCGGAAGTGACTCACTTCTTGGTGATTTCGTGGTATTTCTTCTCCAGGTCCTCCAGGCCACCGATCCCGAGGAAAGCCTGCTCAGGGTAGTGGTCGAAGTCACCCTTGGTAATCTTGTCGAAGGACTCGATGGTCTCCGCCAGCGGCACCGTCGAGCCGGGGATCTGCGTGAACGCCTCGGCGACCAGCATGTTCTGCGAGAGGAACCGCTCGATCCGGCGAGCCCGGTTCACCGTGAGCTTGTCCTCCTCGGACAACTCGTCCATCCCGAGGATGGCGATGATGTCCTGCAGCTCCTTGTACTTCTGCAGGATCCGGATCACCTCGGAGGCCACCCGGTAGTGGTCCTCGCCCAGGATCGCCGGGTCCAGGATGGTGGAGGTGGAGGCCAGCGGGTCGACCGCGGGGAAGATGCCCTTCTGGAACACCGACCGGGACAGCTCCGTGGTCGCGTCCAGGTGCGCGAAGGTGGTCGCGGGCGCCGGGTCGGTGTAGTCGTCCGCCGGCACGTAGATCGCCTGCATCGAGGTGATCGACCGGCCCCGGGTCGAGGTGATCCGCTCCTGCAGAGTACCCATCTCGTCGGCCAGCGTCGGCTGGTAACCCACCGCCGAGGGCATCCGGCCGAGCAGGGTGGAGACCTCCTGGCCGGCCTGGGTGAACCGGAAGATGTTGTCGATGAACAGCAGCACGTCCTGGTTCTGCACATCGCGGAAGTACTCCGCCATGGTCAGCGCGGACAGCGCGACCCGCATACGGGTACCGGGCGGCTCGTCCATCTGGCCGAAGACGAGCGCGGTGTCGTTGATGACCCCGTCCTCGCTCATCTCGAGGAACAGGTCGGTGCCCTCACGGGTGCGCTCCCCGACCCCGGCGAACACCGAGGTACCACCGAAGTTCCTGGCCACACGGGTGATCATCTCCTTGATCAGCACCGTCTTGCCGACGCCGGCGCCACCGAACAGGCCGATCTTGCCACCCTGCACATACGGGGTGAGCAGGTCGATGACCTTCAGGCCGGTCTCCAGCATCTGGGTCTTGCCCTCGAGCTGGTCGAAGGCAGGCGGCTTGCGGTGGATCCCCCACCGCTCCAGGTCGGCGCCGTAACCCGGCTCGTCGAGGCAGTCGCCGAGCGCGTTGTAGACGTGCCCCTTGACCTTGTCGCCGACCGGCACGGTGATCGGGCCACCGGTGTCGGTGACCTCGGCGCCACGCACCAGGCCGTCCTGCGGCTGCAGCGAAATGGTCCGCACCATGTTGTCGCCGAGGTGCTGGGCGACCTCCAGGGTCACCGTCTTGCGCAGCTCCTCGAACCCGATCTCGACCTTCAGCGCATTGAACTGGTTCGGTACCGCGCCCCGGGGGAACTCGACGTCGACGACCGGGCCGGTCACCGAGACGATCCGGCCCTTGAGCGCGGTTGGGGCGGTTTCAGTGGCAGTCATCGCTCAGTCATCACTTCCTACAGCGGCAAGCGCGTTAGCACCGCCGACGATTTCGCTGATCTCCTGGGTGATCTGGGCCTGGCGCGCCTGGTTCGCCAGCCGCGTGTAGGTCTCCACCAGCTCTCCTGCATTGTCCGAGGCCGCCTTCATGGCGGTCCGCCGCGCGGCCAGCTCGGAGGCCGCCGCTTCCAGCAGCGCCGAGAAGATCCGCGTGTTGATGTACTTCGGCAGCAGCTCGCCGAGCAGCTTCTCCGCGTTCGGCTCGAACTCGTAGGAGGAAGCGAGGCCCGCAGCGTCCGCGGCCTCGGCTGAGTCCTCCGCGTACTCGATCTCCAGCGGGGCGATCCGCTTGGCCACCGGGGTCTGGGTGAGCATGGACCGGAACTCGGTGTAGACGATGTGCAGCTCGTCCACGCCGAGCACGCCGTCCGCACCCGGGCCGCCGCCCTCGTCGTCCGCACCGGCGAGGAAGGCCCGCACCAGGGCGGAGCCCATCTCCGCGGCGTCGGTGTAGTGCGGTCGCTGGGAGAAACCCGTCCAGTACTGCTGGATCTCACGCCCGCGGAACCGGTAGTACCCGAGCCCCTTGCTGCCTGCCACGTAGAGCACCGGCTCCTTGCCCTGCTCCCGCAGCAAGGACAGCAGCTCCTCGGTGGTCCGGTGCACGTTGGTGTTGTACCCACCGCACTGGCCGCCGTCGCTGGTGACCACCAGCACGGCGGCCCTGGTCGGGTTCTCCCGCGCGGTCAGCAACGGATCGTCCAGCGTGGACGCCGCGGTGGCCAGCGCGGAGAGCACCTTGGTGATCTCGTCCGCGTAGGGCCGGGCAGCCTCCACCCGCGCCTGCGCCTTGCCGATGCGCGAGGTGGCGATCAGCTCCTGGGCTTTGGTGATCTTGCCGATCGCCTTGGTCGACTTGACCTTCTGCCGGAGTTCGCGAAGTTGGGCCATGGCTTATCCGGTCACTTCTTCGGCGCGGGCTTGTTGACCTTCACGGTCTCCTGCCCGACCTTGTCGGCGTCCATGGCATCGGCATCGGCCTCGTTCACCAGCGGCTTGCCCTCGGAGGTGGTGAAGCCCTTCTTGAACTCGTTGGTGGCCGCGGCGACCCGCTCGGCGATCTCCTCGGTCCACTTCCGCTTCTCGCGGATCTCGGTCAGCAGGTCGTCGTGCCGGTGCCGCAGGTTGTCCATCAGCTCGTTGTTGAACCGGGCGACGTCCTCGGTCGGCACGTCGTCGAAGTGCCCGTTGGTGCCGAGCCACACCGAGATGACCTGGTTCTCCACCGCGATCGGCGAGTTCTGCGGCTGCTTGAGCATCTCGTACAGCCGGCCACCGCGGTCGAGCTGCGCCTTCGATGTCGGGTCCAGGTCGGAGGCGAAGGCGGCGAAGGCCTGCAGCTCCTGGTACTGGGAGAGGTCGATCCGCAGTGAACCGGCGACGGTCTTCATCGCCTTGATCTGCGCGTCACCACCGACCCGGGAGACCGAGGTGGTGACGTCCACCGCGGGCCGCTGGCCGGAGTTGAACAGGTCGGACTGGAAGAAGCACTGCCCGTCGGTGATCGAGATCACGTTGGTCGGGATGTAGGCCGAGATGTCGTTGGCCTTGGTCTCGATGATCGGCAACCCGGTCATCGAACCGGCACCCAGCTCGTCGTTCAGCTTGGCGCAACGCTCCAGCAGGCGGGAGTGCAAGTAGAAGACGTCGCCGGGGAACGCCTCGCGGCCCGGCGGGCGGCGCAGCAGCAGCGAGAGCGCGCGGTAGGCCTCGGCCTGCTTGGTGAGGTCGTCGAAGACGATCAGGACGTGCTTGCCCTCGTACATCCACTGCTGGCCGAGCGCGGCACCGGAGAACGGGGCCAGCCACTTGAAGCCCGCGGAGTCGGAAGCCGGGGCTGCCACGATGGTGGTGTACTCCAGCGCGCCCGCGTCCTCCAGGGTCTTGCGCACCCCGGCGATCGTGGTGCCCTTCTGACCGATCGCGACGTAGATGCACCGCACCTGCTGGCTCGGGTCGCCGGACTCCCAGTTGCGCTTCTGGTTGATGATCGTGTCCACGCAGACCGTGGTCTTCCCGGTCTTGCGGTCACCGATGATCAGCTGACGCTGGCCACGGCCGATCGGGGTCATCGCGTCGATCGCCGTGATTCCGGTCTGCAGCGGCTCGCTCACCGGCTGGCGCTGCACCACCGAGGCGGCCTGCAACTCGAGCGCGCGGTTGCCGGAGGACTCGATGTCGCCGAGGCCGTCCAGCGGCTGGCCCAGCGGGTTGATGGTCCGGCCGAGGAAGTTCTCGCCGACCGGGACCGAGAGGATCCGGCCGGTGCGCTTGACCTCCTGGCCTTCCTCGATCGTCTCGTAGTCACCGAGGATGACGACACCGATCTGGCGCGGCTCCAGGTTCAGTGCCACGCCGAGGACGCCGCCGGGGAACTCCAGCAACTCGTTGGCCATCGTCGAGGGCAGCCCCTCGACGTGGGCGACACCGTCACCCGTGTCGATGACCGTGCCGACCTCTTCCCGGCTCACGTCCGGGGAGTAACTCGAGACGTAGTTCTCGATCGCGTTGGCGATCTCATCCGAGGAGATCGTCAGCTCCGCCATTGTCGTTCCCGCTCTCGCTTCTCTTCTGCCAGTGTCTGAAAGTGTGTGCCCTCAGCCGGCGAGCTGACGGCGCAGCGCCGCGATGCGGCCCGCCGACGTACCGTCGATGACCTCGTCACCGACCCTGATCAGCAGACCACCGCCGACGCTCGGGTCGCGTTCGACGTGCAGGGCCATCGGCCGGCCGTAGATCTGCCGCAGCCGCTCGGCCAACCGGTCCTGCTGCTCCTCGGACAACTCGCTCGCGGCCGTCACATGTGCCACCGACCGCTCCCGGCGCTGCGCGGCCAGCCGCACCAGGTGGTCGAGCCCGCGCCCGATACCGTGGCCACGCAGCCGGGACACCAGCTGCTCGACCATGATCACAGCGACCTGATCCACCTTGCCGTCGAACAGGTTCCGCACCAGCCCGCGGCGAGCTTCGGCGGGTGCCGTGCGGTCGGCCAGCGCCCTGTCCAGTTCTGGCTCACTCGCCACGATACGGGCAACACGGAAGAGCTGGTCCTCCACCGTGGCCAGGCTGCCCGCTCGTTCGGCACTGGTGAGCAGCGCGGAGCGGCCGAGGGACTCCACCCCGTCGACCAGCTCGCGCGGGCTGGACCACCGGGCACCGACCGCGGCGTCCAGCACCGTCAGGGTCGGCTCGGAGACCTTGCCCTCGAGCACGGACCGGACCAGCCGCGTGCGGGCCGTGGGTTCGGATGAACCGTCGCCGACGGCCCTGCGCAGCCCGATCTCCCTGGTCAGCAGGCCGACCACGGACAGCAGCTCCTCGCCGAGGGCGGAGGGATCCGCGCCGGCGTCGGCCAGCACCTCCTCCAGGCGGTTCTCGGCGGCGGCCAGTGCCTCCCGGCTAGCAGCATGCAGCGTCATCTTCTACGTCCTTGCCCCGGCCGCACCGTTGCCACTGGTCTCGAGCTCGCTGAGGAACCGGTCGATCGTGCCCCGGCGCCTGGCCTCGTCCTCGAGGGACTCACCGATGATCCGGCTGGCCAGCTCGACCGAGTTGCGCCCGAGCTCGGCCCGCAGCTCGGCCATGATCTGCGCCTTCTGCGCCTGCAGCTGCGCCTCGCCCTGCGAGACGATCCGCCTGGCCTCTTCCTGCGCTTCGGACCGCAGCTCTTCCTTGATCTGCTCGGCCTCCACCCGGGCGTCGTCCCGGATCTTGGCGGCCTCGGTCCGGGCCTCGGCCAGCTGCGCCTTGTACTGCTCCAGCGCTCGCTCGGCGTCGGCCTGTGCCTTCTCGGCCTTCTCGATCCCGCCCTCGATCTTCGCCGTGCGCTCCTCGTAGAGCTTCTCGAAGCGCGGTACCGCGTACTTCTTGAGCAGCCACAGCAGGATAAGGAATCCGACCAGCCCGAGAATGATCTCGGAGACGTGTGGAATGACCGGGTTGATTTCCTCGGCGGCCAACACCATCTGTGTATTCAGCACCATGACTCCCTAGGGGCCGTGCGGTCGGCTCAGGCAGAAGCGATGAAGTACACGATGAAGCCGAGCAGGGCGAGCACCTCGCTCAGCGCGAAGGTGGTCCAGCCGATACCCATCAGCTTGCCCTGGGCCTCCGGCTGCCGCGCGGTGCCGTTGATGACGGCGGCCCACACCAGACCCACACCGATACCGGGGCCGATCGCGGCCAGGCCGTAGCCGATCGCGGCCAGACCCTGGTTGAGGTTCACAGCGTCCTGCGCGAGAACAATGTTGCTCACTTGCGTTTCCCTTTCACTCGGTCCGTGCGTGGCACGGATCGGGGCTTTGTTTGTTGGGTCAGTGGTCCTCGGCCAGCGCCATACCGATGTAGCCTGCGGAGAGCACGGCGAACACGTAGGCCTGCACCACCTGGATCAGGGCTTCCACGAAAAACAGCACCAAGCCGAACAGGAACGACACCACACCGACCGGTTTGAGTGCCACGCCCGCCTCCACCACCAGGTACTCCCCTGCCACCGCGAACAGCGCCAGCAGCAGATGGCCTGCGAACATCGCCGCGAAAACCCGGATGGCCAGCGTGATCGGGTTGAAGACGAATTTCTGGACGAATTCGAGCACGATCAGCAGTGGCATAACGAACCCGGGCGCGCCGGGCGGCATCAACTGGTGCTTCAGGTAGCCGCCGAAACCGTGCCGCCGGAAGCCCACGTAGTGATAAACCGGGTAAACGACCAGCAGCGAGAGCGCGAGTGGGAAGCCGAAGTGCGCGAACGTCGGGAACTGCACGAGCGGGATGATCCCGAACAGATTGTTCACCAGAATGAAGCTGAACAACGCCAGGATCAGTGGGACGAACGGGCGAAAGTCCTTCGAGCCGATCTGGTCGCGCGCGATGTTGTTCCGGGCGAGGTCGTACAGCGACTCGGCCGCGAACTGGACCTTCCCGGGCACGAGCTTGAGGTTGCGCGAACCAAGCATGAAGAACGCGGACACGATCACCAACGCCAGGACCAGCAGCACCATCGGCTTGGTGACGCCGAGCGCGATCGCAGGCGGGAAAAGGGTCTCAACACCCGGAGGGACGAACTCGCCACCTTCGGCTAGTACCAGCGCGCCCAACTGGGCTCCTTCCGGTTCTCCCGGCCGGCGTTCACTCCGCCGGGGGAATCGTCACGATCTGGACTTAACGTACCCGATCGGGATCGGGCACCGGGAAGCGGATGCCAACTCTGCGTAGGCTCTCGGGGCTCCACCCTGGCGCGGGTGGATACGGGGTAGCTCACCAGGTCGGCGCAGGTGGTTTTGCCGGAAAGCACCCCGAGACGGAGGGCAGCCGCTTCCTCGTGGCGGACCATACCAGCCCCCGGCGCGGGCACCGTACGGGCGTACTCCTTAGCGGTTGTCCGGGATGATCGTCGGGATCTTGGTCTTGCGGAACGCCATCGCCTCCGCACCCGCCCAGACCAGCACGACGGCGAGCATCGACAGCGCGAGAGCCTCCCGGTGCAGCCAGCTCAGCGAACCCAGCGCGGCCGCGATGCCCAGCAGCACCAGCAACTTGCCGACCAGCCCGCCCATCGCCACGGCCATCACCATCATCGGGTTCATCGCGGCGGTCTTGCGCATGAGGGCCAGCGTCGCCAGGGATGAGACGAGCGCCACACCGACCCCGATCAGCGAGCTGAACAACCCGTCCGTCCCGGTCAGCAGGGTGCTGACCAGCACGGCCGCCGCGGCGGTCGCCACCGAAGGCCACAGCGCGTACCGCAGCATGGCACTGGCCAGCTTGAGCACGCTCGCGGCATGCGGGTTGGTCTCGGTCTGCGCGTTCTCGGTCACTACGGCACTCCCTGTTGGTTCCTCGACTTCAGTCTAGGGATGGCCGAGACGAGGGCGGCCAGCAGGAGGCCCGCCGCCACCAGCCAGAACATGATGGTGCTGTCGAAGAGGGTCACCGAGACCGCGCCGAAGGCCAGCAGGCCCGCCCACAGGTAGATCAGCAGTACCGCGCGCCGCTGGGAGTGGCCGATCTCCAGCAGCCGGTGGTGCAGGTGCATCTTGTCCGCGGCGAACGGGCTCTCCCCCCTGCGGGTCCGGCGGATCACCGCCAGCATCAGGTCCAGCAGCGGCAGGAACAGCACCGCGGCCACGACCAGCAGCGGGGACATCAGTGCCAGCGTGTCGGAGGGGCTGAAGGTGAGGTAGTTGATCTTGCCGGAGGCCGAGGTGCTGGCCGCGGCCAACATCAACCCGATCATCATCGAACCGGAGTCGCCCATGAAGATCTTGGCCGGCTGGAAGTTGTGCGGAAGGAAGCCCAGGCAGGCCCCGGCGAGGGTGGCCGCGATCAGCGCGGGCGGGTAGCTGCTGACGTCGCCCCCGGAGGTGGCGAGCAGCCCGAGCGAGAAGGCGCAGGTCGCGGCGGCGGCGATGAAGCCGAGCCCGCCCGCGAGGCCGTCCAGCCCGTCCACGAAGTTCATCGCGTTGACCATCACGACCACGAGCAGCACGGCGAGCAGGCCGCCCTGGTTGTTGTCCAGTTGCAGGACCGAGCCGAGCACCTCCTCGTCGCCGCCCCACGGCACCCAGAAGGTGTTCCACTGCACCCCGAAGATCACCAGAATCCCGGCGCACATGACCTGACCGGCGAGCTTGGTCCACGCGTCCAACTCGAAGCGGTCGTCGAGCGCGCCGATCAGCACGATCACGCCCCCGCCCAGCAGCACCCCGACGGGGTCGAAGGAATACTCGAAGGCGCGGCGCAGTGCGGGTAGCTGGTGGGCCAGCGCCATCCCGCCGAGTACGCCGAGGTACATCGCCAACCCGCCCATCCGGGGGATCGGGATGACGTGCACATCGCGGGCCCGCGGGGTGGCGATGGCGCCCGCCTTGATGGCGAACCGGCGGATCAACCCGGTGAGCAGGAAGGTCACCGCGGCCGAGATCAGGGCGACCAGGATGTACTCCCGGATCGGGAGCCCTGCGCTGACGGTCGGAGTCACGACGCTCGCAATCTCGGGTTACTCCTCGCCGTTCACCGGCATGCCGAGCACCTCGGACACCTCCGCCTCGCTGACCGCGCCCTCGCGCAGCAGCAGCGGCGCGTCGCCGGTCAGGTCGACGATGGTGGAGGGCACCGGGTCCCCGCTGGGGCCACCGTCCAGGTACACCGCGACCGACTCGCCGAGCTGGTCCCTGGCCTGCTCCGCGGTGCTCGCCGGCGGCCTTCCGGAGACGTTGGCGCTGGAGACCGCCATCGGCCCGACCTCGCGCAGCAGTTCCAGCGCGACCGGATGCAGCGGCATGCGCACCATCACGGTGCCCCGCGTGGTGCCGAGGTTCCAGTTCAGGCTCGGCGCGTGCGGCAGCACGATGGAGAGGTCGCCCGGCCAGAACGCCTCGATCAACGCGCGTGCCTGCAGGGGGACACCGAGCGTAAGTCCGTCCACTGTGGACCACGAACCGACCAGCACGCCGACCGGCATGTCCGGACCCCGGTTCTTGGCCCGCAGCAAGGACTGCACCGCGCCGGCGTCGAACGCGTCGGCGCCGATGCCGTACACGGTGTCGGTCGGCAGCACCACGAGCCGGCTGGAGCGCACGGCACCCGCCGCGGCCGCAAGGCCCTCGGTCCTGCTCTCCCGATCGTTACAGTCGTACACGGCGCTCACAGCTCGGCTCCTTCTCGCTGCGTTCCTCGGCCCGCAGGCCGGACCTGCGATGCTCGCTCGGCGTCGCCCTCGCGACTCATAGGAGCTGAGCGTAACGAGCGCGACGCGGTCAGCCTCGGCGGGCCGTCGCGAACCGTGGGCGCCCGGCAAGATCGGCGTGGCCGGCCACCTCGGTGAGTACTCTCCGGGCGCGCAGCAGCGCCGGTACCGCCTGCGCATGGGTGTCGTCGTGCTCGATCGCCAGCCCGCCGCCGGGTCGCAACAGCCGGGCCGAGGCGGCGACCACGTGCCGGATGACGGCCAGCCCGCTCTCCGGGGCGAACACCGCGGGCGGAGGGTCGTACTCGGCGACCTCCGGCGGCACGTGGGTGCCCTCCGGGACATAGGGCGGGTTGCACAGCACCAGGTCCACCAGTCCGTCCAGCTCGGCGAACATCGTGCCGTCGGCGACGTCCCCGGAGTACAGCCGGATCGGGGTGTCCCCCGCGGCCGCCCTGGCCTCCGCGTTGTGCCGGGCCCAGGCCAGCGCGTTCCGGTCGATGTCCACCGCGTAGACCACGGCATCCGGCCGCGCCCGCGCGACGGCCAGGGCCAGTGCCCCCGATCCGGTGCAGAGGTCGACCACCACCGGATACTCGCGCCCCTTCAGCACACCGAGGCCCCACTCCAGGAGCAGCTCGGTCTCCGGGCGCGGCACGAACACGCCGGGCCCGACGTCCACGGTGATGCCGCCGAGCGCGGCCCACCCGATCAGGTGCTGCAGCGGGATGCGCTTGGCCCGCTGCGTCACCAGCTGCCCGATGGCGTCCACCACGGCCGCGTCGACCAGGGGTACCAGTGGCAGCCGCCCGCGTTCCACGCCGAGTACGTGCGCGGCGATCAACTCGGCATCGGCGCGGGGGGAGGCCACCCCGGCGTCGGTCAGGATCCTGGCCGCCTCGAGGATCGCCAGGCGCAACGGCTGTCGCTTCACCTGGCCATCTTCACGTGTCCGGCAGGTCGATGGCCAGTCCGCCACGCTTCTACCCGGTCAGGTAGCTCAGCCGGCCGATCCCATCAGGGTCGTCACCCGTTCGAGTTAGCGCAAACGCTACGATGCTCACCGACATCGGGGAAACTGTAACGCTGTGTGATCTCTGTCGATCAGCACTGAGGGACGACAATCAACCCATGTTTCGAGGGGTGGACTGGTGGCTGGGCAACGGGACGACACCGGTAGACGTACCGTCGCGTTCGTCCTTCCGATCTTCGACGAGGCGGGCAACATCGACCGGCTGCACCGGACGGTGGACGAAGTCACCTCGGCCGTCTCGGATCGGTACCACTTCCGGTTCATCTACGTGGATGACGGCAGCAAGGACGAGTCGCTCGCCCGGTTGAACGCGCTCGCCGACTCCGACGACCGAGTCACCGTGGTCGAGCTCTCCCGCAACTTCGGGCACCAGCTGGCGGTCACCGCCGGCCTGGATCTGGTCGACGCCGATGCCGCCGTCGTCATGGACAGCGACCTGCAGGACCCGCCGCGGGTCGCGCTCGACCTGCTGGCGAAGTGGGAACAGGGGTACCACGTGGTGTACGCCCAGCGCAGGTCCCGGCAGGACTCGGCGTTCAAGAAGGCGACCGCGGCCGGTTTCTACTGGCTGCTGGGCAAGCTGGCGGCCATCGATATCCCGAAGAACACGGGGGATTTCCGGTTGCTCGACCGGAAGGTGGTCGACGAGCTGCGGAAGTACCGGGAACGCGATCGTTTCCTGCGCGGGCTGGTGAGCTACATCGGTTTCCGACAGATCCCGGTTCCCTTCGACAGGGAAAAACGTCAGGCTGGCAGCAGCGGCTACCCATTGCGCAAGATGCTCCGCTTCGCAGCCGACGGCATTCTCGGTTTCTCGGTGGCGCCGTTACGGCTGATCAGTCGGATCGGTTACACCATTTCTCTGCTGAGCTTCGCGGGCATCCTCTACGTGCTGGGCGTCAAGCTGTTCGCCCCGGAGACGGCCGTACCCGGCTGGGCGTTCATCATGGTCGCCACATTCTTCCTCGGCGGTATCCAGCTCATCATGATCGGGGTACTCGGTAGCTACATCGGGCGAACCTACGCACAGGTACAGAACAGGCCGCTCTATACGGTGGCCTCGGTCCGGACCGGCCTCGGAGCCGGGGCGTCTCCACGAGCACCGGTATGCCGTTGAGCTTCGGCTTGAACCGCAATTTCACTTTCCGCGCCGAGGAGGGCGATCCACGCCTACAGGCGCCGCTTTCTTACGTCCTGTACAGCACCGTGGTATTCCGGCGAGGAGCCTCGACATGACCAGCGGCACCGCGACCGAGGACAAGACCGCGCCGATACCGGCCGTGCGCGGCGACTCGGACGCGCCACCCTCCCGGTGGCGCACGTTCCTCTCAGGCGACTTCGGCGCGGCCCTGCTCGTCGTCCTGCTCTGGCATCTCGCGCTCACGGCGGCCGCCCTGCTGTTCGGACCGACGCTGCCCACCGAGCGGGGCGTTCCCGGCTCCGGCGTGGGCTCGGAGGCAGGCCTGCTCACACACACCTTCCGCTGGGACAGCGTGCACTACGGGCGGATCCTGGACGGCGAGTACAGCGACGACGTGCGTGTCGCGGCGTTCTACCCGCTGTTCCCGTTCGCGGTGTGGTTGGTGCAGGCCATCACCTTCGGCCAGCTGAGCACGGTGGCGGCTGGCATGCTGATCAACACGGTGGCCAGCTGGCTCGCGGTGGTGGCCCTGCTGAAGATCGTCCGGTACCACCTCGGCGAGGGCAGCGGCCCATGGCTGGCCGTGGCGGGGTTCCTCGGCGCGCCCGCCGCGTTCTTCCTGCACGCCTTCTACAGCGAGGCGCTGTTCTGCGCGATCGGCTTCTGGGCCTACCTGTTCGCGCTGCGCCGCGACTGGACCTGGATGGGCCTGTGCCTGATGGCGATCACGGCAAGCCGGATCACCGGCGTGCTGTTCGTCGGCCTGTGCTTCCTGGAGTTCTGGCGGTCAAGCGGGTGGAGTCGGCGTGGCCTGCTTTCGGTCAACCTGATGTGGTTCCCTGCCGCCCTCGCCGGGTTGGCCGGGTACATGACGTACCTGGGTATGGTGACCGGGGATGCGCTGGGCATGTTCCATGCCTACACGGCTCCGGACTCGTGGAGCTACCACGTATTCAACCCGAACTTCCTGGCCACCATCGCCGAGGAGGCCGAGCTGACCGGCCGCGCACTGCTCGGGCTGGACGAGATGACCAACTGGCGGCTGGTCAGCCACGTGCTGCCGATGATCGGCCTGGCGCTGGTGCTGGCCGCGTCCTGTTACCTGATCGGCTGCGTACTGCGAGACCGGCGGCCGCGCGGCCCCGCGGCCGAAGCCCTGCCACTCGCGCAGCGCGCGGACCGCACGGCACCGGTGCCGCTCGCGGTGTTCGGCCTGGTCTCCATCGTGATGTTCACCTTGAACAGCAACGTGGTCTCGGTGCACCGGTACGTGCTGCCCTGCCTGACGCTGTACCTCGCGCTGGCCACGCTCGCGCAGCGTAGCCAGGCGCTCCGGCCGGTGGCCTACGTCACGCTGTACGCGGGCGGGCTGCTGCAGGCGATGCTGTTCGCCTCGTTCATCTCCGGCCAGTGGGCGGGCTGAGGACCAGGCTCTCAGACAGTCTGCTCGGCGAGGCGTTCCTCCCGCTCGGCCGCGGCCAGCGCGTCCAGCACCGCGTCGAGCTCGCCGTCCAGCACCTGGTCCAGGTTGTACGCCTTGTAGTTGACCCGGTGATCGGAGATGCGGTTCTCCGGGAAGTTGTACGTGCGTACCCGCTCGGAGCGGTCCACGGTGCGGACCTGGGAGCGGCGGGTGTCGGCCTGCTTGGCCGCGGCCTCCTCCTCGGCCATGGCCTGCAACCGGGCCTGCAGTACCTGGATCGCCCGTGCCCGGTTCTGGATCTGCGACTTCTCGTTCTGGCAGGACACCACGATCCCGGTGGGCAGGTGGGTGACCCGCACCGCCGAGTCGGTGGTGTTCACACTCTGCCCGCCGGGGCCCGAGGACCGGAACACGTCGATACGCAGGTCGTTCGGGTCCACCTCCACCTCGACCTCCTCGGGCTCGGGGTAGATCAGCACCCCGACGGCCGAGGTGTGGATCCGGCCCTGCGACTCGGTCGCCGGTACCCGCTGCACCCGGTGCACCCCACCCTCGAACTTCATCCGCGCCCACACCCCGGCCGCTGTGGCGTCCCGGCCCTTGATCGAGATCGTCACGTCCTTGTAGCCGCCGAGGTCGGACTCGGTCGAACCGAGTACCTCGACCTTCCAGTTCATCTGTTCGGCGTAACGCAGGTACATGCGCAGCAGGTCGCCGGCGAACAGCGCCGACTCCTCGCCGCCCTCCCCCGACTTGACCTCCATCAGCACGTCGGAGCTGTCGTGGGGGTCCCTCGGCAGCAGCAGCTCGGTCAGCCTCGCCTCCAGTACCGGGACCTGCTCGGCCAGCTCCTGCGCCTCGGCGGCGAAGGCCGAGTCCTCGCTCCCGAGCTCCCTGGCCGCTGCCAGGTCGGCCCGGGCCGCCTCCAGCTCGGCGACCGCCTTGACCACCGGCGTCAGCTCGGCATACCGCCTGCCCAGCTTGCGGGCGCGGTCCTGGTCGGCGTGCACCGACGGTTCCGCGAGCTGCTGCTCCAACTCGGCGTGCTCGTCGAGCAAACTCCGCAAAGAGTCCGATTCCACGCTGACCTCATTTCACCAGAACCGCCATGGACACAGCTACGACACAGAAACGGCGCCCACCCCCCGACCGGGAGTGGGCGCCGTCACGAAAGCTACTTGCCGCCTGCCTTCTTCGGCCGCTTGCCGTAGCGGGCCTCGAACCGGGCGACCCGGCCACCGGTGTCCAGAATCTTCTGCTTGCCGGTGTAGAACGGGTGGCACTTCGAGCAGATTTCGACGTGGATATCGCCGGTGTCCTTGGTGCTGCGGGTGGTGAAGCTGTTGCCACAACCGCAGTGCACGTTCGTGATTTTGTATTCGGGGTGAATACCGCTCTTCATGGTGTCCTCTCTCGGGTGGCCGCCGGGTCCCCGCGGGATGTCAGCGGGGTGAACCGGTGCCGGACTTCAGCGGATGATTCTGCCAGACCCTACAACGCGCCCACTCCCCGCCTTGTTCCCTGCTCACGGATCGATCAGTCGGGTTGATCAGTCGGGTTGATCAGTCGTCGTCCTGGCCGGGGGCCGTCTTGGAGACCTGCATCAGGAACTCGATGTTGGTCTTCGTCTTGCGCAGCCGGTCCAGCAGCAGGTCGATGGCCTGCTGGGAGTCCAACGCGTGCAGCACCCTGTGCAGCTTGTGCGTGACCGCGAGCTCGTCCGGCGGCAGCAGCAGCTCCTCCTTGCGGGTGCTGGACGGGTTCACGTCCACCGCGGGGAAGGTTCGCTTGTCGGCGATCTTGCGGTCCAGCTTCAGCTCGGCGTTGGTGGTGCCCTTGAACTCCTCGAAGATCACCGAGTCACCGGTGGAACCGGTCTCCACCAGCGCGGTGGCGAAGATGGTCAGCGAACCACCGTTCTCGATGTTGCGGGCCGCGCCGAGGAACCGCTTCGGCGGGTACAGCGCCGTGGAGTCCACACCACCGGAGAGGATCCGGCCGGACGCCGGGGCCGCCAGGTTGTAGGCGCGGCCGAGCCTGGTCACCGAGTCCAGCAGCACGACGACGTCGTACCCCATCTCCACCAGCCGCTTGGCCCGCTCGATGGAGAGCTCGGCCAGCGCCGTGTGGTCGGCTGGCGGGCGGTCGAAGGTGGCCGCGATGACCTCCCCGTTCACCGACCGCTCCATGTCGGTGACCTCTTCCGGCCGCTCGTCGACGAGCACGACCATCAGGTGGCATTCGGGGTTGTTCGTGGTGATCGCGTTGGCGATGTCCTGCAGGATCGTCGTCTTACCGGCCTTCGGCGGCGACACGATCAACGCCCGCTGGCCCTTGCCGACCGGCATCACCAGGTCGATCACCCTGGTGGACAGCTTGTTCGGCGTGGTCTCCAGCCGCAGCCGCTCGTTCGGGTACAGCGGGGTCAGCTTGGTGAACTCGGGGCGCTTCTTCGCCTGGTCCGGTTCGAGGCCGTTGATGCTGTCCACCCGCACCAGCGGATTGAACTTCTGCCGCTGCTGCTCGCCCTCCCGCGGCTGGCGCACCACACCGGTGATCGCGTCCCCGCGGCGCAGGCTGTACTTGCGCACCAGGGAGAGCGAGACGTACACGTCGTTCGGCCCCGCCAGGTAGCCCGACGTGCGGACGAAAGCGTAGTTCTCCAGCACGTCCAGGATGCCCGCGACGGGGAGCAGGACGTCGTCCTCGCGGATCTCGGTGTCCGGGCTGCCGCCGCCGTCGCCACGGCCACCACGGCGACGGCGGTCCCGGAACCGACGACCCCTGCGGCCGCCCCCGTCATCGTCGTCGTCCTGGCCACCACGGTTGCCCTGCTGGCCCTGCTGGCCCTGGTTGCGCTGGTTGTTGTTCTGGCGGTCGTTCTGCTTGCGCTGGTCACCACGCTGGTCGCCACGCTGATCACCGCGCTGGTCGCCACGCTGGTCACCGCGCTGGTCACCGCGCTGGTCACCGCTGTCCTGGCCACCACCGGACTCGCCACTGCCGCCGCCCGACCGGCCGGAACCGCCCCGGCGACGCCGCGAACGGCCGCCTTCCTCGCCCTGCTGGCCACCGGAAGGGGCCTGGTCCGCCGGACCACCCTGCTCGGCCTGCTTCGCGAGCTGCTGCGCCTCCTTGGACTCCTTGACGGACTCCTTGACGGGCTCCTTGGCGTCCTTGGGCTCCTTGGCCCCGCCGCCGGTCTCGGTCGGCTCGGCGGCCTTGGTCGCCGTGACCTCGGGCTGAGCGGCGTCGCCCTCGTCGGGGCGCGCCTTCTGCTCGGCCTTGCCCTTGGTCTCCGTCTTGGCCTCCGTCTTGGCCTCCGTCTTGGTGTCGGGCTTCGGGTCGTCCGCGCTCGGCTGTTCCGAGTCGGTGTCGATGCCGTCGAGAGGCAGGGTGTCTCCGCCGTTGCCGCGACGCTTGCTCTTGCCTTGCCGCTCACGAATCGCGGCGATCAGATCCCCCTTGCGCATGCCGGTCGTGTCACTCACGCCCAGCTCGGTGGCGAGTGCCCGCAGGTCAGCGATGACCATACCGGACAGACCACCGGGACGGCGCTTCGGCGCGGCGGTGCCGTTCGCCTGCGGCGCCTGCTCCCCGGAGTCCTCGGCGCCTGCCTTCTCATTCTGGGCTGCCGTCTGGGGGTCCACTTCGCCGCTCAAAAGATCGGTGTTGCTCACACAAGTCCTTCCTTACCGACCCACGCCTCCATGGTGAGTCAGCGGACTGCCGCCCGCGTCCGAATTGCGAAACGGCCTTTTGTTCCCGGTGCGGGCGTGCCCAGGCTGAGACGTGCCAGTCACAGCGGCGAAGCCGCCAGCACGGGAGGTACGGGCTCCAGGTGGAACCCGTGAAATCGGTCACCGCGGATACCGAGACCCGCCTACGTCAGCACCGGCCCCGTGCCAAGGGGTGCCGGCTGGACGGAAGATGCGATCCGGGAGTTGTTCCCGGCATCGGCATCGGGTGCGGAATGCGCACGGTGAACGAACGCCCCCGAGGGTAGACGGCCCTGCGACGTGGTGCAACAACCACCCCCCAGTTGGCGCCGCGCGTGTCAGCGCTTGTCTGGAAACGCGCGGCACGACCGGTGTCAGCAGCGCAGCGGCGCGGAGCGCCACCATCTGGGTGGTGGTAGACGGGCGGGGCGAGGCTCGGAGTCCGTCACGACCGTCACCTCCGCGGGTCGTACGCCCCGCCCGCGGTTCCCAGCGGCGCTCGGACGTTCTGTCAGGCGGCGACAACCTGCACGCCGACCAGGTCGACCGCCAACTCGGTGACCACGAAACCCGTAACGTCGACGCCGGGAGGAATTGTTCCGTCCACGGTGAGGGCCAGCACGGCGGGCCCCGCACCGGACACCATGGCGGCGAGGCCGTGCTCACGCAGCGTGTCGACCAGCCGGGCGGTGCCGGGGTATGCGGCGGCCCGGTATCCCTGGTGCAACCTGTCCTGGGTGGCGGGCAGCAGCAGCTCGGGCGCGGCGGTCAGGGCGTGCACTAGCAGCGCCGCCCTGCCCGCGGTGAACGCGGCGTCGGCATGCGGGACCTCGGCGGGCAACAGCCCCCTCGTCTCGTCGGTGGACGACCGCTGCGCGGGCACCGCGAGCACGGGTCGCACACCCGGGTGCGGGTCGAGCCGCCGCGCGTGGAACCGCTCCCCCTCGCACCACGCGAGCACCAGCCCGCCGAGCAGGCTGGCGGCGGCGTTGTCGACGTGTCCCTCGAACTCGGCCGCGAGCTTCAGTACGGTGTCCTGCTCGCTCGCCGCCTCCCTGCCGGCCAGCGCGAACCCGGCCGCGATGCCGGCGACCACGGCCGCCGCGGAGGAACCGAGGCCACGCGCGTGCGGGATCGCGTTGTGGCACCGCAGCCGCAAGCCGGGCACCTCCACGCCGAGGTGCGCGCAGGCCCGGCGCAGCGCGCGCACCACGAGGTGACCTTCATCGGTCGGGACCGCGCCGATATCGCCCGCGCCCGCGTCACCGACCTCCACTTCGAGGCCGGACTCCCTTACCCGCACCTCGACCACGTCGTGCAGGGCGAGCGCCATGCCGAAGGTGTCGAAGCCCGGTCCGAGGTTCGCGCTGGAAGCCGGGACGGTGATCCGGAAGCCGGAGCCGGTCATGCTCGCTCCTCCGCGGCCCCGCGCGCGTCCGCGATCGTGTCGACGGGACGCCCCGCACGACCCAGCGCATGGCCACCAGGACACGCGCCCCGCCGCCCCGACAGCGGGGCCTCCGGCCGAGGGCGCGCTCTACGGTCACCGTGACGGCCGCGGGTTGACCCAAGGGGTGTCATGACAGCTCCAATGCGGACGCCACGGCGCGCGGGTCGACGGCCAGCGGCTCCACCTCCACATTGCCCTCCAGGGCGGTGCCGGGGTCCTTGAGGCCGTGTCCGGTCACCGTGCAGACCACGGTCGAACCCGGCGGCACGCGGCCGTCCGCGGCGGTGGCCAGCAGGCCGGCGACGCTGGTCGCGGACGCCGGTTCCACGAACACGCCCTCGCGCGCGGCCAGCAGCCGGTACGCCGCGAGGATGTCCTGATCGGTCACCGCCTCGAAGATCCCGCCGCTGGCGTTACGCGCCCGCACGGCGGGATCCCAGGACGCCGGGCTGCCCACCCGGATCGCGGTGGCCACGGTCTCCGGTGCGGGCACCGGCTCGCCATGCACCAGCGGCGCCGCGCCTGCCGCCTGGAAGCCGAACATCCGCGGGGTGGCCTCGACCATCCCGTCCGCGGCGTACTCGGCGTAACCCGCCCAGTAAGCGGTGATGTTCCCGGCGTTGCCGACCGGGAGGCAGTGGATGTCCGGTGCCCGCCCGAGCACATCGCAGATCTCCCAGGCCGCGGTCTTCTGGCCGATCAGGCGTACCGGGTTCACCGAGTTGACCAGGGTCACCGGGTAGTCGGCCGCGGTCTTGCGGGCGAGTTCGAGGCAGTCGTCGAAGTTGCCGTCCACCTGCAGGATGCGCGCCCCGTGCAGCACCGCCTGCGCCATCTTGCCCAGCGCGATCTTGCCCTGCGGTACCAGCACCGCGCTGACCAGCCCGGCACGTGCCGCGTAGGCCGACGCCGAGGCCGAGGTGTTGCCGGTGGACGCGCAGACCACCGCTTGCAGCCCGCTCGCCAGCGCATGGGTGATCGCGACGGTCATCCCCCTGTCCTTGAACGAACCGGTGGGGTTGGCGCCCTCCACTTTCAGGTAGACCTCGCACCCGGTGACCCCGGAAAGGTGCCCCGCGTGCAGCAGCGGCGTGTTGCCCTCGCCGAGCGTGACGATCTTCGCCCCTTCCGGGATCGGGATCCGCTCGGGGTAGGTCGCGATGATGCCCGGCGAGCCGGCCTTGCGGTCCGTCACGAGTCCTCACCCTCCACCCGCATCACGCTGACCACCTCGCGCACGACATCCAGCCTGCTGATCTCATCCACAGTAGACTGAAGCGCGGAGTCCGGCGCCGAGTGGGTCACGATGACCAGACTCGCGGTGGAAAGCCGGTCCCGCTGGCGCACCGCGGCGATACTGACGTCGTGCACGGCGAAGACCTGCGCCACCTGGGCCAGCACACCCGCACGGTCGGCGACGTCGAGGCTGATGTGATACCGGGTCGGGGTCTGCCCCATCGGCCGGATCGGGAGCGCCGCATGGGCCGACTCGCGCGGGCCACGCCCGGCGAGCACGCGGTTGCGAGCCACCGTGACCAGGTCGCCGAGCACGGCGCTGGCCGTCGGCGCGCCGCCCGCGCCCTGACCGTAGAACATCAGCTCACCCGCGGCGTCGGCCTCGACGTACACCGCGTTGAAGGCCCCGCCGACGCCGGCGAGCTGGTGTGCACGCGGGATCATCACCGGATGCACACGCGCGGAGACCGACTCGGCCCCTTCCTCCGCGGTGACCCGCTCGCAGATCGCCAGCAGCTTGACCACTCGCCCGATCTTCTGCGCGGCGAGGATGTCCGATGAGCTCACCCCGGCGATGCCCTCGCGGTGCACATCGGCGACGGTGACCCTGCTGTGGAAGGCCAGTGAGGCGAGGATCGCGGCCTTGGACGCGGCGTCGTAGCCGTCGACGTCCGCGGTCGGGTCTGCTTCGGCGTAACCGAGCCTGCTCGCCTCGTCCAGGGTCTCGGCGTAGCCCGCGCCCGTGGAGTCCATCGCGGACAGGATGTAGTTGGTGGTGCCGTTGACGATCCCCATGACCCTGGTGATCCGGTCCCCCGCGAGGGACTCACGCAGCGGGCGCAGCAGCGGGATCGCGCCCGCGACGGCCGCCTCGAAGTACAGGTCCGCACCGGAGGAGTCGGCTGCCTCGGACAGCTCACCCGAGCATTCCGCGAGCAGTGCCTTGTTCGCGGTCACTACGGACTTTCCCTTGTGCAGGGCGGCAAGCAGCCAGTCACGTACCGGTTCGATCCCGCCGATGAGCTCGACAACGACGTCCGCGTCGGACTCGATGAGCTTCGCGGGGTCCGGGGTGAGGAGCTGCGGCGGCAGCTCGGGATGCTTGTCCGGCCTGCGGACGGCGATTCCGGCCAGCTCGAGCGGCGCGCCGACCCGCGCGGCGAGTTCGCCCGCCTGCTCGGTGAGCAGCCGGACGACCTCACCTCCGACCGTGCCGCAACCGAGCAGGGCGATCCTGATCGGTCGCGGTGCTTCGGTGCCGTGCGTGCTCACGAAACCTCCAGGCGCAGCAGATCCTCGTTGGTCTCCCGGCGCAACAGCAGGCGGTGGCCGCCGTTGCGGACGGCGACGACCGCCGGGCGCGGCTGCCGGTTGTAGTTGCTGGCCATCGAGTAGCAGTACGCCCCGGTGGCCGCGACGGCGAGCAGGTCGCCGGGTGCCAGGGTGTCCGGAAGCCAGCAGTCGCGGACCACGATGTCGCCGGACTCACAGTGTTTTCCCACCACGCGAGACAGCACGGCGGAGGCCTGCTCCGGCTGCCCGTCGCCCGCGGAGCGGGAGACCAGCCTGGAGTCGTAGGCCGCGTCGTACAGCGCGGTGCGCAGGTTGTCACTCATCCCGCCGTCCACGCTGACGTACCGGCGGAACTCGTCGTCGCCGAGCGCGACGTCCTTGACCGTGCCGATCTCGTAGAGTGTCACCGTTCCCGGTCCGGCGATCGCCCTTCCCGGCTCCCCCGCGATCCGGGGCACCGGCAGCCCGGCGAACTCGCACTCCTTGCGCACCATCTCCCTGATCTGGGTGACCAGCTGCGCGGGCGGGGGCGGGTTGTCCCGCTCGGTGTAGGCGATGCCGAACCCGCCGCCGAGATCCACAAGGGACAGCTGTTCGACCAGCTCGCTGCCGTGTTCCTTGCCGAGCTCGGCGATCAGCCCGATCACCCTGCGCGCGGCCACCTCGAAGCCGTCCGGGTCGAAGATCTGCGAGCCGATGTGGCTGTGCAGCCCGATCAGCCGCAGCGAGGGCGCGTTCAGCACCCTGCGGACGGCCTCCGCCGCGGCCCCGGCGGCCAGCGAGAAGCCGAACTTCTGGTCCTCGTGCGCGGTGGCGATGAACTCGTGGGTGTGCGCCTCCACCCCCACCGTCACCCTGATCAACACCGGCTGGACGATGCCCTGCCGCGCGGCGACCTCGGCCAGCCTGGCGATCTCGAAGAAGGAGTCGAGCACCACGGTGCCCACCCCGGCCTCGACCGCGGCCTCCAGCTCCGCGACGGACTTGTTGTTGCCATGGAAGGTGATTCGTTCCGGCGGGAACTCGGCGCGCTGGGCGATCGCCAGTTCCCCTCCGCTGCACACGTCCAGGCTGAGCCCCTGGCCCCTGATCCACCTGGCGACCTCGGTGCACAGGAAGGCCTTGGCCGCGTAGTGCACCAGGGTGGGATCGTCGAAAGCCTCGGCGTACTCGGCGCACCGCGACTTGAAGTCGGCCTCGTCCACGACGAAGAGCGGCGTCCCGTACGTGGTCGCCAGTTCGCGAACGTCGACGCCCGCTATCCGCACCACCCCGTCCGGGGCACGAAACGCGTTGCGGGGCCACACCTTGGGATACAGCCGGTCCAGTTCGTCCACAGTGGACGGCGGGAAACCGGCTCGGTCGGCGTGCGGGAACACCTCGGCATGCCGAGGCCCCGCGGGGTGAGCGCACATCTGTTACATCCGTTCCGGGGCCGAGACGCCGAGCAGCGCGAGACCGTTGGCCAGCACCTGCCTCGCGGCCTCGCACAGCGTGAGCCGGGCGTAGGTCAGCGGGGTTGCCTCCTCGTCGCCCTGAGGCAGGACGCGCGCCACGTCGTAGAACTTGTGGTATGCCGACGCGAGCGTTTCGAGGTAACGGGCGACCCGGTGCGGTTCACGCAGCTCGGCCGCCCTGCGCAGCACGGTGGGGAACTCCCCGATCGTGCGGATGAGGTCACCCTCCCGCGGGTGGGTGAGCAGGCTGAAGTCCGCGTCCGCGGAGGAGGACAGCCCGAGTTCCGTGGCGTTGCGCTGTAGCGAGGCGAGCCGCGCATGCGCGTACTGCACGTAGAACACCGGGTTCTCGTTGGTGTGCTTGCGCAGCAGGTCGAGGTCGACGTCCAGGGTGGAGTCCACGGAGTAGCGGGTCAGCTCGTACCGCGCGGCGTCCACGCCGACCGCCTCGACCAGGTCCTCGATCGTGATCACGGTGCCGGCCCGCTTGCTCATCCGCACCGGCTTGCCCTCGCTGACCAGGTTCACCATCTGCCCGATCAGGACCTCGACCACCTCCGGGTCGTCCCCGATCGCGGCCGCGGCGGCCTTCAGCCTGGCGATGTACCCGTGATGGTCCGCGCCGAGCATGTAGATGCACAGGTCGAAGCCGCGGTCGCGCTTGTTCCGCAGGTAGGCGATATCGCCGGCGATGTAGGCCGGAGCGCCGTCGGTCTTGATCACCACCCGGTCCTTGTCATCCCCGTGCTCGGTGCTACGCAGCCACCAGGCACCGTCCGCGAGGTAGAGGCTGCCGGACTCCTTGAGCTGCTCGACCTCCCGCTCGACCGCGCCGGAGGCGTGCAGCGAGTCCTCCTGGAAGTACACGTCGAAGTCGGTGCCGAACTCGTGCAGGCTCTTCTTGATCTCGTCGAACATCCGCTCGATGCCGAGCCGGCGGAACACCTCGTGCCGCTCGCTCTCCGGCAGCGAGAGCGCGCTCGGCTCGGTGCGGATGATCTCGGCCGCGATATCGCTGATGTAGGTACCGGCGTAGCCGTCCTCCGGTGCGGGCTCCCCCTTGGCCGCGGCGATCAGCGAGTCGACGAACCGGTCGATCTGCGCCCCGGCGTCGTTGAAGTAGTACTCCCTGGTCACCTCGGCGCCCTGGGCGGCGAGGACGCGGCCGAGCGCGTCACCGACCGCTGCCCAGCGAGTACCGCCGAGGTGGACCGGCCCGGTCGGGTTGGCCGAGACGAACTCCAGGTTGATCTCCCGGCCGGTCAGCGCGTCCCCGGTGCCGTAACGCTCGCCCGCGGCGAGCACCTGGCGGACGAGCTCGCCCTGCGCGTCGGCGGCCAGCCGCAGGTTGAGGAAGCCGGGGCCCGCGACCTCGGCTCCCGCGACCCCCTCGACCTCGGCGAGGCTCGCCGCCAGCGCCTCGGCCAGCTCGCGCGGGGCGAGCCCTACTTTCTTCGCTACCTGCAGCGCCAGGTTGGTCGCGTAGTCTCCGTGCTCGGGATTGCGCGGACGCTCGATCGTCACGGTGTCCGGCAGCACGGTGTGGTCGAGACCACGTGCGGCCAGTACCGTCACGGCGGATGTCCGTACCAGGTCAGCGAGGGCGGCGGGAGTCACTCCGGGATTCTATGTTCCGGGGTCACGGCGCCGACCGCCCGGGCGTACCTGGTCATTGGCGACTGATTGACAACGATCCGACACGCGACCCCTAAACTGGCGCAGGATCTCCACTCGACGAAACGCGGGAGTCATGGCAAGCGGCAAGAAGAAGGGCAACGCGAAGAAGCAGCCCGTCAAGGCGGCCCGCGGTTCGGTGGTCGCGAAGAAACACACCCCGTGGGGCACGATCATCGCGGTCATCGCGATCGTCCTGCTGGCGGGCAGCGTGTTCACGTACTACTGGGTCGAGTCCGCGGACAAGCGGGCGCAGGCCGACCGGGAGGAGGCGGCCGCGGCGTTCACCCCGTCCGCGGAGAACCCGGACCCGTCCACCGACATTCCCGGCATCAAGCTCGAGCAGTACGAGGGCAGCAGGCACATCCTGCCGACCGAGCGGGTGGCCTACGACCAGAACCCGCCGTTCGGCGGACCGCACGACGGCTTCTGGGCCGCCTGCACCGGAATCGTCTACCCGAACGCGGTGCGTACCGAGAACATGGTGCACTCCCTCGAGCACGGCGCGGTGTGGATCGCCTACAACCCGGACCAGGTCAGCGGTGAGGCACTGGACAAGCTCGAGCTGCGGGTCGAGGGCAAGCCCTACATGATGCTGTCCCCCTACCCCGGCCTCGACCAGCCGGTCTCCCTGCAATCCTGGGGCCACCAGTTGAAGCTGGACAGCGTGGACGACGAGCGGATCGAGCAGTTCATCACCGCGCTTCGGCTGAACCAGAACACCTACCCGGAGATCGGCGCCTCCTGCGACGCGCTCGGGCCGGGCCAGTTCGACGCGGACAACCCGCCGCCGTTCAACGCGGAGCCGCCGGGCCCGGACGCCAAACCGATGGACTACCAGGGTTCCGAGGGGGCGACCCCGGAGGACATGGGCGGTAATCCCGGCCAGGGACAGGCCCCGACCCAGCCTTCGGAGGGCTGAGGCATGGCCACCGAACCCACCGGGTCCACGGGCGCGGCCGAGCCCGCCGAGCAGCCGGAAGGTACCCCCGAACCGGCACAGGCCACCTGGTCGAAGGCCGTGATCTTCGGGGCGGCCGCGCTTGCCGTGTTGCTGGTCGGCGCGACGATCGGCCTGCTGATCGGCCGGTCCACCGGCGAGGAGCAGGCCGCGCCGCCCGCGTCCGGCTCGGTCGAGGTCGGCTTCGCGCAGGACATGTCGGTGCACCACATCCAGGCCGTGACGATGTCGAACTGGGTACGCGACCACAGCACCGACGAGCGCATCCGGCAGCTCGCCTTCGACATCGGCAGCACCCAGCTGGAACAGATCGGCCGGATGAAGGGCTGGCTGATGCTGTGGGGCCAGCCCGAGCAGCCACTGGGCGAGCACATGACCTGGATGCCGCGGCACGGTATGCACGGTGAGCATGGCGGGGCCGGTGGCCGGCAGGACACCGGCGGCCACGAGGCCGACCCCGCGAGCACCACCGGCGGTGAACCGCCGATGCCGGGCATGGCCACCAACGCCGAGCTGGCGAAGATGCGCTCGCTGTCCGGCGAGGAACTGGACGTCTACTTCCTCCAACTGATGCTGCGCCACCACGAGGGCGGCACCGAGATGGCCCAGTACACCCTGGACAACACGGACCTGCCCGCGGTGCGGGCGCTCACCCGCAGCATGCTCGAGTCCCAGGGCAACGAGATCGACCTGATGACCAACCTGCTGGCCGAACGCGACGCCGACCCGCTCCCCTTCCCCTGACCGCCACTACGCCAGGCAGTCACCGAAGGCGGTGAGGAAGGCGCGGGTGGTGACGGGGTCGCGGACCGCGAGGCGTAACCAGTCGGGGCCGAGGCCGGGGAAGGTGTCGCCGCGGCGCACCGCGTAGCCGGCACGCCGCAGCGCCAGCCGGACGCGCTCGCCGCCGGGTACCCGGATCAGCACGAACGGCGCCCGCGGGCGGCCCGCCACGGTGACCCCCAGCTCCGCCAGCCCGGCCAGCAGCGCCTCCCGATCCCGCTCCACCGCCACGGCGAGCGCCTCGGCCTCGGCCACCGCGCCCGGCCCGCTGCACGCCACCATCGCCACGGCCGCCAGGCTGGACACCGACCACGGCGGTTGCACGGCACGCAGGCGGGCGACCACCTCCGGTTCGGCGAGCAGGTACCCGGCGCGCAGCCCGGCGAGGCCCCAGGTCTTGGTCAGGCTGCGCAGCACGACGACGCCGGGCAGCCGTTCGGTCGCGAGCGTCTCCGGCTCCCCGGGCACCGCGTCCAGGAACGCCTCGTCGACCACCACCAGCCGGCCGGGCCGGCACAGCGCCCGTACCGCCTCGGCCGGATGCAGCACCGAGGTCGGGTTCGTGGGGTTGCCGATGAAGACGAGGTCGGCCTCGTCCGGTACGGCCGCGGGCATCAGCCGGAAACCGCCGGTGCGGGGCAGGCGCACCCGGTGGACCGGGTGCCCGGCGGCGCGCAGGGCGGCCTCGGGTTCGGTGAACTGCGGGTGCACGACGGCCGCGTACCGGGGCCGTGACGCCGCGCCCAGCAGCGTGAACGCCTCGGCGGCCCCCGCCGTCGGCAGCACGTCCTCGGGCGCCCGGCCGTGACGCGCGGCGATCGCCTTGGTGGCCTCCGTGGTGTCCGGGTAGGCGGCCAACCCGGTGAGTCCGGCCGCCAGTTCGCGGCGCAGCCAGTCCGGCGGGGCCGGCAGCCGCACGTTCACCGCGAGATCGACGAGGCCCTCCGCGAGGTCCCGATCCCCGTGATGCCACAGATCACAGTCCATCATGGACCTTCGTGGCGAAGCGCTGCGCGAGCTCGGGATACCCGGCCCAGTGCACATGCAGGTAGGAGGCGTGCAGGCTCGGGGAGGCGAAGCCCTCCTGCCGCCCCTCCCAGTGCCACGCCGGCGGCGCACCGCTGCCGGGAACGAGCTCGGTGCGGTGGAACTCGTGCCCGGTGACCCGCTGCCCGCCCGCGGCCACCAGGTTGTCCGCTGCCGCCGTGGCCCGCCGGTATCCCAGCGCGCCGCGCTCGGTCATCCGCGCGGTGGCCTCCAGCGCGCCCACCATGGGCAGGCCGTCCAGCTCGCGGCACAGGTAGAGCAGGCCTGCGCATTCGGCGACCATCGGCATGCCCCGCCGCACGGCCGCGGCGACGGCCTGCCGCAGCGGGGCGTTCGCCGCGAGCTCGTCCGCGTGCACCTCGGGGAAGCCGCCGCCGAAGTACAGCCCGGCGCACCCCGCGGGAAGGGTCTCCGCGTGCAGCGGGTCGACGTCCACCACCTCGACCCCCGCGGCGGCGAGCAGCTCCACGGTCTCGGTGTAGCGGAAGGTGAAGGCCTGGCCCGCGGCCGCGGCCACCACCGCGCCACGGCCGCCGCGCGTGACCTCGGCGGCCGGGTCCCATGCCGTTCCGGTCAGCGGCGAGGCCGCCCGTGCCACCCGTTCCACCGCGGCCAGGTCGACACCCTCGGCGATCCAGGAGGCCAGGCGGGGCAGGAACCGCCGTGCCTCGTCCACCCGCTCGGCCACCGGGACCAGGCCGAGGTGCCTGCTCGGCGCGTGGATGTGCTCGGTGCGGCGCAGCGCCCCCAGCACCGGGATCCCGGTGGGCCGCAGCGCCTCCCTGATCTCGTCCTCGTGCCGCTGCGAGCCGAGCTTGTTCAGGATCACCCCGGCCAGCTTCACCCCGGGGTCGTAGTGCGCGAAGCCGTGTACCACCGCGGCCACGCTGCGGCTGGCCGCGCCCGCGTCCACGACCAGCACCACCGGCGCGTCCACCAGCCGCGCCAGGTGCGCGGTGGAGGCGTAGCCCTCGGTGCCGAGCGCGCCGTCGAACATCCCCATCACGCCCTCGATCACGGCGAGATCCGCCGAGCGGGCACCGTGCAGCAGCAGGGGGACCACCCGGTCCTCGCCCTGGAGGAACGGGTCGAGGTTGCGCGCGGGCAGCCCGGTGGCCAGCGCGTGGTAGCTGGGGTCGATGAAGTCCGGGCCGACCTTGTGCCCGGAGACCGTGAGCCCGCGGGAACGCAACGCCGCCATCAGCCCGGCGGCCACGGTGGTCTTGCCGTGCCCGGAGGCCGGCGCGGCGATCACGATCCGCGGCACTCCCCCACTCACCGCAACCCCCACCCGGTCACCACTCGATACCTCGCTGGCCTTTTTGGCCGGTGTCCATGGGGTGCTTGACCTTGGTCATCTCGGTCACCAGGTCGGCGGCGTCCAGCAGCTCGGCGGGGGCGTTCCGGCCGGTGATCACCACGTGCTGCCGGCCGGGACGCTCGCGCAGGGCGGCGGCCACCTCGGCCACGTCCAGCCAGCCCCAGTGCAGCGGGTAGGTGAACTCGTCGAGCACGTAGAAGTCGTGCGCCTGCTCGGCGAGCCTGCGCCGGATCTCCGCCCAGCCCTCGCGCGCGCTCGCGGCGTGATCCTCCTCGGTCCCCTTCTTCCGGGACCAGCTCCAGCCCTCACCCATCTTGTGCCACTCCACCGGGCCGCCCTGCCCGGTGGACGCGTGCAGCTCGCCGAGCGCCTGGAAGGCGGCCTGCTCGCCGATCCGCCACTTCGCGGACTTGACGAACTGGAACACCCCGATCGACCAGCCCTGGTTCCAGGCCCGCAGCGCCATCCCGAAGGCCGCGGTGGACTTGCCTTTCATCGTGCCGGTGTGCACCGCCAGCAGCGGGCGGTTGCGCCGTTGCCTGGTAGTCAGGCCGTCGTCCGGGACGACCTCCGGCTTTCCCTTCGGCATCAGGCGGCCCTCCCGGTCCGCATCCGCACCTCGCCCGCCAGCGAGTCGGCGCCGACCTCGCCGAGCGGGAGGTGTTCCGCACCGAGCCGGGAGGCCAGCTCGGCGGCCAGGCCGAGGCGCATCCGACCGGACTCGCAGTCGACCACCACGGCGCTCACGCCGCTGCCCGCGAGCAGCCCGGCGGCGGCCTGCGCCCGGCCGACGGCGTCGCCGCCGCTGGTCGCCCGCCCGTCGGTGACCAGCACCAGCAACGGCCTGCGCCGCGGGTCCCGGATGGCTTCGATGCGCAGCACCTCGGCGGACCGCAGCAGGCCCTCGGCCAGCGGGGTACGGCCGCCGGTGGGCAGGGTCTCCAGCCGGGCCGCCGCCGCCTCCACGCTGATCGTCGGCGGCAGCGCCAGCTCGCCGTCGGTGCCCCGGAAGGTGACCAGCCCGACCTTGTCCCTGCGCTGGTAGGCGTCCAGCAGCAGGGAGAGCACGGCGGACTTCACCTCGCGCATCCGCGACTTGGCGCCCATCGAGCCGGAGGCGTCCACGCAGAACAACACGAGGTTGCCCTCCTTGCCCTCGCGTACCGCGTAGCGCAGGTCCCGCGGGCGCAGCGTGAGGCCGGGGCCGGAGCGGCCGCGGGCACGCTGGTGCGGCGCCGCCGCGCGCACCGTGGCGAGCAGGTGCGGCCCGCCCGCACGCACGCCCTGCGGACGCACCCCGACCGTGCGGCCGGCCTCGGTGACCGCACGGGAGCGGCGCCCCTGCGCGCCCGCCCCGGTGCCCTGGACGGTCAGCAGCCGGGCCCGGTACGGGCTGCCGGCCCCCACCGTGCGCTGGCCGCCCTGGTCACCACCGCCATCGGGTGGGCCGCCGGAGTCGCCGGAGTCACCGGAGTCACCGCCCGCGTCGCCCGGCTGGTCCCCCGCGGGCGCCTCGCCGCCCGAACCGGGTCCCGGCCCGTCGTCCTCCGGCCCCGGGTCCGGGTCCTCGGGCGGCTGCGCGTCCTGCAACGCCTGGTCGAGTTGCTGCTCGTCGATCCCGGGCGCGTCGAAGGGGTTGCGCCGGCGACGGTGCGGCAGGGCCAGCCTGGCCGCGGCTCGAATGTCCTCCGTGGACACCGTGTCCCTTCCGCACCACGCGGCATGCGCGGCGGCGGTCCGCGCGGTCACGATGTCCGCGCGCATCCCGTCCACCTCGAAGGAGGCGCATACCTCGGCGATCTGCAGCAGTGCCTCATCGGTCAGCCGTACCGAACCCAGCAACCGTTGCGCCGCGGCGATATCCGCGGCAAGCACGGCATCGGACTCGGTGTAGCCCTCGGCGAAACCCTCCGGGTCGGACTCGTAGGCGAGCCGGCGCCGGACCACCTCCACCCGCTGCTCGGGCTCGCGGCTGGAGGTCACCTCCACGGTCAGGCCGAACCGGTCGAGTAGCTGCGGCCGCAGCTCACCCTCTTCCGGGTTCATCGTGCCGATCAGCACGAACCGGGCGGCATGCGAGACCGAGACGCCCTCCCGCTCGACCGTGGCACGCCCCATCGCGGCGGCGTCCAGCAAGGTGTCCACCAGGTGGTCGTGCAGCAGGTTGACCTCGTCCACGTAGAGCAGGCCACGGTGCGCGCCTGCCAGCAGCCCGGGCTGGTAGTCGGTGACCCCCTCGGACAGCGCGCGCTCCAGGTTCAGCGAGCCGACCACCCGGTCCTCGGCCGCGCCGACCGGGAGCTCGACCAGCCGCGCGGGACGCCGGTGCGCTGGCTCACCCTGCTGGTGCGGGCCGTCCGGGCAACGCGGGTCGGGGGCGGCGGGATCGCAGGAGAAGCGGCAGTTCTCCACCACGTCCACGCTCGGCAGCAGCCCGGCCAGCGCACGGACCATGGTCGACTTCGCGGTGCCCTTCTCCCCACGCACCAGCACCCCGCCGATCGCGGGTGAGATGGCCGACAACACGAGGGCGAGACGCAGATCCTGCATCCCGACGACAGCGGTGAACGGGTACGGCCGCACGTATCAACTCCTTTGCCACGAGTGGGTGTCCACGCCCACACCGGACCGGCCCGCGCCGGGTCAGCCCAGCACGAGACGGCCGCCCGAAGCTCTGGCTCCCGGCCCGCGGTGGGACCGGTCACAGTGGCGGGACCGCCCCGGATTCGCACCGGGTTCCTCGGCGACCGTCCGGGGCATCATCGCATACGGTTCCGTCAGCACAGCCTCCTCACGGACGCTGCCGCGGCAGCACGGTGCCCACCCGGGCGCGCCCCGGCCGAAGGCCCGCGATCGTGGCGGCGGGGCTTCCGACCAGCGGAAAGGGAAGGTGCGTGACCAAGTCAAGCCCCGGCGACGCGATCGCGTCGCGCGCAGAGCCGAGGGGAAACCGGCAGGTGGTCGAGAAAGTCACAGTGGTCGGGATCGGGGCCGACGGGTGGGCCGGGCTGCCCGAGCCGTCCCGGGCCGCGATCGACGCCGCCGAGGTGCTGCTCGGCGGCGCCCGGCAGCTCGAGCTGGTCCCGGACCGCGGAGCGGAGAAGGTGCGCTGGCCGAGCCCGTTGCTGCCGAACCTGGACGCCACCCTCGCCGCGCACGCGGGCCGCCGGGTCTGCGTACTCGCCAGCGGCGACCCGATGCTGTCCGGGATCGGCGGCACGCTGGCCCGCAGGCTCGGCGCGGACCGGCTGCGCATCCTGCCCGGGGTGTCCTCGGTGGCGCTGGCCAGGGCCAGGCTCGGCTGGTCGGCCGAGGAGACCGAGGTGGTCAGCGTGGTGGGGCGCGCGGTGCATCGGCTGGCCAGGGTGCTGGCGCCGGGCAGGCGGGTGCTGGTGCTCAGCGAGGGCTCGGCCACCCCGGCCGAGGTGGCCGAGCTGCTCACCGAGCGCGGCTACGGACCGAGCTCGCTCACCGTGCTGGAGGAGCTCGGCGGCGCGGGCGAGCGCGCGGTCACCGGCATCGCGCACGACTGGGAGCGGGCGGAGGGCGCGGCGCTGAACCTGGTCGCGGTGGAATGCGCGGCACAGCCGGGCACCCCGCTGCTGGGCACGCTGGCCGGGCTGCCGGACGAGGTCTTCGAACACGACGGGCAGTTCACCAAGCGCGACCTGCGGGCGAGCAGCCTGGCCCGGCTCGCCCCCCGGCCCGGCGAGTTGCTGTGGGACGTGGGCGCGGGCGCGGGCGGCATCGCGATCGAATGGTGCCGGGCGCACCCGGCGAACCGGGCGATCGCCGTGGAGCGCGACCCCGCGCGGGCCGAACGGATCGGCCGCAACGCTCGCGAGCTCGGCGTGCCGGACCTGCGGGTGGTCACCGGCGCCGCACCGGCGGCACTGGCCGGGCTGGCCGCCCCGGACGCGGTGTTCCTCGGCGGCGGCCTCGGCGTGCCGGGTCTGCTGGACGCCTGCTGGGCGGGGCTGCGGCCGGGCGGGCGGCTGGTCGCCAACGGCGTGACCCTGCAGGCCGAGCAGGCGCTGGCCGCCGCGTACGCCGAGCACGGCGGGGAGCTGGTCCGGATCTCGATCGAGCAGGCGGCGCCACTGGGCGGCCTCACCGGCTGGACCCCGGCGCGTGCCGTGACCCAGTGGAGCGTAGGCAAACCATGACCGTCCATTTCATCGGCGCGGGCCCCGGCGCCGCCGACCTGATCACCGTGCGCGGGCGCGACCTGCTGGCCCGCTGCCCGGTCTGCCTCTACCCCGGCAGCCTGACCCCCACCGACCTGCTCGCGAACTGCCCGGAGGGCGCGCGGCTGGTGGACACCGCCCGGCTGACCCTGGAGGCGATCCTCGACGAGCTCACCGGCGCGCATGCCCGTGGCCAGGACGTGGTCAGGCTGTGCTCCGGGGATCCGGCCGTGTACAGCGCGGTGGCCGAGCAGATGCGTCGCCTGGATGCGGCGGGCGTGCCGTACGAGGTGACCCCCGGGGTGCCCGCGTTCGCGGCCGCCGCGGCGGTGCTCAACCGGGAGCTGACCGTGCCGACCGTGGCACAGAGCCTGATCCTGACCAGGGTGCAGGCCCGGTCCACCGCGATGCCCGAGGGCGAGGACCTGGCCACCCTCGCCGCCAGCGGCACCACCCTCGCCCTGCACCTGGCGATCAACCGGATCGAGCAGGTGGTCGAGGAGTTGCTGCCGCACTACGGTGCGGACTGCCCGGTGGCCGTGGTGGCGCAGGCCAGCCAGCCGGCCCAGCGGGTGCTGCGCGGCCGGCTCGACGAGATCGCGCAGCAGGTGCGGGACGCGGGCATCACCCGCGCGGCGACGGTGTTCGTCGGCAAGGTGCTCGCGGCGGAGAACTTCCCGGACAGCTTCCTGTACTCGGCGGGCCGGGAGCGCCGCGACCAGCCGGGGCCGGTATGAGGCAGCGTCCGAGGGTGCTGGTTCTCGGCGGCACCGCCGAGGCGCGGGAGCTGGCCGCCGCGCTGGTGGGGTGCGGGGTGGCGGTGACATCCTCGCTGGCCGGGCGGGTGGCGCGACCGCGGCTGCCCGAGGGCGAGGTGCGTGTCGGCGGGTTCGGCGGCCCGGAGGGCCTTGCCCGCTGGCTGACCGAACACGCGGTGGATGCCGTGGTGGACGCCACACATCCGTTCGCCGAACGGATCAGCGCCTCGGCGCTGGACGGCACCCGCGCGGCCGGGGTCCCCCTGCTGCGCCTGGAACGGCCGGGCTGGCCGGAGTCACCGGGCGGGAGCAGGCACTGGGTGGACTCGCTGGACGCCGCGTCCGCCGCGTTGCCGGGGCTGGGCGGCAGGGTGTTCCTCACCACCGGCAGGCAGGGACTCGCCGCCTTCGCCGGGCACGACGACCTGTGGTTCCTGGCGCGGTGCGTGGACCCGCCCGCGCCACCGTTGCCACCCGCGTGCGAGGTGCTGCTCGACCGCGGCCCCTACACCGTGGCCGGGGAGACCGCGCTGATGCGCGCGCACCGGATCGAGGTACTGGTCACCAAAGACAGCGGTGGGTCGCTGACCTCGGCGAAACTCACCGCCGCGGCGGATCTCGGCCTCCCGGTCGTGATCGTCCGTAGACCGGCGCGGCAGGAGGTACGGACCGTGCGGGACGTTCGAGCGGCACTGGAGTGGGTACTGGGATGACGGGATTGGAAGCGTTCTACGAGGTGGTGCGGCGGCGCCGGGATGTACGCGCGGAGTTCACCGGGGAGCCGCTGGACGAGGAGGTGCTGGAGCGGGTGCTGGAGGCCGCGCACGCCGCACCCAGCGTCGGGCTCACCCAGCCGTGGGATTTCGTGCTGGTCACCGATCCCGGGACCCGGCAGTCCTTCGCCGAGCATGTGCGGGCCGAGCGCCAGGTGTTCGCGGACTCCCTCACCGGCGAGCGGGCCGAGCGGTTCTCCCGGATCAAGATCGAGGGGATCCGCGAGTCCAGCATGGGGGTGGTGGTCACCTACGACCCCCGGCGTGGCGCTCCGGACGTGCTCGGCAGGCACGCGATCGCCGACGCCGGCCTGTACTCGGTCTGCCTGGCGATCCAGAACCTGTGGCTGTCGGCGACCGCGGAAGGTCTCGGCGTCGGTTGGGTCAGCTTCTACCGGGAGCCCTTCCTCGCCGAGTTGCTCGGCATCCCGGACGGGGTGCGGCCGGTGGCCTGGCTGTGCCTCGGTCCGGTAACGGAGCTGGCGTCCGTTCCTGACCTCGAGCGACACGACTGGCGGCGCAGGCGGCCGTTGCGAGCGGCCGTCCACAGGGAAAGGTTTGCCCGCTAACCGGTCGGGTCGGGAGCCCGACACAAGTCCGTACTGGCTGTTGGCTAGCGTTGCCCCCGATGCGGCCAGCCATGTTCTCCAACTCCGAGGTTCTCGACGAGTCGCCCACCCCGGCGACCGCGAGAGCGGACATGGTGCCGCCACGCACCCGCCGGTGGCGTCGGCTGGCCGTCGTACTCGGCCTCGTCTCCGCCGCCTGCGCGCTGGCTTTCCCCTTCCTGCCGGTGGTGCAGGACACGGCGCGGATCAGCTGGCCCGCAGGCACCGACACCCGCCCGGTCAACGCCCCGCTGACCGGCTACTGGGCGCAGGACATGCGGGTGACCATCCCGTGCGAGACGGTGCGCTCGCTGGACGCGCGCACGCCGGGTGACGCGCTGCTGTTCTCCACCGTGCCCGATGCCCGCACCGACGAGGGCGCGGGTATGCAACTGCGAATCGACAACAACCTGCTGGTCGCGTCCAACCGCGGGGAGCAGATCGCCCGGCAACCGCTGCCACCGCAGGGCTGCCAGGTCGACGTCGCCTCGGACGCCACGAGGACGACGGTGAGCGTGGCTGGCACGCCGATCCACGACGAGGACGGGGACGTCCGACCGCGGGTGGTCGGCATCTACTCCGACATCGACTCGGGCGCTGACCCCACCGCGGGTCTGGACGTGTCGATCACCCCGGACACCCGGTACCAGTCCTCGCCCACCACGCTGAAGATCGTCATCGGGGTGCTCGGGGTGCTGGCCCTGCTCGGTTGCCTGATCGCGGTGAACCGGCTGGACAGCGGGGTGGCCCGCAGGGCACCGCGATGGGCGCCGATCGGCTGGTGGCACCTGACCGCGCGGGACGTCACGGTGATCGCCGCGCTCGGCGTCTGGGTGTTCATCGGGCCGGTCACCTCGGACGACGGCTATATCCTGACCATGTCGCGGGTGGCCGACGAGGTCGGCTACCTGACCAACTATCACCGATGGTTCGGCGTGGCCGAGGCCCCGTTCGGCTGGTTCTACCACGTCTACGAGCTGATGACGAACGTCAGCACGGTGCCGCCGTGGATCCGGCTGCCCTCCTTCCTGCTCGGCGTGGTCAGCTGGTTGCTGATCAGCCGCGAGGTGATGCCCCGGTTGGGCAAGGAGGTCCGGGTCAGCGGCGCGGCGGCCTGGGCCGCCGCGGCGGTGTTCCTGGTCTGGTGGATGCCCTACAACAACGGTGTGCGCCCGGAGCCGGTGGCCGCGGTCGGCTCGTTGCTCGCGCTGTGCGCGGTGGAGCGGGCACTGGTCACGCGCAGGTTGCTCCCGCTGTGCCTCGGCCTGCTGGCGGCCGCGTTCACCCTGGCGGCCACACCGACCGGGTTGCTCGCCGTGGCGCCGTTCATCGTGGCCGCGCGCCCGCTGTTCCAGCTACTGCGCCAGCGCGCGAAGGCGAGCAGCTGGGTGCCGGTGCTCTCGCCGATCCTCGGTTCCGGGATGCTGGTGCTGGTGGTGGTGTTCGCCGACCAGACCTTCGCCACGGTCACCGAAGCCACCCGGCTGCGCAGCCTGGTGGGACCCAGCCTGTCCTGGTTCGAGGAACTGTTCCGCTACGAGTTGCTGTTCAGCTCCACAGCGGACGGTTCGGCCGCGCGCCGGTTCCCGGTGCTGCTGCTGATCCTGTGCACGGGTACCTGCCTGGTGGTGTTGCTGCGCAGGGGCCGCATCCCGGGCGCCGCGCTCGGACCCAGCCGCAGGCTGATCGCCACGGTGGCGCTGTTCTTCCTGCTACTGGCGCTCACCCCGACCAAGTGGACACATCACTTCGGCGCCTTCGCGGCGGTGGGCGCGGCCATGGCGGCCCTCACGGCACTGGCCGTCAGCACCACCGTGCTGCGGTCCCGGCGCAACCGGGCCGCGTTCGTCTCCGGGTTACTCGTGGTCGCCGCGCTGGCGCTGACCGGGCCGAACGCCTACTGGTTCGTCTCCGACTTCGGCGTGCCCTGGGCCGACCGGGCCCCCATGATCGGCGGGCTCGGCCTTTCCACCATCCTGCTGATCGGCGCGGCTGCCGTGGCCGTGGTCGCCTTCATCGAGAACATCCGCGCCCAGCGTCCCGGCCTGCCACCACCGCTGCCGGAAGGCAGGGGCCGCGCGCTGCGATTCGGCTCACTGTCCCTTGTGGTCGTCTGCGGCCTGGTGGCCGCGGCGGGGTTCGCCAGCATGATCGCCGCGATCACCGGGCAACACCACAGTTACAGCCTCGGCGAGGCCAATGTGGAGCATTTGTTCGGGAAGAGCTGCAACCTCGCGGACCACGTGATGGTGGAGCGGGACCCGATCTCCAGCATGCTGGCCCCGCTGCCCGCCGGGCAGCAGGCCACCGTGGAGGACGAGCCCGCCGGAGACGAATCCGCCGAACCGGGCGACCTGCCGGACAACGACGAGGGCAACGGCGCCACGCAGACCGGCTTCCACACCAGGGCCGCGTTGACCGACGACCCGATCGCCGAGCCACCGCACGGGTTCACCACCGGCACCGTTCCGATGTGGAGCAGCTACGACGAGCGCACCACCCCGACCGGCCAGTTGCGCACCGAGTGGTACGACCTGGCCGAGCGGCCCGCCGGTGGGCAGCTGGTGATGGCTGTGGCGGCGGCGCCGGGCAAGGCGACCAGCGTGCGGGTCGAGTTCGGCAGGCCGACCCCGGAGGGTATCCGGGTGGTCGGGAACAAGGAGGTGCTCGGCACGGGCGGCGGGGTCGGCGGCTGGGGCGATGTCCGGCTGAACCTGGACGAGGCCCCGCCGGGGGCGACGGCGGCGCGGATCGTGGCCGCGGACGACGACTTCACCGAGGACGGCTGGGTCGCGGTGACCGCGCCGCGGGTCCCGACCTTCACCACCCTCACCGACAAGGTCGGCGACGAACCGGTCTACATGGACTGGCCGACATCCTTCGTCTACCCGTGCCTGATCCCGGCCGCCTCGCACGACGGGATCGCCGAGGTGCCCGAGTACCGGCTGACCGCGGCCGACCTCGCGCCCGAGGCCGACTGGGCCAGCAGCAAGGGCGGCGGGCCGAACGGCTGGCTGGAGGAGGTCGCCGACCAGCCCGAGGTGCCGAGCTTCCTGGCCGACGAACCCGAGCGGACCTGGGGCCGGCTGCTGTCCGTGGAGCCGTACGCGAAGGACACCCGGGAGCCGGTGGTCACCAGGAGCCAGCGGGTCCGGCCGGGCTGGTGGTCCCCGGGCCCGGGGCCGAGCCAGCCGGACGGGACCGCGCCGACCCGCTGACCGGATCCGGGTCGTAGGAGCGCGGGGTCCACACCGTGCTGCCGCCGCCCTCCCGCGCCCGCACGCGGGTGCGGGAGGAGCCGACGATCAGCAGGCAACGCATGTCCACTTCGGACGGATCGAGGGTGCCGAGGGTGTGTACCCGCACGGACTCCTCCGGCCCGCCGACGTCCCTGGCCACCACCACCGGGGTCTCCGCCGAGCGATGCCGCAGCAGCACATCCACCGCGGCGGCGAGCTGGGTGGTGCGGCTGCGCGAGGCCGGGTTGTAGATGGCCAGCGCCAGGTCGGCCGCGCCCACCGCGTCCAGCCTGCGCTCGATGACCTCCCACGGCTTGAGCCGGTCGGACAGCGAGAGCACGCAGTAGTCGTGCCCGAGCGGCGCGCCGACGCGGGAGGCCGCGGCCTGCGCGGCGGTCACCCCGGGCAGCACGCGGACCCCGACGCCGCTCCACCGCTCGTCCTCGGCCTGCTCCAGCACCGCGGAGGCCATCGCGAACACCCCGGGGTCGCCGGAGGACACCACCGCGACCCCGGCACCGCCGCGGGCCAGCTCCAGTGCCTCGAGCGCGCGCTCGGCCTCCACCCGGTTGCCGGAGGCATGCCTGCGCTGGCCTGCCCGCTGCGGCACCTTGGCCAGGTACGGGCCGTAGCCGACGAGGTGGTCGGCCGCGGCGAGGGCCTGCTCGGCCTCCGGGGTGAGCCAGCTCGGACCCGCGGGCCCGAGCCCGACCACCACGACCTCGCCGCCGGCTCCGGTGGGTTCCCGGGGCTCCCCCGGCCGCCCGGCCGTCGCCGGGTTGCCCGCGGTCCTGGCGGCGTACGCCGGGCTGGGCACCACGGCGAGCGAGAAGTACGGCGTGCTCGCCGGGTCGACCTCGGCGAGCGGCTCCACCCGCTGGGCCTGCCAGGTGGCCCGTTCCACGTAGTAGGCATCGTCCAGCCTGCCCGCCTCGGTGAGCGCCTGGTGCACCGAGTCGAAGGTGCGGCCGAGCTTGAGCACGGCGGCGGCGTCGGTGTCGGCCAGCCTGCGCGCCAGCTCCGGCGCGGGCAGCGTGCCCGGCAGCAGGGTGAGCACCTCGTCCCGCTGCACCAGTGGCCTGCCGAGTACCGCGGAGGCCGCGCTCACCGAGGTCACCCCGGGCACGACCTGGGCACGGTAGCGGTCGGCAAGCCGCTCGTGCATGTACATGTAGGAGCCGTAGAAGAACGGGTCACCCTCGCACAGCAGCACCACGTCCCGGCCCGCGTCCAGGTGCTCGGCGAGCCGTTTCGCGCTCAGCTCGTAGAACTCGGCGATCGCGCCCTCGTAGCCGCCGGGGTGGTCGGTGGTCTCGGTGGTGACCGGATAGACCAGCGCCTCCTCCATCTGCCCCGCGCGCAGGTACGGCTCGGCCACCGAGCGCGCGATGCTGCGCTTGTGCCGCGCGCTGTGATAGGCGATCACGTCCGCGGCCTCGATCAACCGCGCGGCCTTGACCGTGAGCAGTTCGGGATCGCCGGGACCGAGGCCGACACCCCACAGGGTGCCGGTCTGCCCGCCGCCCATCACTCCACCTCCGTAGCGATCGCGTTCACCGCGGCCACCGCCAGCGCGCTGCCCCCGCGGCGCCCCTCGACCACCAGGTACGGGGCGGGTGCGCGGTGCGCCAGTTCGGCCTTGGACTCGGCCGCGCCGACGAACCCCACCGGCACGCCGATGATCGCGGCGGGTACCCCGGCACCCTCCTCGATCAGCTCGAGCAGGCGGAACAGCGCGGTCGGCGCGTTGCCGATCGCGACCACCGCACCGGCGAGCCGGTCCCGCCACAGCTCGAGCGCGGCGGCCGAGCGGGTGGTGCCCATCCGCTCGGCGAGGCCGGGCACGCTCGGCTCGGACAGCGTGCACACCACCTCGTTGGCCGCGGGCAAGCGCTTGCGGGTGATCCCGCTGGCGATCATCTCGGCGTCGCAGAGGATCGGCGCACCCGCTTCCAGCGCGGCCCGGCCCGCCTCCACCACCTCCAGCGAGTAGCGCATGTCCTCGACCAGGTCGACCATCCCGCAGGAGTGGATCATCCGCACCGCGACCACCGCGAGGTCGTCGGGCAGGATGCCGAGGTCGGCCTCGTCGCGGATGGTGGCAAAGGAGTGGCGGTAGATCTCCGCCCCATCCCGGATGTAGTCGATCACGCTGTCCCTTCCCTGTCTCCCAACGAATCCGCAAGTCCGGCAACCGGCACCCAAGCCCCGTCCACCCGGTAGCCGCCCCCGTCCGCGAGCACATCCACATGGTCGCCACGGGGTCGCCCGCACCGCCGTTCGCACCCGGCGAAGTGGGCCCGGGTCCCGGGCGGCAGCACCGGGAGCACGGCCCGCGCGTCGGCCCGGACGTCGGCGCGGGACTTCGCGCAGCCCGGCCGCCCGATGCAGGCGCTGATCCCGGCCACGGGATCCTCCGCGGCCACCACCAGCCCCGCCATGGCGAGCGGCTCGTCGTCCGCGCAGCCCGGCAGCAGCAGGGTTCGCCACGGGGTCACCACCGCCTCCGGCACCAGCTCGGCCAGCAGCCGCAGCACCGGGGCGGGCAACCTCCCGAACACCGGAGCCACGCAGGTCGCGTACCCGCCGCCGTCCCGGGCGTACCGGCCGGGTGCCGGTCCCGGCCGGGTCGGCAGGCTGACCGGCCGGCGGCGCTCGCCGAACCCCGCCACGGCCGCGACCACTCCCGCGCCCCCGTCCGGCAGTTCGCCGACCCGCCAGGCCGCCGCCTCGCCCCGTCCCCGCACGGCGAGAAAGGCTTCCGCCCCGGTGACCAGCGTCTCCACCACGCGGGCGGCCGGGATCCGTAATCCGGTGTCGGTGCCATCCAGCAGCAGGGCCCCGGTGCCTGCGTCCACCGCCCGCCAGCACAGGTCGGCGCCCTCGCCGGCCACGTCGCCGCGCCCGTCGTCCACGGCGAACAGGAACCGCCCCGGCAGCCCGGCCAGCGCGGGCCGCTCGCGGACCGCCCGGTCCAGCGCACGGACGTGTTCCCGCACGTCCAGCAGGCCACCGAAGTGGCCGCTGGCCGGTGAGGCGAGGTAGTTGCGTACCCGCTCGTGCTCCGGCGCGGGCAGCAGGCCAGCCGCCGCCAGCCGCCGCGCGAGCGCGGGCTCGTCCCTCGGCAGCCCGCGTAGCTGCACGTTCGCCCTGGATGTGAGATGCGCCGCACCATCGCCGAGCTCCTCGGCGATACCGGCGAGCGCGCGCAGCTGGGCGGCACCGATGGCGCCACCGGGCAACCGCACCCGCACCAGCGCCCCGTCGGCCGCATCGTGCGTGGCCAGCACGCCAGGGCAGGCGTCGGTGCGGGCGCGGGCAGGGATGACCATGCTCATCACTGTAAGGGGAGCCGGTAGGCATGCCGGTAGCCTCACCTTGACTCCGGTACCGCCGTGACCGGAGAGTGAACACTGACCAGCGCGTCGGCAGTGGAGGAACCCGGTGGGAATCCGGGGCCGTCCCGCGACTGTGACCGGGCGCTCACCCGGGAGCCAGGAACTCCGGCCGACGCCAGCCCGCGAGCGGGGGCGAGGACACCCCCGGGAGGAGCACCGTCGCGCCATGATCCTGTTGCTGTCCACTTCGGACACAGATCTGCTGAGTGCCCGCGCGAGCGAGGCAGGCTACCGGATGGCCAACCCGGCCCGCCTCGACCTCGCCGAGCTGCCTGACCTGCTGGCCGAGGCGCGGATCGTGGTGGTGCGCATCCTCGGCTCCGAGCGCGCCTGGCAGGAGGGGTTGGACCAGGTACGGGCCAGCGGCAAGCACGTGGTGGTGCTCGGCGGCGAGCAGGCGCCGGACGCGGAACTGATGAAACTCTCCTCGGTACCCGCGGGCATCGCCACCGAGGCGCACGCCTACCTCGCGCAGGGCGGGCCGGAGAACCTCACCCAGCTACACCGGTTCCTCTCCGACACCCTGCTGCTCACCGGGGACGACTTCGAGCCGCCCATCGAGCAACCGGCGTGGGGGGTGCTGGACCGCCCCGAGTCCCCGGCCGAGGGCCCCGTGGTCGCGATCCTGTACTACCGGGCGCATCACCTCTCCGGGAACACCGCGTTCGTGCACGTTCTCGCCGACGCCGTGGAACGCGCGGGCGGGCGCCCGCTGCCGATCTACTGCGCCTCGCTGCGCAGCCGCGAGCCGGCGATGATGGACGAGCTGCGCAAGGCCGACGCCCTGCTGGTCACCGTGCTCGCCGCCGGTGGTACGCGGCCATCGCAGGCCGGCGCGGGCGGGGATGACGAGGCATGGGACATCGCGGAGATGGCCGCGCTGGACATCCCGATCCTGCAGGCACTCTGCCTGACCAGCGACCGGGAAACCTGGCAGGACAACGACGAGGGCCTCTCCCCGCTGGACGCGGGCAACCAGATGGCGGTGCCCGAGTTCGACGGGCGGCTGATCACCGTGCCGTTCTCGTTCAAGGAGATGGACCACGACGGCCTGCCCCGCTACGCGGCGGACGCCGAGCGCGCGGGCCGGGTGGCCCGGATCGCGCTGTCCCACGCGCGGTTGCGGCACACGCCCCCCGAGCGGCGCCGGATCGCGCTGATGCTCTCGGCATACCCCACCAAGCACTCCCGGGTCGGCAACGCCGTCGGCCTGGACACCCCGGCGAGCGCGGTGGAGCTGCTGCGCCGGATGCGCGCGCTGGGCTACGACCTCGGCGCGGAGGCGTTCCCCGGGGTGGAACCCACCGGAACCGATCAACCCGACGGGGACGCGCTGATCCACGCGCTGATCGCCGCGGGCGGGCAGGACCCCGAGTGGTTGACCGAGGAACAACTCTCCGGCAACCCGATCCGCATCCCGGCCGCGCGCTACCGCGAGTGGTTCGCCGAGCTGCCCGCGGACCTGCGCGAGCAGATGACCGAGCACTGGGGCCCGGCGCCGGGCGGGCTGTACGTGGACACCACGCACGACCCCGAGGGCGAGATCGTGCTCGCCTCGCTGCGGGCGGGCAACGTGCTACTGATGATCCAGCCGCCACGCGGGTTCGGCGAGAACCCGGTGGCCATCTACCACAATCCCGACCTCCCTCCCAGCCATCACTACCTCGCCGCCTACCGCTGGCTGGAGCAGGAGTTCGGCGCGCACGCGGTGGTGCACCTCGGCAAGCACGGCTCGCTGGAGTGGCTGCCCGGCAAGACCGCCGGGCTGTCCGCCTCCTGCGCCCCGGACGCGGTGCTCGGCGACCTGCCGATGATCTACCCGTTCCTGATCAACGACCCCGGCGAGGGCGCGCAGGCCAAGCGCAGGGCGCACGCCACCATCGTCGACCACCTGGTGCCGCCGATGGCCCGGGCGGAGAGCTACGGCGACATGGCGCGGCTGGAGCAGTTGCTCGACGAGTACGCCAACATCTCCGCGATGGACCCGGCGAAGCTGCCCGCGATCCGCGCGCAGATCTGGACGCTGATCCAGGCGGCCAAGCTGGACCACGACCTCGGCGTGGACGAACGCCCGCACGACGCGGAGTTCGACGACTTTCTGTTGCATGTGGACGGTTGGCTGTGCGAGGTGAAGGACGCGCAGATCCGGGACGGGTTGCACATCCTCGGCGCGGCACCCACCGGCGAGGCGCGGGTGAACCTGGTGCTGGCCATCCTGCGCGCGCAGCAGATGTGGGGCGGCAACCAGGGCGCGGTGCCCGGCCTGCGTTCGGCGCTGGGCCTGCGCGAGGAAGCCGATTCCTCCACAGTGGACAAGGTCGAGCAGCGGGCCCGCGAGCTGGTCGAGGCGATGGAGGCCGCGGACTGGTCGGTGGACGCCGTACCGGAAGGGGAAGCCGAACCGGTGCGGCAGGTGCTGCGGTTCGCGGCGACCGAGGTGGTGCCGCGGCTGGCAGGCACCAGCGGTGAGCTGGACGCCGTGCTGCACGCGCTGGACGGCGGCTACATACCGGCCGGGCCGAGTGGGTCGCCGCTGCGCGGGCTGGTGAACGTGCTGCCGACCGGGCGCAACTTCTACACCGTGGACCCGAAGGCGATCCCGAGCAGGCTGGCCTGGGAGACCGGACAGTCGCTCGCCGACTCGCTGCTGCGGCGCTACCGGGAGGACACCGGGGACTGGCCGCGGTCGGTCGGGCTGTCGGTATGGGGCACCTCGGCCATGCGCACCGCGGGCGACGACGCGGCCGAGGTGCTGGCGCTGCTGGGCGTGCAGCCGGTGTGGGACGAGGCATCCCGGCGGGTCACCGGGATCGAGGCCGTCCCGCTGGCCGAGCTTGGCAGGCCAAGGGTGGACGTGACCGTGCGGATCAGCGGTTTCTTCCGGGACGCCTTCCCGCACGTGATCGACCTGATGGACGACGCGGTGCGGCTGGTCGCGGAGCTGGACGAGCCGGAGTCGGAGAACTTCGTCCGCGCGCACACCCGCGCCGAGCTGGACCGGCACGGGGACCACCGGCGCGCCACCACCCGGATCTTCGGCTCCAAGCCCGGTTCGTACGGGGCCGGGCTGCTGCCGCTGATGGACTCCGGAAACTGGCGCGACGACGCCGACCTCGCCGAGGTCTACGCGGTGTGGGGCGGCTACGCCTACGGCCGTGACCTGGACGGCGCGCCCGCGCGGGAGGACATGGAGAACTCCTACCGGCGGATCGTGGTGGCGGCCAAGAACACCGACACCCGCGAGCACGACATCGCCGACTCCGACGACTACTTCCAGTACCACGGCGGCATGATCGCCACCGTGCGCGCGCTGACCGGCACGGCACCGGCCTCCTACATCGGCGACAGCACGACACCGGACGCGGTGCGCACCAGGACGCTGAACGAGGAGACCGCAAGGGTGTTCCGCGCGCGGGTGGTGAACCCGCGCTGGCTCGCGGCCATGCGCAGGCACGGCTACAAGGGCGCGTTCGAGCTGGCCGCCACGGTGGACTACCTGTTCGGTTTCGACGCCACCGCGGGCGTGGTGGACGACTGGATGTACCAGAAGCTGACCGAGTCCTACGTGCTGGACAAGGAGAACCAGGACTTCCTCAGCAAGGCGAATCCCTGGGCGTTGCGCGGGATCATCGAGCGGCTGAACGAGGCCGCCGACCGCGGCCTGTGGGCCGAGCCCGACCCGGACCTGCTGGACCGGATGCGCGAGGTCTACCTGCGGATCGAGGGCGACCTGGAAAGCGAGTCGTAGGACGCGAGCGGCAAACTCGCCAACGGGAACAGCAAACTCGCCAACGCGAGCGGCAAACACGGTTACGTGGGCGGCAAACACGGTTACGGGAGCTCCCGCTCGTCGTCCACGTACACCGTGCCACGATCGGGCCGGCCGGAGTTGGTGACGGCCAGTCCGGCGATGGCGGTCATCGCGATCTCGTCGGTGTGCACTGTCATACTCGCCGACATCCCGGCCGCGGTCAGCCCTTCGGCGCCGGCCCGGTTGAACGACCCCGTGCCGCGATACGCAGGCCGCGCTGCCGCACACCGGGGCCGAGGAAGGGCTCGGCGAGCCGCGTCCGGTGCTCAGCAGCGAGGGCTACTACGTTCCCGGCTCGGCGCGTGCCGACCTGGCCCGGCTCTCCGCGCGGCGGTACGAGGAACTCGGCCTCGCCAATGGCCAGCGCCTCAGCCCGCCGTTCCGCCGGATGCTGCGCACCCTGGCCGACGGTGCCCGCAAGGCCTACTGCTGGAGCGGTTTCGCCGAACCGACCCGGGACCAGGCCGTCCTGGTGTCCGTGCGGGAGGAGCGGGCCGTGCGGCTCGTCGCCCGGGACGGGCTGGCCTGGCTGGACGCCGTGGACGCGCAGCGGTGGCCGGAGGAGTTCCTTGCCGCACTACCCGAGACCCCGCCCGCGCCGGTCCGCCCGATCAGCGTCAGCAGGGCCGAGTTCGAGGGGACCGCGCCGATGGACGTACTCGCCGAGTCCGACCCGTCCGGGAAGATGCGGGAGTGGCTGAGCGCCGAACGGGACGCGGTACACCAGTCGTACGTCCTGGTACGCGAGCCGGACGGGCGGTGCGTCCGGAGCCTGCCGCTGCCCGTGCTCGACCTCGTGGACCACGGTCGTATCCTCACCTTTCTCGGCGAGGACGAGCGCGGCCAGACGGTCATCTGCACCCTGGCGACACGGACGGGATCACCACCGCCCTGCTCGCGTTTCTGCCAGCATCGACATCGTGACCGGGAACGATGGCAACGCGCGGACGAGCCCGCGACGCGAGAAGCTGCTCGCCGCCGCCGTGCAGTACTTCGCCGAACACGGACTCGCCGACATCAGCCTGCGCGGCCTCGCGACCGAGCTGGGCACCAGCCACCGGATGCTGATCTACCACTTCGGCTCCAAGGAGGGTCTGCTCGTGGCGGTGGTGCGCGCGGTGGAGGCGCGGCAGCGCGCCATACTCACCGAACTGGCCGCCGACTCCGGTCTCACCCCCGGCGAGCAGGCCCGGCGGATGTGGCGGCAACTCGCCGACCCGGCGACGCACCCGCATGCCCGGTTGTTCTTCGAGCTGTACGGCCAGGCGCTACAGGGCAGGGAGCACACCACGCCCTTGCTGGAAGGGCTCGTGCATACGTGGCTTGGCCCGCTCACCGCGCTCGCCGAGCGGGCCGGGATGCCGCCGGAGCGGGCCCGCGCGCACGCCAGGCTCGCCCTGGCCACGGCCCGCGGCCTGGTCCTCGACCTCCTCACGACCAACGACCGCGAAGCCGTCCAGGAAGCGGCCGAGCTGTTCTTCGCGACGTATGCCGCGACATGACGCGCGTTGGGAACACCCGGTGCGTCATTCGCTGCTTTCCGGGGCGGGGAGCAGGCGCTGGGCCTTGAGGGCGAGCTCCAGTTCGAGGCGCCGCTCGGGGTCGGTGAGCCGGTCACCGAACAGCTCGTGCAGCTGGCGCATCCGGTAGCGGATCGTCTGCGGATGGACGTCGAGCTCGGCGGCCAGCTCCGCAGCGCTGCCCCGCACCCGCAGCCAGCCGAGCAGGGTTTCGCTCAGCCGCGCACGCTGGTTGCCCTTCAGCCCCGCCAGCGGCGCCAGGCTGCGCGTGCACAGCTCGCGGAGCAGGAACTCGTCACTGGAAACGCACAGCGTGACGAGGTGCTCCTCGCAGCGGACGAACGGACCCGCCAGCACGTTCCTGCGCACGAGTTCCAGCGCGCGCCGCGCGCAGCGCAGGGACAGCGCGGCGTCGCCGAGCCGGACCCGCGGACCCACGGCGACCCACCACCCGGTCGCACCCTCGGTCAGGCGGGCGAGGTCCTCAGCCGAGTCCCCGGCGAGGCGTGGCTCGGCGTGCTCGAGGTCGGCAAGCGTGGCCTCGGACAGCTGGGGAAAGGCCCGGTGCCGCCGCTCGGCGCTGGGTTCGAGCGCGACGGCCACGACCCGCTCCGGCGGCGCCCACCTGGCGGCGGCGAGCTCCGCCAGGTCGTCCGGGCTCGCGGGCGGGTCGGCGACGATCGCCGCGAGCAGCTTGCGCTTGCGCCTGCGCCCGTACTCGAACTCCAGCTCGCCCAGCCGCCGGAACAGCTGCGTGCCGCGGCTGCGCGGCACCCGGTCGCCGACGTCGTCGATCGCCCACAGGATCGCCTGCTCGATGTACCCGACCACCGTCCGCTGGTACGTGCCGTCCAGCAGCCGCGCGTACACCGGGACCTCGCGCAGGATCGTCCTGCCCAGTTCCCTGGCGAACGGGCGGAACTGCTCGCCCGCTGTCCGCGGCATCGCCGACCACACCATGGCGGCCTTGCCGAGCCCGCCCGGCTTCACGTCCCTCACCTGCTACCTCCATACCGCGGAAGGTGAAGCGGCCCGATGGAGGCCGCAACCTAAGTTCGGCCGGTGAACGGTGTCAACGGCACGCCGATCACGACCACGGGCGGCGGTATAATGCCGTGCGGAATCGGCAGAGTTGTCACCACGGTGACAAAAGCGAACGGTGGAGCCGCGGCGTACGGCAGTGAAATCATTCGATGCGGCGGGCCCATCCGGCCGGGCGGCGGCCAGGGAACAGACCTGTCAATCGCCCGTTGCAGGTTTTCCCACGCCCGATCACGAGTTTTGACAAACGTGGAGCACGGGCAGTCCGGCCACTCATCACGAAACCAACGAATCGTTTCCTTCTCGCCGCCCGCCGGTGTCCGAAATTGACCGGTTCCCGCGGCAGGGAGCACGCTTCGGGCACTGACCGGAGCGGAGGTGACGATGGCCGGCCCGTTGAGAGTGGTCCTGCAGCACCGGCTGAACCTCGTTCGCGACCTGCTGGCGTGGTACGCCGCGCAGCAGCCGGGTTTCCGCGTGGTCGCCTGCGTGGACCGGCCGACGGCGCTGCTGTCCGCGTGTAACCGGACCACGGTGGACACCGTGTTGCTCGAGTCCGGACGTACGCCGGGGGGCGTGACCGAGCTCCTCACGGTGCTAAGGGAACTGCACCATGTGCGGGTGGTCGCCCTGTACTCCACAATGGCCCGTGCCGAGTCCGCACCGGACGCCGACCGGCTGCGGCAGTCGGGGGTGGCCGAGCTCGTCGCCTACGACGACGGGCCTACCGCCGTGCTGGCCGCCCTGCGGGATCTTGGGCCGCATCCGGTCATGCGCGTCCCGCCCGGCCCGCGGGCCCCCGAGCCCCGGTCCGAGCCGCAACCGCTCATCAGGCGCGAGGCGGAGATCCTGCACTGCGTCGCGCCTGGACTCACCGTCCGGCAGACCGCGGACGTACTCGGGGTCACCGAGCGGACCGTGCACAGCCTGCAGGGCCAGCTGTTCCGCAAGCTCGGCGTGCGGAACCGGCGGTCGGCGCTGGCGGTCGCGCTGCGCCACGGCTACCTCTGCGTCGGCGCGGCGCGCGAGGACAAGTAGGGCTACCAGCGTTGTTCCGGCGGCCGCCGTACACCGAATCCCGATCGGGCCGGGGGTCGCGGCGGTTGCGGGTCCCCTCGGGGCGGCGCGGATTGGCGAACTCGGAGTCGACGCGGGAGGTCGAACAGCCGGCCGAAGCGTTCCGGCGATGTGGCCGCCTGCCGGGCCGCGTGCGCGCAGGGCGGCCGGACGACGCCCGCGCCAAAACACTTAGTACAGCGCGTCTTCCGCCGCGCGTTTGAGGCCCTCCGCCTCCATCGTGAGGTAGCGGCGGGTCACCCTGCCCAGCAACAGCCCGATCAGCGCGCCGAACGGCCCGCGCTGTTCGAGGCCGAGCAGCACGGTGACCGCGCCGTCCCCCTCGGGCACCAGCACGTGGCTACCCGTGGTCGTCGCCCCCGGGCCACGGGCGACCCACGTGAACTCGCGCCCCTCGGTGAACTCGATGACTTGCCACACCTGTGCGAGCAGGCCGGGCTGCTTGACCACGGCCCGGCTACCGGCCCGCAGCGGTCCTTCCCCGAGCAGCCGCACGGAGGTCATCGAGTCGGTCCATTTCGGCCACTGCTCGACGTCGGTCAGCGCCGCCCAGACCGCGGCCGGGCCGGCATCGACCCGCCGGGACACCTCGAACCTCACGACCCGAATGTACCACTTGGTACATTAAACGCATGCAGGATGGCAGTGTGCTCGGCCACGGCGTGCCGTTTCGCTCGCATCGCGGTGCGGCCTGGCACGATGGCTCACCGTGACGGCTACCACCTTTCCCGCCTGCGAGACGGACGGCTGCGACCAGCAGATCTATCTCAAGCCCGAGGAGCGCACGGTGTGTGAGGCCTGCCGGCTCCGCGGCGGCCCGCCCCCGCCGAAGGCCGCCGCGGACCAGGGCAACCAGCTCGACGAGGAGCAGCGCGTCCGCGAGTACCTGGCGAGCATGACGCCGGAGCGTCGCCGCTGGAACGTGGACAATTTGGCGCAGTTCAACACGGCCATGGGCGAGCAGTGGTCGCGGATCCTCGCCGAGATGGAGGAGCAGCCTTCCGGAGCGTGATCACGCCGCGATGTGTACGCCCACCGTGCCGAGCTCGCCGAAGTCGGCCACCACCTCGTCGCCGCGCCGGATCGGCAGCGGCTTGGTCGCGGTGCCGGTCGCGACCAGCTCGCCCGCGCGCAGGTGCGTGCCGAGCCGGGGTAGTTCGGTGGCCAGCCAGTGCAGTGCCTCGCGCGGATCGCCGAGCACCAGCTCACCGCTGCCCTGCTCGGTCACCGAGCCGACCCGCAGCGAGACGGGGTGTCGCACCAGGTCCACTTCGGCCCAGCCCGGTACCTCCGGCCCGATGACCATGCGGCCCGCGCAGGCGGCGTCGGCGATGAGCTGCGGCCCACCCACCCGATCGAACCGCTCGTACCGCGAGTCCGGCAGCTCGATCACCAGGTGCATGGCGCTCACCGCGGCGAGCACGTCGGCGACCGAATGCGGCGCGGCGGGGTCCAGGTCCGCGCCGAGCACGAACGCGAACTCGGCCTCCGCCACCCCCATGTGCAGGGTGTCCGCCGGAACCGTGTCCCCGTTCTCGTGCTGGAACCGTTCCAGCAGCCTGCCGGGCAGCGGACCGTCCACCCCGAGGAAGGCCCGCCCGCCGGGGCCGGTGGCCGCGATCTTCCACCCGTAGCCGGGTCCGGCGAGCGCTTCCACCGCCCGCTGCACCGCCATGCCCTCGGCGAGGTCGGCGGGCCGGTCGGCAGCGGCCACGGCGTCCAGCAGATGCCCATCCCGCCAGGCGGCCCAGAGCTGCTCCGCCGCCCGCGCGGCCGAACCGTTCGGGGAGTTCACGAGCACACCGCCCCCTGCGCCGCCGAGCCGACCAGCTTGGCGTACTTGCTCAGCACGCCGGTGGTCCGTGGGACCTTCGGCAACTGCCAGCCCTCGCTTCGCCGGGCCAGCTCCGCCTCGTCGATCCGCAGGTCGAGCGTGCGGGTGGTCATATCGAGCACGATCGGGTCGCCGTCCCGGACGAACGCGATCGGACCGCCGTGCGCGGCCTCCGGTGCCACGTGCCCGATGCACAGGCCGGTCGTGCCGCCGGAGAAGCGCCCGTCGGTGAGCAGCAGCACGTCCTTGCCGAGCCCGGCGCCCTTGATCGCACCGGTGACCGCGAGCATCTCCCGCATGCCGGGGCCGCCGCGGGGTCCCTCGTAGCGGATCACCACCACGTCCCCCGCCTTCAGCTCGCCGAGGGCATCCATCGCCGCCTGCTCCCCGTCGAAGACCCGCGCGGTGCCCTCGAACCGGGCGGAGTCGAACCCGGCGCTCTTCACCACCGCGCCCTCGGGCGCGAGGGTGCCGTGCAGGATGGTCAGGCCGCCGGTGGGGTGGATCGGGTCGGCGAGCCTGCGCAGCACCGAACCGTCCAGCTCCGGGGGTGCCAGCTCGGCCAGGTTCTCGGCCACCGTGCGCCCGGTGACCGTGACGCAGTCGCCGTGCAGCAACCCGGCGTCCAGCAGGGCCTTCATCACCACCGGTACGCCCCCGACCCGGTCCACGGCGGTCATCACGTGCTTACCGAACGGCTTGACGTCGGCAAGATGCGGCACCCGGTCACCGATCCGGGTGAAGTCGTCCAGGGTCAGGTCCACCTCGGCCTCGTGCGCGATCGCCAGCAGGTGCAGCACCGCGTTGGTGGAGCCGCCGAGCGCCATCACCACGGCGATCGCGTTCTCGAAGGCCTCCTTGGTGAGGATGGAGCGTGCGGTGAGCCCGTGCCGCAGCATCTCGACCACGGCCTCGCCGCTGGAGCGGGCGAACCGGTCCCGCCGCCGGTCCACCGAGGGCGGGCTGGCCGACCCCGGCAGCGACATGCCGAGTGCCTCGGCCGCGCAGGCCATGGTGTTCGCGGTGTACATCCCGCCGCAGGCGCCCTCGCCGGGGCAGATCGCCCGCTCGATCCGGTCCACCTCGTCCCGCGAGATCAGCCCCCGCGCGCAGGCCCCGACCGCCTCGAACGCGTCGATGATGGTGACCTCGCGGCCGTCCACCGTGCCGGGCAGGATCGAGCCCGCGTAGAGGAAGACGGCGGCCACGTCCAGGCGGGCGGCGGCCATCAGCATCCCGGGCAGGCTCTTGTCACAGCCGGCCAGCAGCACCGTGCCGTCCATCCGCTCGGCCTCCATCACCGTCTCCACCGAGTCGGCGATCACCTCGCGGGAGACGAGGGAGAAATGCATACCCTCGTGCCCCATCGAGATCCCGTCGGAGACCGAGATCGTGCCGAACTCCATCGGGTAGCCACCCGCGCCGTGCACGCCCTGCTTGCCGGCCTCGGCGAGCCGCTGCAAGGACAGGTTGCAGGGGGTGATCTCGTTCCACGAGGAGGCGATGCCGATCTGCGGCTTGGCGAAGTCCTCGTCGCCCATGCCCACCGCGCGGAGCATGCCCCTGGCCGCGGCGCGCTCCACACCGTCGGTGACCTCGCGGCTACGCGGCTTCACATCGGCTGCTGGTTGCGATTCGTTGGCCGTCATGCCCGTGATGATGCCCCACCCGTCGACCAGCGGCTCGGCCCGCCACGTCGAGCCGCCCGCCGGGTAATCCGTTGGCGGGACAGCGCGTTGCAGGCAGGCTCAGCACGATGACGAACAGCGACCTCGCCTGGCCCTCCGCCGCCCCGGCGTTCGGGGAGGTGCGGCTGCGCGCCTTGACAAGCAGCGATGTGAGCATGGTGCTGGACCTGTCCACCGATCCGTACCTGCCGCAGATCGGCTCGTTGCCCGGCAACGCCGACCGCGAGCAGGCGCTTGCCTACATCGAGCGGCAGCATGAGCGGCTCGGCACCGGGGCCGGGTACTCCTTCTGCATCGCGGACCGGCGCACCGACGCGGCGCTGGGCGTGATCGGCCTGCATCTCGCTTCCCTCGCCGCGGGAAGGGCGAGCGCGGGATACGCCGTCGCACCGCGCGGCCGGGGACACGGGGTCGCGGGCCGGGCACTCACCGCGCTGACCCGGTTCGCCTGGTCCGTCCCGGGGCTGCACCGGGTGGAGCTCTACATCGAGCCGTGGAACCTGGGCTCGGTGCGCACCGCCGAGTTCGCCGGGTACGAGCGCGAAGGGCTGCTACGTAGCCACCAGGAGATCGGCGGCAACCGGGTGGACATGCTGCTGTACGCGGCGACCAGGTCGACCGACTAGTCGAACCCCCCGTAGGGAAGCCTGGACATCGGCGGTTCGTCGCAGCATTCCTTTCGCTCCGCCAAGAAGAAGTCCGCTACATGTTCTCCGAGATGCCCACCTGCCAATCCGGCCAGGAAGGTGACCAGCCCTTTGCCGATCTGGATCGGCTTGGCATGGGGAACCGCGTAAAGGATTCTCGATATGACGGCGCCGGCCGTGAGCGTACCGCCCGATCGTGCCGCCGCCACGGTCCACGGCTGCTCGCCGGCGGCGGCCTTGGCGATCTCCGTGCCTACGGTGAACGCCGCGCCCGCCCTGGCCCACGCGGCCTTGTGGTGCTCGCTGAGTTCGGTGGCGACGTTGAGTGAGGACCCGGTGGCGTGCTGCGCCCCTTCCTCGGGGGTTACCTCGGTGAACTCGTCCTGCCCCTGCGGCACGAGAACGCGGTGGAGATCACTATGTGACTCCTCCTCCATCCTGCGTGCCTCGCAGAGGACAGCCTTGCACTCGTTGAAGACGTCGACCTTTCTGTTGTGCTCGTCGACGGCGGACCGGTACTCTTCCCGCTCGGTCAACTGGTCGATGTTCAGGCTGACATTCCGGAGCTCGAATTCCAGTCCGAGTGACCCTTGTTGGGCGGCCTTCGTAATGTCACCGGATGAAGGCAGGCCGATCCGGGCCCAGCCGGTCGGCACGGGTGGAAGAATCGATTCGTCGGTTACTTCCAAACCGCCACGGACCGCCTTGTCGATCGCGACCTGGACACGGTCCTTGACGGCGTCCAGCGAGGACGAGAAGTCGCGCAGCGCGTTCGCGTAAAGGCGTGCGCTGTGCGCCAGGTCGTCACTACCCGGCACGAGACCGGCGATGGCGTCCCGAAACGCCTCGAACGCCGGGCCATCCCATGACGACTCGGCGAGATTGATGCCTCGCCCCGCCTGATCGCCGGCGTCCTGGCCGAGACGTTCCCAGGTGTCCAGCCGTTCCGCGGCGATACGGCACGACGTCGAGCTGCCATTAACCTTGGTGCTGAGCGGTCGTGGCATCGCGTTTCTCCCGTCGTTCGTCGAGTTTCGCCGGGATGCTGGCGTTCACGGCGATTCCAGCGGAGGTAGATCGACACCAACATTTCGGGTGCCTTCCATGTACTCTCGTCCCCACTCCACGTAGCGGACGGCGCCTTCGGCGGTGTTCTCGATCTCGTCGTATGCGCCCTGGGCGGCATCGATCTTCGTTGCGATGTCATCCATGGCGTGGGCGAGCAGGATACCGGCCATACGCACCCGGACCAGGGCGTCCGCCACGACCACCGACGATGCACCGGCATCGGCGGCGGTCAGTTCACCCGATATCGCTTCGTCCAGGCTAGTGGCTCCGGAAGCGAAGTGATTCCTTGCCTCCGTCAAGCCATCACGTTCGTACCGGTAACCATCGGGTTCGTACCTGTTGTAACTGTTGTCATTACTCATGGCACCCCGCGCATTTTGATCTTGGATTGCCTGTGGAATTGATGGACGTACACCATACTGCACGCGGCATGGCGGTTGGCCGTCTTTCCGCAATTGGTGGTTCCACCGGCGCATTCTGTCCACATGGCCAGCGCGGCCGCAGGCCCCGTTCGTTTTCTTGGTCGCTGACCCGTCTACCGGATGCCTGGTCTGTCTGATCAACGACGCACCGGTACCGCCCGCCGGGGTGATGGACCTTTTCGGGCGGCGACGGGCCCGGCGCGCTCCCGCTCTACGCCCTGCCGGACGGGACGCTCGCGCCGTACCGGGTCCGGCACACCAGGTCCTGCGCCGCGTCCGGCCAGTGCGGGTGGTCGAAGGCGAAGCCCGCGTCCAGCAGCACCCCAGGGGCGACCCGGCGGCTCTTGAGCAGCAGTTCGGTGTCGGAGCGTAGGGCGAATGCCCCGATCTCGGCCATCCACGCGGTCGCGGGCAGGCCGAACGGTATGCCGCGCGCGGCGCGGAGCGCACGCATGAACTCGCGGTGTGGCAGGGGGTTCGGCGCGGCCAGGTTGACCGGACCGTGCAGGTCGTCGCGGTCCAGCAGGAACTCGACCGCGCGCAGCAGGTCCCGATCGTGGATCCAGGAGACGAACTGCTCGCCCCCGGCCACCGAGCCGCCGAGGCCGAGCCGGACCATCCGGAGCAGCATGTCGAAGACCCCGCCGCGACCGGGGCTCATCACCATGGCCGTGCGGAGCGCGACCTTGCGGGTATGCGGCGTGTCCGCCTGCTGTTGCGCCCGTTCCCACGCCCTGGCGATGTCCACGCTGAACGCCCAGTACCCCGGAACATCGGTCTCCGTGCCGCCGATGATGCCGGTCGCCTCGTCGTTGGCGGCGTCGAAGCGATGCGCGTAGATCGTGGCCGTGCTCATCTGCAACCACACCCGCGGCGGGTCGGCCGCCCGCTCGATCGCCGCGCCCACGGCGCGGGTGGAGTCCACCCGCGAGTTCATCATCGCCCGCAGGTTCCTCGGGGTGTAGCGGCAGCTCACCGTGCGGCCGGCCAGGTTGATCACCGCGTCGCAGCCGTCCAGCTCCGCGACCCAGGCCCCCGGGGTGCGGCCGTCCCAGCGGACGCAGCGGACGCCGGGACCCAGCGCGAGGTCGTCTCGACGGCTCAACACCACCACGTCATGACCGGACTCGGCCAGCACCCGGCTCAGGAACTCGCCGATGTGCCCGGTGCCCCCGGGCAGTACAATCCTCATGAACTCCCCTGCCCTCGCCGCCGGCTCCGCCCGGTGAAGTGACCGTAGCACCGGAACGGTACGCGGGGTGCGCCCACCGGATTTCGCGAACTCGGCACGGCGGCGAGATACGGCTGACATCCTGGCGCGTATGATCGAGACTGCGGAGTTGGCAGGTTTTTGGGCGGCGCACGGCATCTGGTGCGTGTCCGAGGGCGAGACGTTGATCCCGATGCTCGCCTACGAGCAGCCCGATGGTGAGCGCGGCATGGACCGGTTCCTCCTCGACGATGTCGGGGAGTCCGCGCGGGCCGCCCAGGAAGTGTTGGACACCAACGAACGCGATGCCGTTCGCGCGGTGCTCGTCGCGGACGCCTACCTCAACCTGGATACCGGGCGGACCGACGCGTTGATCGTCGACGCGGTCAGGTACGGGCTGGGGTCGATCCGGCTGGCCGTGCCGTACTGCCCGCGGACCGGCTCGACCGCCTTCGCCGTGTACCGCCCGGCGTTCCTCGAGGTCGCCGGTGTCGGCGAGCCGGACTACGACTCGCTGGCGGACGCGTTCTTCGCCGGGGCGGACTCGCACGAGGAGGCCGCCGCTGTCTGGAACGCACACCTCGCCGAGCCGGCCTGACCGGGGTCAGACCCGCTCGGCGAGCAGGGGTTGGCCGGGGCCGGACAGTTCGCCGAGTGCGTCGGCGCGTCCGGCGACCGCCATCAGCAGCGCTTCCCCCCGCCCGCGCACCTCGGGACCGGAACCGCGCGACCAGTCCAGATCGGTGGCGACGAGCGTGAGGCCACGGGCTCGAACGAACGCGCGGATCGGCGGAGCGAGGAGCGCCAGCCGTAACGCGGTGCGCAGCCGCTCATGGGGTATGTCGCGGGGCAGGCCGAGCGGACGGCGAATGTCCTGGTGGTGAATCATGCCGTCGACGAGCGCGATCATGCCGCCGAACGCGGCCGGTAGCCCGCTGGGCCGCCGGTGGGCACGCAGCAGCCCGATCAGCTCGCGCGAGTCGCGGGCGTACTCGGCCACCCCGAGTTGGTTGACCCTGCCGGAGGCGAACCGGCCGCGAGCAAAGCGTTTGGCCGTACCGCGCCAGCTCAGCTCGTCGTAGCTGACCACGTGCGCGACCACCTCCCGGACGGTCCAGCGCTCGCACAGGCTCGGTGCGTCCCACTCCCGCGGGGTCAGCGTTTCGAGGAAGTCGGCGAAGTCGGTGCGCTCGGCCACGGCCAGGGCGAGCACCTCCCCGCCGCGCCGTCGTGGGCCGGTCACTCGGCCACCCCGGCGAACCGGGCCTCGCGTTCGGCACCGTCCACCCCGCGCTCGTACCACCGGCCCCCGATCCACGGTTCGACCCGCTGCGGGTCGGCTGCTTCGGCTTCGGCCGGCGCGGCGACGTTGTCCAGTGCGGTGGTCCAGAACCGATCGAGGTAGTCGCGGACGGCGGCCAACCCGGACCGGTCGGTCAGCGCGCCCACGGGTAGCGGGCCGTCCGGCAGGTGCTCCAGGATCAGCCGGCGGTTCGCGTCACCCAGGTCGTCCAACACCTTCGCGGCGGCAGGCACAGGGGCAAGTCTTGACCACCGGTAAGTCACCGTCAACCGTTCGTCGTGACTTACCCTTGCCGCGGTACTGCTCGCGCTCGGTGGCGGGCCGTACTACGGCGGCACCCTGGTCCCGGACCTGGTCGCGGCGGCGGCACTCCTACCGACGTTCCGCCGCGGCGGGAAGGTGCCGCGCCAGGTCACTGTCCAGGAAGCGGGTGATGGCGTTGATCCGGTCGCGGCCGAGGGTGAGCACGAGCAGCCCGGCCGGGGTGGTGGGCTCGCCGAGGTAGCAGGCGAACGCGGGCTGCGTGTTCGCCCTGGTGGGCAGCAGGCGGGCCGCGCCCCTCCCGCTCCAACCGAAGCTGGCGCGCAGGAACTCCGCGATCGCGGCGGGGCCGTGGTACTCGTGCGGTGCCGGTGGCATCGCCAGCCACGCGTCGTCGGTGAGCAGCGAGACGACGCCATCGACATCGCCCGCGATGAAGGCCTCGGCGAACCGCCGGGTGAGCTCCCGCTCGGGCGCGGATCCCGGCGGCGGGATTCGCTCGCGATCCACACCGGACCGGCGTCGCTCCAGCGCCACGCGGGCTCGTTGCAGGGTTCCCTTGATCGCCGTCTCGGTGGTCCCCAGCATGACCGCGACCTCGGCGGCGGGGTAGCCGAGCACGTCCCGCAATACCAGGGTGGCCGCCTGCCGGGGCGGCATGAGCTGCAGGCCGGTGACGAAGGCCAGCTCCACCGACTCGCGCAGGGAGTACCGGGCCTCCGGTCCCGGTGCGCCGTCGGCGACCCGCTCCAGCAGCGTGTCCGGGTAGGGCTGCAACCAGGTCGGCTCGCCGCGGCGGGTGGGTTCCGGCGGAGTGAACGGGGGCACCGGTTCGGGAGGCCTGCGGCGCCCGGCGGCCCGCAACGCGTTGAGGCAGCGGTTGGTGGCGATGCGGTACAACCAGGATCGCAGCGAGGCACGGCCCTCGAAACGCTCCAGGCCACGCCAGGCGGCGATCAACGTCTCCTGCACCATGTCCTCGGCATCGGTGAGCGAACCGAGGATGCGGTAGCAGTGCAGCCGCAGCTCGTCCCGGTACGGCTCGGTGAGATCCCGAAACGCCCGCTCGTCCCCCGCCCGCGCGCGGTCAAGTGCGGTCTGGCCCACAGACCGCATCCTTTCACGCCACCACCGTTCCGTTCAGCGGCTCCGCGGTGTCCACACAGGTGAAGGAGCACAACCGGCAGGACAAGGAGATCACCATGACCGAGAAGCCCAGCCCGGCACTGGAGACCGCGCTCGCCTACCACCGGGCCTGGACGGGCCACGACTTCGAGCGGGCCATGACCTACGTCGCCGAGGACATCGTCTGCGAGGCGCCGTCCGGACGGATCGAGGGCGCGGCGGCCTTCCGGGAGTTCATGGGCCCGTTCACCCGGATACTCACCGGCTCGAGCCTGATCGCCGCCTTCGGCGACGAGGAGACCGCGCTGCTGATGTACGGCACCGAGACCGTGCCGGTGGCCAGCGCTCCCGGCGCCGAGTGCCTCACCGTCCGCGACGGGCGGATCACCCATCTGCGTATCATCTTCGACCGGGCTCCCTTCGCCGCCGCGCGGGAGGAGGCCACCGAATCCTGACCGTGCCGGCACCGCCAGGTCGGCCAGCCTGCCCGGCACCACCTCGGTGACCACCTCGCAGAATCGCGCCGCCTGGCCGGTGCCGGACTTCCAGGTCCATTCGGACAAGTATGCGCCGCCGGGCTCCCACCGGGTACAGGTCGGCGTCGGACCGCGTAGTTTGGCCATGCACAATGCGGGCGGACGTCAGCGAGAGAACGGGTCGGAACGTGGCGGTGTCGATACATCACAAGATCGCCGAGGAACTGGCTGTCGGCGAGCGGCAGGTGCGGGCCGCGGTGGAGTTGCTGGACGGCGGGTCGACCGTGCCGTTCATCGCGCGCTACCGCAAGGAGGTCACCGGCACCCTGGACGACACCCAGCTGCGCACGCTCGAGGAGCGGCTGAACTACCTGCGTGAGCTGGAGGACCGGCGGAACACGATCCTCGACTCGATCCGCGAGCAGGGCAAGCTGGACACCGAGCTCGAGGCCCGGATCATGGCCGCCGAGACCAAGGCCCGGCTGGAGGACATCTACCTACCGTACAAGCCGAAGCGCAGGACCAAGGCACAGATCGCGCGGGAGGCGGGGCTGGAACCGCTGGCGGACGGGCTGCTCGGCGACCCGGGCACCGACCCGCAGGCCGCCGCGGCCGTGTTCGTGGACGCCGAGAAGGGCGTCGCCGACGCCGCGGCGGCGCTGGAGGGCGCACGGGCGATCCTGGTCGAGCGGTTCGCCGAGGACGCCGACCTGATCGGCGAGCTGCGCGAGAAGATGTGGGTCCAGGGCAGGCTCGCCACCAAGGTTCGCGAGGGCAAGGAGACCGAGGGAGCGAAGTTCGCCGACTACTTCGACTTCGCCCAGCCCTGCACCGAGCTGCCCTCGCACCGGGTGCTGGCCATGTTCCGCGGGGAGAAGGAGGAGGTCCTCGACCTCACCGTGGAGCCGGGTGGCGAGCGGGAAGCCGGACCGACCGAGTACGAGGTGGACATCGCGGCGCGGTTCGGCATCGCCGACCGGGGGCGCCCGGCGGACAAGTGGCTGAACGACACCGTGCGCTGGGCCTGGCGCACCAAGATCCAGCTGCATCTCGGCATCGACCTGCGGATGCGGCTGCGGCAGGCGGCCGAGGACGAAGCCGTGCGGGTGTTCGCGGCCAACCTGCGCGACCTGCTGCTCGCCGCGCCGGCGGGTACCCGGCCGACGATGGGGTTGGACCCCGGTTACCGCACCGGGGTGAAGGTGGCGGTGATCGACGACACCGGCAAGGTGGTGGCCACCGACACGATCTACCCGCACAAACCGCAGGCACGCTGGGACGAGGCGCTGGTCGCACTGGAGAAGCTGGCCAGGGAGCACAAGGTCGAGCTGATCGCGATCGGTAACGGCACCGCGTCGAGGGAGACCGACAAGCTGGCCGGTGACCTGGTCAAGCTGCGCCCCGAGCTGAAGCTGACCAAGATGATGGTGTCCGAGGCGGGTGCCTCGGTGTACTCGGCCTCGGCCTACGCCGCGCAGGAACTGCCGAGCCTGGACGTGTCCCTGCGCGGGGCGGTCTCCATCGCCCGCAGGCTACAGGACCCGCTCGCCGAGCTGGTGAAGATCGACCCGAAGTCCATCGGTGTCGGCCAGTACCAGCACGACGTGGCCGAGTTCAAGCTCTCCCGCTCGCTCGACGCGGTGGTCGAGGACTGCGTGAACGCGGTCGGGGTGGACGTGAACACCGCCTCCGCCCCGCTGCTGACCAGGGTGTCCGGCATCGGCTCCGGGCTCGCCGAGAACATCGTGCTGCACCGGGACACGCATGGCCCGTTCCGTTCCCGGACCACGCTGAAGGAGGTGGCGCGGCTCGGCCCGAAGGCATTCGAGCAGTGCGCGGGCTTCCTGCGGATCTCCGACGGCGAGGACCCGCTGGACTACTCCAGCGTGCACCCGGAGGCGTACCCGGTGGTCCGCCGGATCGTGGACGCCGCGGGCACCGACACGCGGTCGCTGATCGGCAACTCCGGGGTGCTGCGTGGGTTGTCCGCCGAGCGCTTCGTGGACGACACCTTCGGGCTGCCGACCGTCACCGACATCCTGAAGGAGCTGGAGAAACCCGGCCGCGACCCCCGGCCCGCCTTCCAGACCGCCACCTTCGCCGAGGGGGTGGAGAAGGTCACCGACCTCCAGCCGGGTATGCGACTGGAGGGTGTGGTCACCAACGTGGCCGCGTTCGGGGCGTTCGTGGACGTCGGGGTGCACCAGGACGGCCTGGTGCACGTGTCGGCGATGTCCAAGAACTTCGTCAAGGATCCGCGCGAGGTGGTGAAACCGGGCGATGTGGTGCGTGTCAAGGTGCTCGAGGTGGACGTCGAGCGCAAGCGCATCTCGCTGACCCTGCGGCTGGACGACGAGGTCGGTGGCAAGGCGGCCAGGTCCGGTGAACGAGCGGAACGCAACCGGGGCGGCGGGCAGCAGGGCCAGCGTCGTGGCCAGCAGCAACGCCGGGACCGCGGCTCAGGCGGACGGGGCGGGCAGGGCGATGCCGGTGGCGGCGCGCTCGCCGACGCACTACGCCGTGCGGGTTACCGAGGAGACCGAAAGTAGCCCGACCAGGCCAGCCGGACGACCTGCGCAGATCAGCTACTTTCGGTCGGGTCGGTATCTACCGGCACAGTACGGAACAGCTGACCAGCCGGATACGGCGGTTACGCAAGATCACGTTGTGCTGCCGTCTCCCGGTTCCCCGTGGACAATGTCCGCATGACGTCCACAGGTGGGTTGAGCCCGACGGCACGCGCGCGGCTGGAAGAGGAACTGGCTCAGTTGCGCGAACAGCGCAACGCGGCCGCACCGCGACTGAGCGAGGAATCAGTCGGCGACAGCGCTGACCAGGCCGACATGCTGGAACGCGCGGAGGCCGCCGCGTGGATGGACCGCCGGATCAACGAGATCGTCGACATGCTCAGCGGCGCGAGCCGGGAGGAACACGCGATCCCGCCGGGCACCACGGTCACGCTGCGCTTCGACGACGGTGACGAGGACACCCTGCGGATCGTGGCCATCGCGGAGGACGTCGACGACGACTCCGCCTCGGTGCTCACCCTGGACAGCCCATTGGGCCGGGCGATCGTGGACCACCAGGCCGGGGACACCATCACCTACCGGACGCCGCAGGGTGAGGCGACCGCCGAGATCGTGGAGCTGAAGCCGCCGCAGGCCTGAACGAAGGCGGCCAGAGGTCACCGCGCCAGAGGTCACAGCAGGTGGCAGCGGCGCCACAGCCGCTCGCCCGCCCCGCCGATCAACCCCTGCTCGCGCAGGAACGGCACCACCTTCTCGCCCATCCAGGCGCGGGTCGCGTGGAAGTGCGGATTGGCGGCGGCCGTCGCCCTGCCCTCGGCGGGGGCGATCCCGACGCTGGCGTAGACCTGGGGGTCGACGAGGCATTCAACCACCGCGTAGGACACCACCGCGGTGCGCCAGCGGTGCAGCCGCAACCCGGCCTTGCTCAGCTTCGGCATGCCGCGGACGATCTCCTCGCGGGCATAACGCACGTGCCGCGCCTCCTCGATGACATGGATCCGGTTCACCGCCCTGATCAGCGGCTGGATACCGGCGTCGTCCATCATCGAGCGCTGCAGCCGGTCGGTGGTCTCCTCGGCGACCAGCACGCAGGCGAACATCGAAGGCCCGCTCGCGGTGGCCTTGAACACCCTGGCGAGGTTGTGCACCAGCCGTGGCACGCCGTAGCGGGGCACCCCGAGCCGCTCGGCCGTCCGGGCGAACATCACCGAATGCCGGGTCTCGTCGCCGATCTCGGTGAGCGCGTACTGCGCGTGCTCACTGCGCGGGTCCAGGTCGTAGGCGTAGCGGGTGAGCATCTGCATGAGGATGATCTCGAACCACAGCCCCACGCTCATGATGCTGGCGATCTCGTGCTTGGACAGCTCGATCCGCTGCCGCTCGGACAGCCGGTCCCACAGGGCCGTGCCGTAGAGCGACGTCCGCTCCAGCGGCATGTACGGCTTGTCCTCGACCAGCGCGGCTGCCCAGTCCACATCCAGGTCGGGGTCGTAGGAGTTACGCGCCGAGGAGGTGAGCAACCGTGCCGCGGTGGTGTTGCGATCACCGGCCTGCCCGGTCCGAGCCATGGTCGACCTCCGCCCATCCGTGGTACCTGACTTACTCGCTAGTAGATAGCGTACTAGTTGCTCCTACCCCATCGGGGGATTTCCCTGTTCCCACCGCGCGCGGCCGGCGCCGCTCGATGACGATCACGGCTGAACTGCCCACAGCGAGTCATCGAGGTAGCCATGCGTGGCAGACGCGGTCTCATCGCTCTTTCGGCCGGTTCCGTGCTGGCCATGACGGCGGCACTCGTGGTGCTCGGCGCGGGTGCACGGCCGGGTAGCGCGGCGACCCTGCCCGGTGGGCTCGGTCCGTGCGTGCCCGGCGACTGCCCCGACCCCTATCCCTCGGTCAACAACGGCTCCTACGCGGGCCGCGACAACGGCATCAACCTCTTCGTCGGCGGCGACTTCCGGGTCGGTGGGCGCGCCGCGGAAGCCGAGGGCAGGGTGGTCGTACTCGGTGACTTCACGCTGGCCAAGGACGCGGGTGGGTCGGCGGTCTACAACGTGGGCATCGCGGGCGTCGGCTCCCGGGTGCCGCCGCCGGACGGCGCGGACTTCCTGACCACCGGCGGGAACGTCACCGTGGCCGAGGGCCAGCGGTTACTCGCCGACGGCGGTGTCGTCCGGCATGCCGGTACGGCCGAGGGCACCATCACCGGCACGGTGGTCGCCGACCCGGAGGCCGCTACGCCCTATACCGACCTGCGGGGCCAGTTGCGGCAGGCCAGCCAGTGCTACGCGCGGACCGAGGAGGGGCCGCGCCCGGCGACCGGGACCGCGGTGAACCAGGGTCACCAGACCCTGTTCACCGGTGACGGGACCTCCGCGCTACAGGTGTTCAATGTGGACTTCGACATCGCGAACGCCGGCGGTGGACAGCAGGGGATCGCGTTCGCGGGTATTCCCGATGGCGCCACCGTGCTGGTGAACATGCTGGGCGCGAACCGGACGATCAGCACCTACAGCGGCGACCTCGACGACGCGGATCCGGTGAACGCCCTGCGCGAGCGGCTACTGTGGAACTTCCCCGACGCCACCACGGCGAGCATCGCGGGCACGGCGCAGTTCCAGGGCAGCGTGCTGGTCGGCAACCCGGACAGCGACACCACGGTGACCGCGCCCGGCGTGAACGGGCGGTTCTTCAGCACCGGATCGCTCACCCACGCCTCGGCGGCCAGTGGCGGCGGCGGGCAGGAGTTCCACGCCTACCCCTTCGACGGTGACCTGCCGGACTGCGTGGGCCAACCGGAACCCACCACGGAAACCACCACAACCACCGAGACGACCACCACCGAGACCACAACCACCGCACCCACAACCACCGAGACGACCACCACCGAGACCACAACCACCGCACCCACAACCACCGAGACGACCACCACTGGGACGACGACCACCGAATCCACCACCACGGTCACCGGCGAACCGACGGAACCGACAGAGCCGACGGGGCCGACAGAACCCACCGGGCCGACCGAATCGACCAGTGCGGTCGCTCCCCCGGTCACCATCACCTCGCGGCCCTCGACCGGGCTGGCCGATACGGGTGCCTCGATCGGCCCCGCCGTCGCCGCGGGCCTGCTCCTGCTCGCGCTCGGCCTCGGCCTGTTCGCCGCCAGCAGGCTCAGCTCCAACCGCCGCAGGTGAGCCGGAGCGGGGTGGAACGGCGGCCGTGCCGCTCAGGAGTCCGGGAGCGGCCAGGTACCCGGCATACCGAACCCGGCTGGATCCTTGTCCGCCATCACATAGGCGCCGCCGCGCAGCCGGTCGATCAGGCCGCGCGTCCACTCGGCGGCGCTGCTCGCGGTATGCACCCAGAGGTCGAACAGCTCCCCCACGTGTCCGGGATCGGGCCAGGTCGCGGCCTGCTCGATGATCTCGGCCCGGCCGGGCTCCAGTTGTTCACCCGCTGCCGCGGCAGCTCGATCGCCTCCGCGCGGGGCAACGCGGGCAACAGGGCGAGCCCGGCCATCCACAGATCCGGCCGATGCTCGAACCGGCGCAACGCCCTCCTGAGCAGGTGGAAGAACTCGACCGCGCCCTGCTCGGTGAACTCGTAGTCGACCCGGCCGGTCGGGTCGCCCAGCTCGGTCGCGGTGAGCAGGCCTTCCTTGGTCAACTGCCGGAGTGCGTGGTAGACCGAGCCCCACTTGATGTCGGCCCATTCCTCGGCTCCCCAGGAGACCAGCTCGCCCCGCACGGCGTACCCATGCGCTGTCCCGAATCCGCGAACCGCGCCGAGCACCGGTAACCGCGTCGCCGACATCCGCAGCAGCGCCTACGTTCCACCGGCGGCGCGTTCCCGGACGAACATCTCGATCCCGTCGAGCACCCTGCGCAGGCCGAACTCGAAGGCGTGCTCCGGATCATGCGCCGCGCCGTACTCCTCCCCCGCCGCGGCGCCCACCCGGGCCCCGACCGGGAAGTGGGCCGGGTCCATCACCCGGTTGAGGAAGGGTGCGTGCGCATGCCACCACTGCTCGTCGGTCATCCCGGAACGCTGCCGTACCTGCACCGCCTCCACCGCACCGCGGACGGCGCCGTGCACGAAGCCGTTGACCAGGGTGACCACCGAGTCCATCTCCAGGTCGGACAGGCCGATCCCGTCCACCGCGCGCAGCTCGTGCTCGTACTTCGCGCTGAACTGGGGGCCGAGCAGCGGGCGGCTCGTCGCGACCTGCAGCATCCACGGATGCCGGTGGTAGAGCGCGCGGTTCGCCCTGGCCGCCGCCTCCAGCCTGGCCCGCCAGCCCTCACCCGGCCGTTCGGTGCGGTCCAGCTCGCCGTAGACGGTGTCCAGCATGACGTCCAGCAGCTCGGCCTTGCCCGGCACGTAGGTGTAGAGCGACATGGTGCCCACCCCGAGGTGGTCGGCCACCCTGCGCATGGACAGCGTGGCCAGTCCGTCGGTATCCGCGAGGTGGATGGCCGCACGCACGATCCGGTCCACGCTCAGCTCGGGCTTGCCCTTGCGGCTGACCCGCTCCTGGGTACGCCACAGCAACGCCAGGCTCCGTGCCGGATCACCGGCTCCGCTGTACTCGATCGTCATCGTGCGGACATCCTACGAGCGCGCCACCGGTCTCGCCCGCACCGGCACAGCCGGACAACGTGAATCGAATTCAACATTGCCCCCGGGGGACATCCACGCCAATTATCACCCGTATAGCCGCCAACCCTGGCAATTGTTGGCGGGCGGACATACGATCCGGATGATCGGACTCCTGCCGTTACGGGCGGTACATGTGTCTGCGATTGCTTTTCGTGTTCTGGGGCCACTGGAAGTCGACGTGGCCGGCCGTGCCCTGCCGCTGGGTGGTCCGAAGCCGCGAATGCTGCTGGCCACGCTCCTGCTACAGGCAGGCACTCCGGTCTCGACCGATCTGCTGGTCGAGGTGCTGTGGCCGGGACGGGCGCCGCGCTCGGCCGCGGCCAACATCCGTACCTACGTGCACTCGCTGCGCAGGCGGCTGGCCGAGGGAGGGGGTGCGGCGACCGACCGGATCGAGAGTCGCTCCGCGGGGTACCTCCTTACCGCGGAACCCGAGGAGATCGACCTCCTGCGGTTCGAGAACCAGGTGGCCACGGCCCGGCAGGCGCTGGCCGAGCAGGACCCGCGGACCGCGCTCGACCTGCTGGATCGCGCCGACCGGCTGTGGCGGGGCGACCCGCTGGATGATCTCACGCACAGCCATGTCTGGGGTTCCACCCTGGCCAGGGTCGGCGAGTTGCGGCTGTCGGCGAACGAGCAGCGCCTGCGGATCAAGACCGAACTCGGTTGGCACGACGACGTGGTCGCCGAGCTGCGCGGGCTGCTGACCGAGCATCCGCTGCGGGAGCAGTTCTGGCAGCAACTCGTGCTCGCCCTCGGCGCGGCCGGCCGGCACGCCGAGGCACTGCAGGCCTACGAGCAGGCCGAGCAGACCCTGTTCGAGGAACTGGGCACCACACCGGGACCGCAGCTACGCGCGGCAGGGCAACGGCTGCTCGATGCTCCCCGGCCCGTCGAGCAACCGGAGTCGGTCTGCCAGCTTCCGCTGGATCTGCCCGACTTCACCGGCCGCACGGAGCTCCGTGCCGACCTACTGCGGCTGGTCCGCGAGCGCGCCGGCAGGCAGCTGCCGACCGTCGCCGTGCTCACCGGCCCACCGGGAGTCGGCAAGTCGGCACTGGCGGTCCGGATCGCGCACGCGGTCCGCGCCCGGTTCCCGGACGGCCAGCTACACGTCGACCTGGCCGGCACCGCGCGCTCCCCGCGTTCGCCGCTGGACGTGTTACCCGAGCTGCTGCACGCCCTCGGCGTGCGGGACGCGAACATGCCGGCGAACCTGGCCGAACGATCCGCGCTGCTGCGCTCCCGGCTCTCCGGCAAGCGGATGTGCATCGTGCTGGACGACGCGGGCAGCTCGGCCCAGGTGCGACCGTTACTGCCCGGCGCGGGCGGCTGCGCGGTACTGGTCACCAGCCGGCTGCGCCTTCCCGACCTGGAAGGCGCCCACCCGACCGAGGTGGAGGTGCTGCCCGAAACGGAGGCGAACGAGTTGCTCTCCGGCCTCGTCGGCGCGCGCAGGCTCGCGGCAGAGCCGGAGGCCACGGCGGACATCCTGCGGTTCTGCGACTACCTTCCGCTGGCGATCCGGGTGGCCGGGGCGCGGCTGCGCCACCGGTCCCGCTGGCCGCTACGCACCCTGGCCGATCGGCTACGCGACGAGCACGGCCGGCTGGACGAGCTGCGGGTCGGTGATCTCGCCGTGCGGGCCAGCGTCACGCTGAGCTACGACCTGCTCCCCGAGCAGGCCGCGCGGGCGTTCCGCCTGCTCGGCCTGCTCGGCCCGGCTCCGTTCCCCGGCTGGGTGGTGGCGGCCCTGCTGGACCGGGAAGGGGCCGAGGACGTGCTGGATGCGCTGGTGGACGCCCACCTGGTCGAGCCGGTCGGCCCGGATGCCGCCGGACGGCCCCGGTACCGGCTGCACGACCTGCTGCGCTGCTACGCCGCCGGGCGGGCCGCGGAGGGCAGCGGGGACCACAACGGGGGCCACGCGGACGCCGAGGACCACGCGGGGCGGCGGGACGCCGTGCAACGGGTGTTGACCGGATACCTCACCCTGGCACTGCATGCCGCGGAGGCGATGCCGATCCATTTCTTCGGGGTGTTCTCCACGGGCGAGGACACCCGGGGCTGGCGCCCCGCGGCGCCCGCCGGCCTGGTCGCCGACCCGGCCACCTGGTTCGAGGCCGAGCGGCGCGCGGGCGTCGCGGCGGTGGAACTGGCCGCGGAGTGGGAGTTGAACGAGCTGGCCTGGCGCCTGGCCGCCGCGTTCACGCCGTATTTCGACCTGCGTGGTCACCACGAGGACTGGCACCACACGCACGTCATCGCGCTGGCAGCCGCGCGGCGCGCCGGCAGCCCGCGCGGACGCGCCATCATGCTGCGCAACCTCGGCCAGATCCACCTGTACCGGGACGCCTACGCCGACGCGCTGGACGCGTTCGAGCAGTCGTACCGGCTCTTCCTGTGGGCGGGATACGACCGCGGCGCGGCCATCGCGCTCTCCGGGATCGGAACCGTACTGCGGATCCGCGGGGAGAACACGCTGGCGCTGGAACGCTCGCGGCAGGCGCTGGCGCTGTGCGCCCGCGCCGGGGACCGGCACAGCGAGGCCGCGATCCGGCTGGCGATCGGCACGGTGTGGCTGGCGAAGCAGCACTACCCGCGAGCGAGGGAGTGGTTCCTCGGCGCCTACGAGCTGTCCGCGGAGATCGGCGACCGGCACCGGGAAGCGCATGCGCTGAACCGGTTGGGCCTGCTGCAGCAGCGGCAGGGCAACCTCGCCGCGGCCAGGGAGCACGTCGACCGGGCGATCGCGATCTTCGACGAGCTCGGGGACGACCACTGTGTCGGGTACGCCAACCAGCACCTCGGCGAGCTGTGCCTGTACAGCGGGGACCTCGCGCATGCGCGGCTGCTGCTGGTCAACTCGCTGAGCGCGCACCGGCGCAACGGCGACCGCCGTTCGGAGGCCGAGATCTCCGAGCTGCTCGGCAGGTTGCACGAGGCACTCGGCCAGTCCGACCGGTCCCGCCCGCATTACGACCGCGCGCTGCGGATCTGGCGGGAGCTCGCCGCGGACGGCGGAACGCGATCGCACGCCGAGCGGCGGCCCGCCCGCACCGTACCCACCTCCGCGTGAGCCCACCCCGGTGGGCACGAGCCCGGCCCGGCGGGGGCGGCACCCGCCGGGCCGAACCCCCAGTGGGTGCGGAGTCTCGCAGGTTTCCGCCCATGCCGCGACGACATATTTGCCGTGAACACCGGTATCGCCGTCGCCGAACCGTCCGCTGTGGACAATGGGAGGTGAACCGGATGCCGCCGCGGGACGTACCAGGATTGTCCGGCAGCGCTCCGAGGTGTAGGTACCGGCCGGAACGGGCATCCCGGGAGCCGAGCGAGACAGCGTCCGAAAGGAGGGCAGTGCGGTGTCGGCTACCGAGCGGACCGTCCTCGCGGGTTTCGACGGTTCGGCTGGCGCCCGCCGGGCCGTCTCCTGGGCAGCGCGGGAGGCAGGTGATCGCGGCGGGCGGCTGATGATCGCGCAGGCGTTCAACTGGCAACCACCGGCGACGACCTTCCGGTGGGTACCGGCGGAACCACTTGCCGAGGAACCGATCCGCCGGGCGACCGCGGGCGCGCTGGACGCGCTGGCAGGCGACATCCGGCAGCAGGTACCGGATGTCGAGGTGGGCACGACCTTCCGGGACGGTCCGGCCGCGCCGACGCTCGCGGAGCTGGGCGAGGAACTGGACGCGGAGCTGCTGGTGCTCGGCGCCTGCGGGCTCAGCGCGATCCCGCGTACGCTGCTCGGTTCCACCGCGGCCGAGGTGGCACACGCGGTCACTCGGCCGGTCGTGGTGGTACGGGGCGAGGAACGCCTCGGCGACCAGCCGGTGGTCGTCGGGGTGGACGGCTCGCCGACCAGCGAGCGGGCGATCGGGTTCGCCTTCGAGTTCGCCGCCCGGCACGGCTGCCCGATCACCGCCGTGCACGCCTGGTCCGATCTGCCGCTGGCGGTGCACGACACGGGCAGGGTGCGCGCGCTCGAGCCGGACGAGTTGCGGTCGATGGCGGAGGAATACCTGGGCGGCTGGCAGCACCGGTACCCGGAGGTCAAGGTGGACTGGGAGCTCGTCGCCGACCGGCCCGCCCGCACCCTGCTGGAACACGCCGAGGACGCGAGACTGCTCGCGGTCGGCAGCCACGGCCGGGGCACGGTCCGGCGCGCACTGCTCGGCTCGGTCAGCCATGCGGTGTTGCACCACGCGAACTGCCCGGTCGCGGTCCTCCGCGGCGGGGAGAACCCGGCGTGACGGGTTGGTCACTGATTGAACGATCGGAAGGGCGGGAATACTGACCTCATGACAATGGCACGACACACGCATGCTCGGCTACGCCTCGTGGCCGCGGTCGCGGCCGCCGGCCTGATGGCCGCCGCCTGTGGGGGAGATGACCCCGAGTCCATCGGGTCCGCCGGCGGCGAGACCACCGCCCCGAACACCACCGGGACCACCGAGAACCAGGACCAACCGGGGCTGGAACGCAGTGGCAGGCTGGCACCGCCGAAGTCGGCCGACGCTGCCTACACCTACAACCAGCAGCTGGCCCCGGCCGGGGCCGAACTCACCGTCGATGCCGAGAAGCTGGATCAGGCCACCAGGGTCACCTTCGAGGTGAACGGCCTGCTGCCGAACCGCGGCTACGCCGTCCACGTGCACACCGACCCCTGCGGGCCGAACGGCGAGGCTGCCGGGCCGCACTTCCAGAAGAACCAGAACCCGGACAGCGGCACGCACGACCCCGCTTACGCGAATCCGGACAACGAGATCTGGCTGGACCTGCGCACCGGCGAGGAGGGCGAAGGCGAAACCACCGCCGAGGTGCCGTTCACCTTCGCCGAGCGGGTTCCCGCCTCGGTGGTGGTGCACGCGCAGGAGTCCACCGCGACCGCCCCCGGCGAGGCGGGCAAGGCCGGCGACCGTATCGCCTGCCTCACCGTCCCCTTCGACACCCTGTGACGGTTCCGGGCGGATCGTGGGCGTTCGGACGGCCCGCTCACGATCCGCCCGGCTGGTCGAGGCCGAGCAGGTGCGTGCAGGCCGTGACACCGGCCACGATGGCGCCGAGGAACACCAGCGGGAAGATCATGCTGACCAGACCGAACACGACCAGGAAGCCGGCCAGCAGGTACACGGCGGTCCGCACCATCCTGCCGTAGCGTCGCGGCGGCGCCCCTTCCTGCAACGCCTTGGCGAGTTCGGGGTCGGACTCCTCGAACCACTGCTCGATCTTCCTCAACTGCTGCCGATCGTGCTGGCTGAACATCGTCCGCTCCAGTAGTCCGCAGAGGTCGCTCCGTCTGCCACGCGAAACCCGTTGGCAAGAATAATGCTCGGGTATACCCGGGAGCCACCCAGGCGAAACCGGAAGAAGAAGGAGCGCGCGGCACCGGCCACGGCGACGGCAGCTCCGAGACCGACCCCGAGTTTGGCTTTATTTCAGGTCGCGGGCAATTCCCGTTCCCCCTTCACGCAAGGCTTGGCGGGTAAGAAAATCGGTGCCGAACCCGACGGCGGAGGCATTATGTCGAGACTGCGCAGGTTCCCACTCGTCGCCAGCGGCGCCGCCATGGCGACCGCGCTCACCGTGGCCGCCGCCCCACCAGCCGCCGCGGACAGCTCCCGGTGCACCAGCGACAGCGCCTGCGCGGGGAAGGTGACCTTCCAGTCCTACGGCGAGGTGTTCAAGGTCTACGACCAGCGGGGAGACGGCCATTCGGCGGTGCTGCTGTACTGGCTGCCGGACGGTTCCGGCCCGCACCACGTGTGGAACCACAGCGGCAACGGCAGCGTGGTGACGGCGAACCTGGAGTTCCCGGAAGGCGACTGGGTGACCTACCGGGCCTGCCTCGGCGAGTTCGGGCAGCGGCAGATCCTGGAATCCACCTGTGGCAGCCCGACCACCGACTACGCGTAGAGGGGCTTCCATGCCTGACGTGCATCGGAGACTGTTCCTGGCGACCGGGATCGCCGCGGGCGGGACGCTGGCCGTGCCGGGGCTGTCCGCGGCGGGCGCGGGAACCGCCGCGCTGCGCTACCCGTTCCACCTCGGCGTCGCCTCCGGCGATCCGCGCCCGGACCGACTGGTGTTGTGGACCAGGCTGGCGACCGCGCCGCTGGACCTCGACGGCGGGATGGGCGACAAGAACATCCTGGTGGAGTGGCAGCTCGCCACCGACGAGAAGTTCGCGAACATCGCGGCCTCCGGCAACGCGGTCGCGGTTCCCGGTGAGGGGCACAGCATCCACGCGGAACCGCGGGGATTGTCCCCCGGTACCGAGTACTTCTACCGGTTCAAGGCCGGCGAGCACATTTCCCCGGTCGGCCGCACCCGCACCGCACCCGCCGCCGGCTCCGCGCCCGGCTCGCTGACCTTCGCCTTCGCGTCCTGCCAGCATTTCGAGGAAGGCTGGTATCACGCGCACCGGTTCATCGCCGAGGACGAACCGGACCTCGTGCTGTTCCTCGGCGACTACATGTACGAGAACAACTCGGGGCGCGGCAACCTCGTTCGCGGCTACGTCGAGTTCGACGAGGTCAACCGCCTGGTCGAGCATCGCCTGCGGTACGCGCAGCACAGGCTCGACCCGGACCTCAAGGCGGCGCACGCGGCGGCACCGTGGTTGCCGGTCTTCGACGACCACGAGCTGGAGAACAACTGGTGGGGCGTGAACTTCGACCAGCCCGAGCGCAAGCAACCCGCCTTCCAGGCATTCTGGGAGAACATGCCGCTGCCGCGCTCGATGAAACCGGAGAACTCGGCGATCCCGCTGTACCGCACGATCACCTGGGGCACGCTGGCCCGCTTCCACATGCTGGACACCCGGCAGTACCGGTGGAAGCAGGCGCCGAACAACAACAACACCAACTGCGGCGAGCTGCGCCGCACCGACCGCACACTCATCGGGGACGCGCAGGAGAAGTGGCTGCTGGACTCACTGACGGCGCGTGACTCCGGCTGGGACTTCCTCGGCCAGCAGGTGTTCTTCGCCCAGCGGGACGGCGACGGGCGGGCAAGCACCTGCGACGTGAGCGAGGACGCCTGGGACGGTTACCCGGCCAACCGGGAACGCATCGTGCGGGGGTGGATCGACCGGAAGGTGCGTAACCCCGTGGTGCTGACCGGTGACGTGCACCGCCACTGGGCCAGCGACCTGCGACTGAACTACCACGATCACGACTCGCCCGTGGTCGGCACCGAGCTGGTGACCACCTCGATCACCTCGCGCGGCAGCACCACGCCGCCGGACAACCTGGACGAGAACCCGCATCTGCGCTACATCGGCCACCAGCGCGGTTACGTGCGTGCCAGGGTCACCCCGGACCAGCTCACCGCCGAGTTCATGGGTGTCTCCTCGGTCCTGGTCCGCGACCCGGCCCAGGTCGAGCTTTCCGTCGTCAAACGCTTCCACGTGGCCGACGGCCTGCCCGGCCTCCAGCCCGGCTGACCGGTCAGCAGAAGATCCAGATGAAGCAGGGTTCCTCGGACTCCGTGGTCGTGGTGGTCTGCTCGGGTGGGGACGGGTCAGGCGGCGGGGGGTCGGGAGTATCGCTGCGGGCCGTGGTGCTCGGTTGTCCGGAGGTCGGGTCGGGATCCGTCGGGCTCGCCCCGGTCGAGCTCGCGGCGGCCCCGGTCGAGTTCGCGGCGGTGGCCGGTTCCGCCGAGTCGGAAGCTTGCCCGGAGCCGGAGCTGGTCCCCGTCGGCTCCGCGGGCCCGCCTTGCTCGGACTCCTCCTCGTCCGGGCCCATCGTGATCGCCGTGCGCTCCGGGAAACGGATGATGGACGGTTCGTCGAGCCCCTGGCTCTGCTCGCGATCGCCGGGCAGCGTACTGACCACGGCCGCGGCCACGCCACAGCCGAACACCACCGCGCCCATCACCGCGAGCACGCGAAGCCGGGAGCCCGGCCGGGGCGGAACGCGCTCGTCCCACCCTTCGCGCTCCAGCAGCTCGACCACGGTCACCTCGTCGTCGTTCACCCAAAGACCCCTCGAAGCTGGAACGCAGCGGATGGTATCCGTACCTTAGTCTCACCGTTTCGTGCGGGACCGGCGGTGCGCGTTCGCCGGCTCACCAGGCGGGTGTCACCGGCTGGAACTCCCGAGAAACGAGCTGTCAACTGCCTCCTGAGCCCCACACGACACCTGCCAGGCCTCCCGGCCAGGGCGGTCTGCCGACGCCGCATGTGTGTGGCGGCACTTCCGCCCCTGCGACCTCTGTCTGTCCGGTTTGGACTTGATCTCGTCGGTTCCGGTATTGGGCGATGATCCGATCCCTGGTGACGACCTTCCCGGTGCGGAAAGCGCGGGCCACGCCGACGCCGTCCGGGCCGGCGGGGAACGCGGCCATGGCCTCTTCATCCGCTGTACCCCGGTCGGCCCAGGACACGGGTACGGCGACCGGAACAACACGGGGTATGCGCCCCTAGACTGCAAGGATGTTCGACAACTCGGGGCGGACGCGATGACCCGGCCGACCGTGGGCGTGGTGGGACCGGGCGACCTCGTCGAGCAGATCGCCCCGGTGACCGAGCAGGCCGGGCGCTGCCCGGTGGTACGCGTCCCCTACCAGCACGAGAACGAGACGAGCTCCCTCGTGCGCAGGCACCACGACGAGGTCGACTGCTGGCTGTTCACCGGGATCGTGCCGCGCACCCTCGCCGAACTGGCGCGAGTCGTGGACCATCCGGCCGAGCACGTCTGCTACAGCGGGGTGACCCTGCTCAGTGTCGTGGTCCGGCTGCTGAACGAGGGGCTCTCGGTGCGCTCGCTCAGCGTGGACACCCTGGACACCGACGATGTCCGGGAGACGCTGGCGGCCGCGGGCCTCGGCGACACCCGGATCGCGGTACTCGCCTACCGCAACGGGCAGACGGCCGAGCGGTTGATCGACTTCCACCGCAACGCGCGGCACCGGTTCGGCCCGGACACCGTGGCACTGACCTGCCTCGGCTCGGCCTTCGCCGTACTCAGCCAGGAGACCCACGCCGTGCGGATGGTGCCCTCCCGCAAGGACACCCGCCACGCCGTGGGCTCGCTGCTGCTGAAGACACAGAGCCATCGGTACTCCGACGCGCAGGTGGCCGTCGGCTTCGCCCGGCTCCAGGACCCGGGCAGCACGCTGGCCCGGCTGCTCGGCGAGCTCGGTGCCAGCACCACGGCACTCGCCGACGGCCGGCTCGCCTTCGTCACCACGCGGGGACCACTCTGGGCGGTCACCAGGGGTTTCACCGGCCTGCCGATGCTCACCGAGCTGGCGGGCCACCTGACCGAGGTCCACATCGGGATCGGGATCGGCCGGACCGCGGCCGAGGGGGAGGCGCTCGCGAACACCGCCTTCGGCAGGGCCCGCGAGGCGGGCGGGTTCATCGCCGCGCTCGCCCTGCCGAACGAGGCACCGCGGGTGCTGGAGACCGGCGCGGAGGACGCCGCACCCGGCACCGCCCCCGACCTGCAGCAGCTTGCCAGCAGGGCGGGGGTCAGCAAGAACACGCTGCTCACCATCCGCTCGCTGCTGGACACCCGCGGTGGCCGTGGGCTGACCGCCCAGGACGTGGCCACCGCCTTCGGGGTGCACGAGCGCACCGCGCGCCGGATGGTCAAGCAGTTGGAACGGGCGGGCATCGCGGTGGTGAGCGGGCGGCGGATCAACGGCCCCGGCAGGCCGCTGATGGTCTACGACCTGCGCCTGTAGCGGCACTTCCACACCCAGCGAGCCCCCACCCGCCAGCAAGACCCTGAACGTGGCGTTCGAGACGCTCAGCGTCGCGAACGGCACTTTTGGGACGTCTGACGTCCTGAAAGCCACGTTCAGGGATTGGTTAGGATCCGGGGCGGGTGAGGCCGTCCTCAGCGCCGCCACGGCTGAGCACCACCTCGTCGATCCGGTCCAACGCCTCGGTGTTCCGCTCGCTCGGCCCCGCCCTGCCCAGGTCGACCAGCCGGATCGGCGGCCCGAGCTCGATCAGGGTCGGCACGTACTCGGCTTGCTCCACCCGCCAGCCGCCGGCTTCCCTGGTGAACCGGAAACTCGCCGCGATGCCCTCCTCGGAGACGCCCCTCGGTTCGGCATGCCTGGCCACGTGGTTACCGAGCCCGTAGGCGACCCACTCGCCGTCGATCCGCTCGATCGGCTGCACCACATGCGCGTGGTGGCCGAGGATCAGGTCGATCGAGTCCTCGCCCAGCAACCGCTCGGCGAGCCGCCGCTGCTCGGCGGTCGGCGCGTGCCGGTACTCGGTTCCCCAGTGCAGGCTGGCGATCACCACCTCGGCGCCGGCCGCGCGGGTCGCCTCGGCCGCGGCGATCACCTCCTCGGCGTCCAGCCGGTTCGCCATCCACGGCTTGCCCTCCGGCAGCTCGTAGCCGTTGAAGCCGAAGGTGAAGGACACCTGCCCCACCGTGACCCCGTTCACGTCGAGCACCAACGGGGTGTCCGCCTCCTGCTCGGTACGCGCGGAGCCGGTGTGCCGGATACCCGCCTCGTCCAGCGTGTCCAGCGTGCGCCGCACCCCGTCCGCGCCCTGGTCCAGGGTGTGGTTGGAGGCCGTCGAGCAGGAGTCGTAGCCGGTGTCGGCGAGCGCACCGGCCAGCTCCGGCGGCGCGTTGAAGGACGGGTAGCCGCTGAACTCCCCGCCGTCCTCGGCCAGCGGCACCTCGAGATGACAGATCGCCAGGTCGGCGGCGGACACCACCGGCCGCACACCCCCGAACAGCGGCCGGTAGTCGCGCTCGAGCCCGGCCTCGGCGTCCCGCTCGGCCTGCTCGGTCAACGCCGGGTGGATCAGCACGTCGCCGGTGGCCAGCACGGTGAAGGAATCGGCGGGACCGGTGGTGGTCGTGGCGGCCTGCCCGGGCGGCTCGTTCCGCTCCGCTGCCGGCTCGGACACGCCGGTACAGGCGGCGGCGCCGAGCATGGTCACGCCGAGTACAGCGGCGAGGGGACGCCTCACGTCATCTCCCAGGGTCGGGCCGATCGGGTTCGGGCACATACTCCACTATCGGGTGAGGCCGCCGAACACCCCCGGCAACATGGGAGGATCGAAGCCGTGCCTAGGAAACGGGATCGAGACGAGGAAGGGCGCGCGCGCAACGCCCGGCCGCGGGACGGGCTCGGCAGGCCGTTGCCCTACGATGCCGCGGGGGTCGAGCGGCAACCGGAGGGGATCGAACGCTCCCCCGCGGAGACCGTGGCCGAGGCGCAGCGCCTGCTGGGCGAGGGCAAGCCCTTCCACGCGCACGAGGTGTTCGAGGACGCGTGGAAGTCGGGGCCGAAGCGGGAGGAGGGCCTGTGGCGAGGCCTGGCCCAACTGGCCGTCGGCGTCACACACGCGGCGCGCGGCAACACCACCGGCGCCGCCTCGCTGCTGCGCAGAAGCGCGGACAACATCGAGCCGTTCGCGAGCGAGGCACCGCACGGCATCGACGTCGCCGGTCTGTGCCGCTGGGCCCGCTCCCTCGCCGCGGACGTCGAGGCGGGCGAGCACCCCACCTCCGCGGCCGCGATGACCCCGGACCTGCGTGCCGCCGACACTGTCGAGTGACATCCGGATAGGCGAGTTGCCATCACCGGTTCGGGCGGTGAACGGTGTTCGCCGACCACACCTGGTGCTGCACTGAGACGATGGACACAGCAGCCCGAACCCCAAAGTTCCGCACGTTCACGGCACTCGTCGCGACAGCGATCGGGTGCGCCCTCCTCACGGCCACACCGGCCACGGCAGCGCCCGCCGGTTCCGCCGCACCGACCCAGCAGGTCACCCAGTTCACCCCCAAGCAGAAGGTGAAGGTCAAGGCGAAGGTCGACAAGAAGACGGTCAAGGCCAACGGCAAGGTCAAGGTCGACGGCCGCTTCGACCTCGCGAAGGGCGACCTCGCCACGGACGCACTCACCGGCGGGGTGACCAAGGTCCACCTGCAACAGCAGCTCTCCACCGGCCTCTGGGTGGACCTGCGCTCCGCGCCGTGCCGGCCGAGTGGCACCTTCAGCTTCAACCTGAAGATCGCCACCACGGTGACCGTCCGCGTGTACCACCCGGAGACCACCATCTACACCTCGGCGTCCTCGGAACTGTTCACCATCATCGCGCTGTGACGCTCGCCGGTTTGCCGAGGCGGAAATTGAGGTACCCCCTACCCGGCAATGGAACCGACCGGCAAGGAGCGAGAATGGCTTCGGTGGCACGGGTAACCGAGATCAGCGCGGTCTCCGAGCAGAGCTTCGAGGACGCCATCAAGGTCGGCGTGCAGCGAGCCGCGGAGACCTTGCGTGGCTTGAAATCCGCATGGGTGAAGGAGCAGGAAGTCCAGATCGGCGAGAACGGCGGCGTCAGCGGCTACAAGGTGCACCTGCTGGTGACCTTCGCGCTGGAGAGCTGACTTTCACCACGTCGGCGGGTAACCGAACGGCTCCTGGATGCGACAATCCGGTTGGCGGACGATCGGAGGGAGCGCATCATGACCCGGTTGGCACTCCTGATCGCCGTCGCGGCGGCGGTGGTCTTCGGCTGCGCCTCCAGCCAGGCGCCCCAGGGACCACCACCGCCCGCGCCGGACCCGCAGGCGGTGCCGGGGCCACACACCATCCACGTCACCGTCTCCGGACCGGACGACACCGTGATGCGGGTCGCCAGGGCGGGGACCCAGACCCAGGTCGAGTTGCGGGGCGAGCCCTTCGAGTACGAGTTCACCGAGGAGCGCGACCGGCTCGGCGAGCTGGGCATCGCGGTGTACGCCCGCAGCGCCTCCCCCGGCCAGGTGCACTGCGGGATCACGGTGAACGGCGAGGTGGTGGCCGAGCAGTCCGCGCGGGAACCCGGAGCCGACGGGTTCGCCACGGTGGGCTGCACGATCCCGATCAGCGCCTAAAGCTCCAGCGTTCTGTCCACATAGGTCGCCAGCCGGGCGAGATCGTGGCTGACCACGGCGAGCGCGATCCCGTTGTCCGCCGCCTCCCGCAGCAGTGCCGCGATCTCCGCGGCGGTGGTGCTGTCCAGGCTCGCGGTCGGCTCGTCGGCGACGATCAGCGCGGGCTCGGCGATCAACGCGCGCACCAGCGCCACCCGCTGCGCCTGCCCGAGCGAGAGCTGCCCCGGCAGCGCGGTCACGTCCAGCCCGTCCAGCCCCACCGGCTCGAGGGCCTGCCGGGCCCTGCGCTTGCGCTCGGCGGCCGGCAGCGGGCCGCGGGCGAGCACCAGTGGCTCGGTGATCGAACGCCACAGCGACCAGCGCCGGTCCAGGCTGCCCCTGGGGTCCTGGAACACCGGCATCACATAACCGGGCCGGGGCAGCACCGGCCGGGACCGCCTGCGCGGCCATGCCTCGATGCCCGCGAACCGCACGCTGCCGCTGTCCGGCCGCTCCATCCCGCCGAGCAGCCGCAGCAGGGTGGACTTGCCCGCCCCGGAAGGACCGACAACGCCGAGGACCTGCCCGGCCGCGATCTCGGCCGAGACGCCGTCCACCGCGCGCACCCGCGCCCCACCGTGGCCGTAGTACCTGCGCACGTCCCGCACGGACACCACGACCGGCTCGCCCGCGCCCGGCTCACCGGACCCGGCCGGCTCGGCGGGCCGGTCGACCGGCTCGGGGGCCTCGGGGGCTTCCGTGGGTGCCGCGGCCACCAGCCTGCGGGCCGGTGAGCTGCACGGGACGGCCAGCACGCGGTCGGCGGTGCCCTCCTCCGCCAGTACCCCCTCGTGCAGCACCACCACCCGGTCGGCGTACTCGGCCACCAGCCGCAGGTCATGGCTGACCAGCAGTAGGGAGCGGCTGGCCCGGCGCAGCGTGCGGAGCGCGTCCCTGGCCAGCATCGCGTCCAGCGCGCTGGTCGGTTCGTCGGCGATGGTGAGCGGCGGTGAGTGCGCGGTGGCCGCGGCGACCGTGGCCCGTTGCAGCATGCCGCCGGAGAACTGGTGCGGGTGGTACCCCGCCCGCTCCGCGGGGTCCGGGATGCCCAGCGCCCCGAGCCGCTCGGCCACCTCGGCTCGGCCCGGCCGCATGCGGTGCGCGAGCCATGCCTCCGCGACATGGTGCCCGACCGTCCGAAGTGGATCGCAGGCGGAGTACGGATCCTGCCCGACATAGCCGAGGACCCGCCCGCGCAGGGCACGCAGCTCCGCCCGCGGGGCGCCGAGCACATCCCGCCCGGCCACCGACACCACTCCCGAGATCCCCGTCCCCGGCGGCAACAGGCCCAGCACGGCACGGACAAGGGTGGTCTTGCCGCAGCCGGACTCGCCGACCAGGCCCACGCACTCACCCTGCTCCACCCGCAGGTCCACCTCGTGCAGCGCGGTGGTACCGGCCGCGTACCGCACCGACAGCCCGCGAATCTCCAGCGCCGCCTTCATAGCCGCCCCGCCGGATCGGTGCAGTCCCGCAACGCATCGCTGATCAGCGTGGCGCCCGCGATGCACAGCACGATGCCGAGACCGGGCCCGATCAGCAGCCAGGGCGCCACCGCGTAGCTCGCCCTGCTCTCCGCGATCATGTTCCCCCATTCCGCGGCAGGCGGCTGCGCGCCGAGGCCGAGGAAGGACAGGCTCGCCAGGAACAGCACGATCTCCCCGAGGTTCAGCGTGGCCGCGATCAGCACTTGCACCACTGTCCCCGGCAGCACATGGCCCACGGCGGCCCGCAGCGGCCCGGCGCCCGCCATCCTGGCCGCGATCACCTCCGGGCGCTGGGCACTGCCGAGCGTGTGCGCACGGGCCAGCTTCGCCAGCCGAGCCCACTCGGTGAGGCACATGGCCAGGATCAGCGTGCCGAACCCCGGTCCGAGCGCGCCGATCACGGCCAGGCTGAGCACCAGCGAGGGCAGGCCGAGCAGAATGTCGACAAATCGGTTGAGCACCAGGTCGAACACCCCGCCGAGCAACCCGGCCGCCGCGCCCAGCAGCAGGCCGACCAGGGTGCTGATGGTGAACACCAGCAGCGCCGCGCCGAGGGAGTTGTACGCCCCGGCCACGGTGCGGGCGAAGGAGTCCCGGCCGGCGTGGTCGGTACCGAGCCAGTGTTCCCAGCTCGGCGCCGCGAGCTGGTTGGCGTAGTCGGTGGCGGCCGGGTCCCGCGCCAGCAGCGGGCCGGCCGCCGCGAGCAGGACGACCGCCGCCAGGCACCCGAGTCCGACCTGGAACGCGCGATGCGCCAGCAACCTGCGCCCCAGGCCCTGCGGCACCCCGACCGGCCGCGGTGCCGGACCGAGGCCGGCGATCCTGGCGATCGTACCCGGCACGCTCATCGGCGCCTCCCGGTGCCGCGCAGCCGCGGGTCCAGCGCCCGCAGCAGCAGATCCACCACCAGGCTGACCAGCACGAAGGCGGCCACCGCGAGCAGCGCGAACCCGGCGACCGCCGGCATGTCCCGCGCGTGAATCGACTCGATCACGTAGCTGCCGAGTCCCGGCCAGGTGAACACGGCTTCCACGATCGGCGTCCCGCCGAGGAAATACGCGGCGCTCACTCCCACGACGGTGAGGAACGGTGGCAGCGAGTTCGGCAGCAGGTGCACGAGTAGCTGGCGGAGCGGCCCGGCGCCGCGAGCGGCGCTCACGTCCAGATGCGGCGCGGCCCTGGCCTCCAGCACGCTCGCGCGCAGCACCCGCGACCAGGAGCCCGCCGAGATCAGGGCCAAGGTGAACGCGGGCAGCCCGACCGTGGCCAGGGTGCCGTCGCTGATCACCCTGCCCATCCCGAGCTGGACCACCACCACGTCCAGCAGCAGCACGCCGACCAGGAACCCGGGCACCGCCACCATGGCCAGCGCGACGGTCCTGCTCATCGCGTCCGGCCACCGGCGTGGAGCCGCCGCGGCGACCAGGCCGAGCACCAGCGCGATCCCGATGGCGAACACCAGCGCCACGCCGGTGAGCAGCAGGGTGGACGGCAGCCGGGCGGCGAACTCCTCGGCGACCGGGCGCCCGGTGCGCCAGGAGACACCGAGGTCCCCCCGCACCGCCCCGAGCAGCCACCGCGCGAACCGGGCAGGCAACGGTTCGTCCACCCCGAGTTCGGCACGGGTGGCCTCGATCAGCGCGGGATCGGGATCGGTGCGGCCACGTGCGGCCAGCACATGCATCGCCGGGTCACCGGGAGCCACGTTCAGCAGCAGCCAGATCGCGACGCTCCCGCCGAACAGCGTGACCAGTGCCTGCGCCGTCCGGCTCGCGAACGAGGCCAGCATCAGCCGGTGGGTGCCGTGCGCGCGTCCACCCAGAGCAGCATCGGGTTGGGCTCGTAGTCCTTCATCCGCGGCCCGCCCACCGCATTCGGCAGCCGCATCCCGAGGTAGACCACGTGGGCCCGCTCGCCGATCCGGCGCTGGATCGAGCGCAGCAACTCGTGCCGCCGCTGCTCGTCGAGCTCCACGCTGAGCTCCCCGATCATCGCGTCCAGCTCGGGATCGGCGATCCCACCGCGGTTCTTCAGCGAGTCCGTCAGGTAGTAGTCCCGCAACCGGATGATCGGGTCCCCGGAGAAGGACACCATCTGGGCGCCGGAGATGCCCGCCTGCCAGCCGTCGGTCTCGTTCAACGTGGCGGTGATGTCCGGCACCGAGCGTACGGTGACCTCGACGCCGACGGCCTTCAGCTGGGACTGCATCGCGACCGCGAGGGCCTCCGAGTCCGGCTGCTGCGGGTAGGTGACCACCTCGAAGGTCAGCGGCTCACCGTCCTTGACCCGGACGCCGTCCGGCCCGGCGACCCAGCCCGCCTCGTCCAGCACGGCCCTGGCCGCCGCCAGGTCGGTCTGTTGGGTCCGCACCGCATACGGCATGCTGTCGCCGTAGATGCCGGTGGCCGGCTCGTACAGCCCGTTCATCACCTCGTCGGCGATCTGCCGGTAGTCCACCGCCTGCTGCACGGCCTTGCGCACGGCCCGATCGTCGAAGGGTGCCCGGCGCTGGTTGAAGTACAGCGCGAAGGTCGGGCTGCGCGGGGTGCTGGTGAGATAGAAGGCGTCGGTGCTGCCCTCCAGGGTCTTGCCCATCGCCGTCGGCGGGTAGAGCGCCAGATCGGCCTCACCGTTACGCACCGCGAGCAGGCGGGCCTGCGCGTCCTCGATGAAGCGGATCGAGTAGTCATCCAGCGCGGGCCGGCCGTCCCAGTAATCGGGGTTCGGCTCCAGCTTCATAATCTCGCTGTCCAGACTGCGCACGACGTACGGGCCGGTGTAGAGCTCGGCCTCGAGCAGCGCCGCCGGGTCGCCCTTGGCCCGGTCGTAGGCGGCCTGGTCGTACACCTTGAACATGGACTCCTCGGCGAGGATGTTCGGCATGTTCGGGACCGGCTCGGTCGTGGTGATCGACACCTGGAGCGGGCCGGTGGCCGACACCGTCGCCCCGGGCAGCGCGGCTCGCACCGAGGGATCCTCCCGCAGCTGGTAGCGCAGGCAGGCGACCAGCGCCTCGGCGTCCAGTTCGGTGCCGTTCTGGAAGGTGATGCCCTCGTTCAGGGCGAGTTCCCAGGTGGTGGGCGAGGTGTTGCGCAGGTCGGTGGCCAGCCACGGGTCCGGCTTGCCGTCGAAGGTGGGCCGCAGGAGCAGCTCGGAGTAGCCGAACTCGTTGCCCCAGAAGCCGTTGTCCAGCGGGTCCAGATCGGAGATCTCGAAGCTGGTGGTGATCGTCAACGCCCGGCCGTCCGCAACGCCTCCTTCGCTCCCGGTGGTCGCGCACCCGGTGAGCACGAGCAGCGCGGCCAGTACCGCGGCGATCCCCGGTCTCCCGGCCCTGGTCGCGGGTATGAAGCGGCTCATTCGGTCGGCCTCCAGCACCTCGTGGATGACATGTCCGTGCTGCCGTGGCCGGTCTCCTGGCTGACGAGTCGGCGTCACCGCTCCCCTTCCCGGGTCACAGCTGCCCAGTGGGTCCCGCGAACAGCGGGCCGAGCGACGACTTCTCGATCACAGTGGCGAGGGCCGCGCCGGTGTCTCACCGGCTTCCCGTGCACCACGGCGCGCTCAAGTTAGCCGACCCGCACCGGGGAAGCAACGTGATCGACAACGCCCTTCCCGGCAGGTTCACAATTTTCCACCAGCCAATCGTCATGGTCAAAAATTTCCACTGTCGCTGATAGCGGCCGGAGTGACACCGCGAGTCACCTGATCAGCCCGATTAATCGGGAAGACCGGTAGATCCGCTCATAATTAGCCGGACTGGCCCTTGTGATCAGGACCGGGGACACATACCGTCGCGCCAGTCGGGCAGATACGGACGGTGAGGCGGTACACCGGTGAGGGGCGGATAACAAGAGTGTCACCTCCGGAGCACGCATGAGCACGCACAAGCGGAAGAACGCGCTCTTCCGACCGCTCTCCTTCGACGGCTGGGGCGACTACCAGCAGTGGGCAGAGCACGACTTCCAGCCGCGCGACCCCGAGGACGAGTCCGACGAATCGGAAACCGAGCGCGGCCCGGGCGCCCGGACCGCGACCGCCACCGCACCCGCCGAACAACGGATCCCGAGTCCCCCTCCCCCGTGGCCGGAGTCTGATGTGGACAGTCAAGCACCCGAGCCGGAGGAGGTCGAGGAGGACCACGACTTCATCCGCGCCCGCCCGTACGTGCGCACCGGTGGCCGCGCGAAAGCCACCTATGACCTGCGGCTGGAGACGATGGTGTCCTCCACCAGGCTGCACGAGTCGCCGCGCGCGATGCACCAGCCGATGACCGCCGACCACCGGACGATCTGCACCCTGTCCCAGCACCCGCAGTCCGTCGCGGAGATCGCCGCCCGGATCAAGGCCCCACTCGGCGTCGCCAGGATCCTGATCAGCGACGCCATCGACATGGGGCTGCTGATGATCCACGAGAACGCGCCGATGGCCAACGGGCGCCCGCCGCTGGAGCTGCTCAAACGCGTGCACGACGGGCTGCTGCGCCTGGCCTGATACTACGCTGCCACTACCCTGTACGGGAGGATTGCCGCTCGCCGGCGGTGGGTACCTCGCAGGGTAGGAGGCGCTCATGTCACGTACCGCAGCAAGCCACGGCACGTTCGCCGACCGGCACCAGGCCGGACGTCGCCTCGCCGCACTGCTGGCCGAGCGTTCCTGGACCGACCCGCTGGTGCTCGGCCTGGCCAGGGGTGGGGTACCGGTCGCCGCCGTGATCGCGGCGGAGCTGGGCGCGGCCCTGGACGTGGCGGTGGCCAGGAAGATCGGGGCGCCGGGTCGGCCGGAGTTCGGGGTGGGCGCGGTGACCGCGTCCGGGCCCGCGTACTTCGACCCCGAGGCGCTGCGCAAGCTCGGGCTCACCGAGGGCGAACTGGCGGAGTCCTGTGCCGAGGAACGAGCCGAGGCACGCCGCAGGGTCGAGCGTTACCAGCGTGGCAGGCAGCCGTGGCACCGGCAGGGCCGGGACGTGATCGTGGTGGACGACGGCCTCGCCACCGGAGTCACCGCGACCGCCGCCCTTCGTGCGCTGCACGCCGCCGGGCCGCGCCGGCTGGTGTTCGCCGCCCCGGTCTGCGCCCCCGGGGCGCCGGAGCACCTGCGCGGCGATGCCGACGAGGTCGTCTGCCTTACGGAGCCGGAGAACTTCATGGCGGTCGGCCAGTGGTACCGCGACTTCCGGCAGACCAGCGACGACGAGGTGGTCGCGCTGCTCGACGCCGCGAGCTGACACCGGCGTTCAGCGCATGAACACTCCGCCGTTGATGTCCACCGTGGTACCGGTCAGGTAGCCGGACCGCTCGGCGCACAGGTGCGCGACCAGCGCGGCCACCTCCCCGGCCGTGCCCAGCCTGCCGACCGGGATCGTGGCCGCCGCACGTTCCAGCTCGGCCTCGTCCATATCGTCCATCACCGGCGTGCGCACGGCGGCCGGGGCCACCGCGTTCACCGTCACCCCGGAGGCGGCGAGATCCCGCGCGAAGATCTTGGTCAGCACCAGTACCCCGGCCTTGGCCGCGGCGTAGTGCGCCCCGGCGACCAACCCGCCCTGCTGCCCGGCGAGCGAGGCCATGTTCACGATCCGACCCCACCCCCGCTCCCGCATCGCGGGCGCGCAACGCCGGGTGGCGATCAGCACGCTGCGCAGGTTGGTGCCGAGCACCGCGTCCCACTCCTCGAGCTCGATGTCCCACACCGACCCCGTCGCGGTCCGCGCCGCGTTGTTCACCAGGATGTCCGGCGCGTGCCAGCGCGTCTCGAGCTCGGTCAGCGCCGCGTCCACGCCCGCCGCGTCGTTCACGTCCGCGGCCAGCGGCACCGCCGTACCGGACTCCGGATCCAGCTCCTCGGCCAGCCTCACCGCGCCCGCCTCGTCCAGGTCGAGCACCGCGACGCGCGTGCCGCCCGCGTGCAGTTCCCGCGCGATCGCGGCACCGAGGCCGCGAGCCGCCCCGGTGACCAGCGCGACCCGGTCCCGCCCCGGCATGGTCACTCGTTCCCGAAGAACAGCGGCCTGCCGATCCGGGCCTCGATCTTGAGGTACTTCCACAGCTTCGCCGTGCCGACCTCGGTGCTGCGCACGATGTCGCAGACCCTGGTCACCAGCTCGTAGTCCGGGACGTCGGCCAGGATGTACGCGGTCCACGGGTAGCCGTCGGCGGGCCCGACGACCAGCTCGTCGTCGTCCATCGTGCCCAGTACCCGCACCCCGAACCGGCCGTGCAGGTCGGCGAACGCCTCGTTGATCGCGGTGAACACCGCCTTGCGCTCCTGCGCCTCGGCGGCGAAGAAGGCGTCCCGCACCCCGATGCAGAACAGCACCCGCAAGGCTCCGCGGCCGGTGTCACGATAGGTGTCCGCTACCGACATTCGGGTTTCCTTCCCTGGTCAGGTCGACGGTGCCAGCTCGACGTCGAGCGCGGTCGCGCCGATCAGTTCCTTCGCGGCGTAGTTGGCGAACGGCATGAACAGGCCCGCCTGCACGTCCCGCCACATCCGTTCGAACGGCAGCTTACGGACATAGGACGCCCCACCGACGGCGTCCACGAGCTTGCTGAAGATCTCGGTGGCGTTGTTGGTGCAGACGTACTTCACCAGCGCGCACCTGGACAGTCCTTCTTGGACGGTCAACTCCTCGAGCGCGCGGCGGGAGCCGAACTCGTCCGCGTGCCGGTACAGCACCGAACGCGAGCTCTCCAGCAGGATCTCGCACTCGGCCACGGTGTCCTGCACCCGCGTGGAGGTGGCGAGCCCGCGCCGGATGACCTGCCGCTTCGCCCAGTCCAGCGCGCCCGCGGCGACTCCACTGTAGACAGCCCCGAAGGCGGGCATGGCCCAGGCGAACACGGTCTCCATCACGCGAGCGTCCAGGTACCCCACCGGAAGGCTGTGCACCAGCGACTCGTCCGGAACGAAAAGGTCCTTGTACTCCACGTCGTTGCTCTGGGTAGCCCGCATGCCCATCATGTCCCAGGTCTGGTGGATGGTCACCGCCGGGTCGTCCAGCGCCACCCGGAACAGCATCAGCCGCGGGCCGAGCTCCGGGTCCTCGTAGCGTGCCGTGGTGGAGCAGTGCGTGGCGACCGAGGTGTTGGTGCCGAAGTTCTTCCTGCCGTTCAGCAGGTAGCCACCTTCCACCCTGCTCGCCGTGGTCCGCGCGTCGGTCATCAGGTTCGGGGTACCGATCTCACTGGTCACCGCGGCCCAGACGAGCTTGTCCTCGGCCGCGAGCCGGAGGAACTTCGCCAGCCGCTCGTCCCCGGTACGCCGCCAGACCGAGGACCACTGGCCCAGCGGGGAGATGTGCATGTTCACCGCGAGCGCGGTTGCCCCGTCCCCCATCGCCAGTCGCTCGATCGCGGGCAGGATGTCGGCCATGCCGCCACCCAGACCGCCGAGCTCCTCGGGCAGCGAGATCCGCAGGAAACCGGCCTCGCGCATGTCCTCGTAGTTCTCGTACGGAAAGCTGTTGTCCCGGTCGTGCTCGGCGGCCCGCTCGGCGAACCGGTCGGCGAGCCCCGCCGCCATGTCCACGAACTCACGCTGGCGGTCGGTCAGGCATCGCTTCACGCGACCCTCCTTGCCTAGGTAGCTACTGGTACTTACCGTGCCGTGGCCCGTACGCACGAGCGCGGTAGGTGAGGTCGGGCAGGTCGCGGTCGTCCGGCGCGACGGCGGCGACCACCCGCCCGAACACCACCACATGCGTACCGACCACCGTGGATTCGCTGACCTCGCAGTCGAAGACCGCGGGGGCGTCCGGCAGCACGGGCGAGCCGGTGCGCAGCGCGCGCCACTCGCCGCCGAACTGGTACCGGGACTCGGTGCGGCCCGCGAAGTCGTCGGCCAGCGCCCGCCTGTCCTCGCCGAGCACGTTCACCGCGAAGCACCCGTTGACCGCGACCGCGTCGCTGACCGGCGTGTGCTGGTACAGGCAGGCCAGCAGCACGGGTGGGTCGGCACACACCGAACTGACCGCGCTCACCGTCTGTCCGAATCGGCCCGCGGGGCCGTTCGTCGCGAGGATGGTGACCGAGGTGGTCATCCGGGACATCGCCGCCACGTAGTCGGATCGTAGGCTCGAGCTCCCCTCCTGCGGCAGCTCGATCCGCGGCACGCTCACGCTCATCGGGGAAATCTTGACCGTATCGCTACCCGCAATCAAGAAGTACTTATTGTTGAACTAGATCGCGAAACGTAATGTAGCCGCATGACCGGCCGGCCCGCCTTCAGCCTCGTCCAGCTCGAATACTTCGTCGCCGCCGCGGAAGCCGGCACCATGTCGCTCGCCGCGGAGCGCCTGCACACTACCCAGTCGGCGCTGTCCTCGGCGATCATCCGGCTCGAGCGGCAGCTCGGCTGCCAGCTGTTCGTCCGGCACCACGCGCGGGGTATCTCACTCACCTCGGCGGGCAGGCCGCTGCTGGCCAGCGCCCGCGCCGTACTGCGGCAGGTGGACGACCTGGTGGGCGACAGCCGGACACTGCAGGACGAGATCAGCGGGACGCTGGATGTCGGCTGTTTCGTGACCCTGGTGCCCTTTCTCATCCCACCCGCCCTGCGCAGGCTGCGCGAGCAGCACCCGGAACTGACCGTGCGGGTACAGGAAGCCGACACCCATCAGCTGTTCGACAGCCTGCGCGAGGGCCTTTCCGAGCTGGTCCTCAGCTACGACATCGGGCTCGGCGACGACCTCGAGTTCGAACCGCTCGCCGAGCTGCGGCCGTACGCCCTGGTCGCCGCGGACGATCCGCTGGCCGGTGCGGAGTCGGCCACGCTGGCCGACCTGGCCCGTCGCCCGCTGGTGTTGCTCGACCTGGTGGAGCCCGGGCTGTTCGTGCGCAACCTGCTGAGCGAGGTACTGCCCAGCATCCCGAGCATCGTGCCGACCACCAGCTTCGAGGGCATGCGGGCGCTGGTGGCCGCCGGGATGGGCTTCACCATCCTGAACCAGCGGGTGGCCACCCCGATCACCTACGACGGCGGCGAGGTGCATCCGCTGGAGATCGAGGACGACATCCCGAGTATCCGGATCGGGGTGGTCACCGCGCGGGCGAGCCGGCCGACTCGCCGGGCGCAGACCCTCGTCGAGACCCTGCGACAGTTACGACCGGGTCCGCCCAGCGGACCGTGAAGCTTTTCCAAGTCAGGTCGGCTCCTTACGTTTTCCGTCACGGAGTGGAGGAAACGTGACCGAGCCCAGTGTTCGTGTCGTCGAGCTGTCCAGCCCGTTCACCCGGTTCGCCGGGCGACTGCTCGTCGGTCTCGGCCATGAGGTCGTACTGGTGGAGCCGCCGGAAGGCGACCCGACCAGGTACGAGCTCGACGGCCTCGCGTTCGCGCATTGGCACGCGGGTAAGCGGGCGCGGGCGATCGACCTCACCACCACCCGGGGGCGGGTGGAACTGGCCGAGCTGCTCGACGGGGCGGATGTGTTGCTCGACGGCAGCCCGGCGGAAACGGAGATCGTCGGCGAGTTCCCGGTGCCGCGGCACCCCGCGTTGGTGCACCTGCGGGTCACCCCGTTCGGCACCGACGGCCCGCGCCGCGACTGGGCGGGCACCGACCTGGTCGTCGCCGCGCTCGGCGGGATGCTGGCCCAGGTCGGTGATCCGGAGGGACCACCGCTGAACCTGCCGCAGGGGCAGGCCGAGCAGCTCGCCGGTGTCAACGCGGCCATCGGTGCGCTGCTCGGGCTCCGCGCCCGCAGGCGTACCGGGCGGGGCCAGCGGATCGAGGTGTCCGCACTGGAGAGTGTGGCCGCGAGCCTCGAGGCCGGCGCACTGGTCTACCTGCACGAGGATCGGGTGGCGCCCCGGCCGGGTCGGGTGCACCCGCTGGTGCCGCACGGCCTGTTCCGCGCCGCCGACGGGCATCTCGGCGGTGGCCTCGGTGGCAATCCCCGAATGTGGGACGACCTGCTGGCCTGGTTGGCCGAGGCAGGCGCGCAGGCCGATCTCGACGATCCATGCTGGAACGAAGGGGATTTTCGGCAGCGGCATCAGTCGCACATCTTCGATGTGGTGCAAGACTATGCCGCCAAATGGCCGAAGGCCGAGTTCGCCCAGCAGGCACAGGCACGAAAACTGCCCTGGGCGGCGGTGGACCGGCCGGCCGAGTTGCTGGAGAATCCACAGTTGCTCGGTCGTGACTTCTTCGTCGACGTGCGAGCACAGAACGGAAAGACGCGAAAGGATCTCGGATTTCCGTTCGCCTTCCCGGAGGGTCGTCGGAGCACCGAGCTCGCCGCGCCCGAGCTCGGTGCTCCGGCGGCTGATTGGCGATCGCCCAGCCGCCTCCTGCCGGGGGAGGCACCCGGCGTGTCCGGACCCGCACTCACCGGAGTCCGGATACTCGATCTCAGTTGGGTTCTCGCGGGTCCATACTGCACCCGAATACTCGCCGACCACGGTGCCGACGTGATCAAGGTCGAGTCCGCGAGCAGGCCGGACCCGACCCGGTTCGCCCCGTTCATGCACCTCTCCCGTGGTCCGCACGACGACCCGGACACCAGCGGCTATTTCAACAACGTCAACCGGAACAAGCGCAGCATCACCCTCGACCTGCGTACCGAGGACGGCCTCGCCGTGCTGCGCGAGCTGATCGCGGCCAGCGATGTGGTCGTGGAGAACTTCAGCGCCACGGTGATGCGCAGGCTGGGCCTGGACTACGCGGCCATGCGCGAGATCCGGGACGACATCATCTACATGAGCATGTCGGGAATGGGACATACCGGACCGCGCAGCGGGTGGGTGTCCTATGCGGACACCATCTCGGCGAGCGCGGGCCTGACCGGGTTGACCGGCTGGGGACCGGACGAGGTTGTCGGGGTCATCTACGGGCACGGAGACATCGTCGCCGGACTCGAGGCCGCGCTGGCCACGGTGGCCGCACTGGAGTACCGCGCGGAGACAGGGCGGGGTCAGCACATCGACCTCTCCCAGCTCGAGGCGCTCGCCGCGCACATGGGCACCAGCCTGCTGGAGTGGACCGCGCTCGGCGGGGACGAGGGACCGCGCGGCAATCGTCATCCACAGTGGACACCACACGGCGTGTACCAGTGTCTCGGCCGGGACCGGTGGTGCGCTATCGCGGTACGTTCGGACGCCGAATGGACCACGCTGTGCGAGTTACTCGGCCGGGCGGATCTCGCGGGCGACCCGGAGCTGGCCACGGCTGCCGGGCGCGGGACGCATGCCGACCTCGTCGACAAGGCGATCGGTGAGTGGACCCGCAGCCTGCCGGCCAGTTGGGTGGCAGAGGTGTTGCAGGACAACGGGATCCCGGCGGGGGTCGTGCAGGACGGGCGAGATCTCGTCGAGCACGACCCGCAGTTGCGGGCGCGGGGTTTCTACGTGCACGCGGCACATCCGGCCGCGGGCGCGTTCCTGCACGAGGGCCTGACCGTACGGCTGGCCGGCACCCCGGGCGGCGTGCGCAGCCCCGCGCCGTTGCTCGGCGCCGATACCGACACCGTCCTGCGAGACGTGCTCGGCATGACCGCGGAGGACATCGAGCGGTTGCGGGCAACGCGGGCGCTCGACTAACCAGACCGGAGAAATGGAGGCCACATGCGGGCCGCACGGATTCACGCCTTCGGTGCCGATCCCGTGGTGGAGGAGGTACCGACACCGAAGCGCAACCCGGGGCAGAGCCTGGTCCGCATCGAGGCCGCCGCGCTCAGTCACCTGGACATGACGGTGACCAGCGGGCAGTTCGAGCTGCGGCCGGAGCTGCCGCACGTCGGCGGCACGGACGGCACCGGCGTGGTGGTGGCCTCGGACACCTTCGAGGCCGGTACCAGGGTGCTGGTGCGTGGCGCGGGTATCGGCCTGGTGAAGAACGGGTGCTGGGCCGAGTACCTGGTCGCCTCCGACCGAGCGCTATCCGTTGTGGACAGTGAACTGGAGCCGCCGGTGGCCGCCTCCTACTTCCTGCCGACCACCACGGGTTATGTCGCCGTGCACGACGTCGGCGAGCTGGCGGCCGGGGAGCGGGTGATCGTCACCGGGGCGGCAGGCGCGGTGGGATCGATGGCGGCGCAGTTCGCCGTGCTGGCCGGCGCGAGCGAGGTGATCTCCGTGGTCCCCCGCCCGGAGCAGGCCGAGCTGGTGCCGCCGAAGACCCGGCCGGTGGTGGGCACCGGCGCGGACGTGGTGACCGAACTCGGCGAGGACCCGGTGGCCACGCTGCTGGTGGACACCGTCGGCGGTGAGGGCCTCGCCGACCTGCTACGCCTGGTCCAGCCGGGTGGCCGCGCCGCACTGGTCGGCTACACCCTCGGCACCAAGCTGTCCCTCGACCTGCCGAGCTGGCTGCTACGCGACGTCCGGCTGCTGCCGGTGAACATGATCCGCAAGGACCAGCGCGCCCGCGAGCTCGGCCCCGAGATGGCCCACCTGCTCGCCGCGGGCACGCTGAACCTGCGGGTCCAACCCTTCGCCTTCGACGACATCGCCCCCGCGCTGCGCAAGCTCCGCGAGGGCACGGTCAACGGCCGCGCCGTCGTCCTCCCCTGCGGGTGATTGTTCAACAACCGTACGGGATCGGCAAACTCACGCGCGTGAGCAGCAAACACGGTTACATGGGCGGCCAACACGGTGGGCCCGGCGTGTTGGCCGCCCACGTAGGCGAGTTTGCCGTTCCCGTTGGCGAGTTTGCCGTTCCCGTTGGCGAGTTTGCCGTCTGCGTTGGCGAGTTTGCCGGTTAGCGGCGGCCGCAGCCGGGGAACGGGCAGTCGATGACCGTGCCGCAGGTGATGCCGGAGCCCGCGCCGTCCTCGGCGAACAGTGCGCAACGCATCGACTGCAGGGTCCGGCTGATGCCGGCGCCGGCGTCCCGCAACGCGCCGGTGACCCGGTTGACGTTCATCCGCGAGGTGGGCGCGGTCACCGAGAGCGCGCCCGCCAGGCGAGTACCACCGCTGAACACCGGCACGGCGACGCTCATGTAGCCGAGCCTGGTCTCCTCGACCTCCACCGCCATCCGGTCCCGCCGCATCCTGGCGAGCTGCTTGCCGAGCAGGTCGACCGACATCGTGGTGTTGCGGGTGAGCGCGGTGAGCCCTTCCCGCACGACCTCGTCGAACACGCCCCGCGGGGAGAACGCCAGGATCATCTTCCCGGTGGCCGTGCAGTACAGCGGCAGCCGCCCGGCCACCCGCGACTCCGAGTGCACGCCGCGATGGCCGGCGATCTTCTCGATGTACAGCACGTCGATCCCGTCCCGCACGCCGAAATGCACGGTCTCCTGCGTGGCGATCAGCAGGTCCTCCATGTACGGCAACGCGGCGTCCCGCAGGATCCGCCTGCGCGGCACGAGCTGCCCCAGCTCGAACAGCCGCAGCCCCAGCCGGTACCGGGTGCCGACCCGCTCGAGCAGGCCCCACTCCAGCAACTCCCCGGCGAGCCGGTGCACCGTCGCCTTGGCCACCCCGCTGCGCCGGACCAGCTCGGTCAGCGAGAGGTCGACGTTGTCCGAGTCGAAGGCATCCAGGATCAGCTTCGCCTTGCCGAGCACCGATTTCGAGTCGGCCGACAGTGCGTGGGGATCCGCGAGAGTCATAGCAGGGCACCCCCTCCGGTCGGCTCGACCACCCTACGACATGGTTGTCCCCTCAACCAACCGCGCCGGTACGACCGCCACTAGTTCGTTGCCCCGAGGAACTCCAGGCTCAACGTGTTGTACCGCTCGTGTTGCTCGTGTTGCGGCCAGTGACCACACTCGCCGAACAGGTGCAACTCCGAGTTCGGGATGGCCTCGGCCAGCCGCTGGGCCTCCGGGACGTCGCCGAACGGGTTCTGGTGCCCCCAGATCACCAGGGTCGGCGCCTTGATCAGTTCCAGTTGCTCGGGGCGCAACAGGTTGCGCTGCCGGACCTCCATCTCCTGCAGGCAGAGCAGGTTCGGCAGGTTCCGCACGAACTCCGGCTGATGGTAGATCCGGTGCCGCACCTCGACCAGCTCGTCGCTGACGTCGCGCTCCGCGTCGTACATCAGCAGCTCCAGCCGCCGGCGGGTGAGCTCGATGTCGTCGGTGTGCACGGCATGCGTGGTGGAGGTCTTGAGCCGCTGCATCACCTCCGGGTTGGCCACCATGCCGCCCGCGGCCAGCAGTTGCAGCGAGCGGACCCGCTGCGGGTGCTCCCCCGCCACCCGCGCGGCCACCCAGCCGCCGAGCGACTCCCCGACCAGGTGCACCCGCCGCAGCCCCGCGGCGTCGAGGTAGTTGACCAGGTGCTCGACATAGCGCGGGATCTCGTAGGGGTAGTCCGGCTTCCCGGTGTAACCATGCCCGAGCAGGTCGATCGCGTGGCATTCGTAATGCGGAGCGTGCGCGGGAATATTGCGCGCGAAGGCCTCGAGGTGACCGCTGGTGCCGTGCAGGAACACCACCGGCTCGCCGTGCCCCGCCCGCAACGAACGGGTCGGCACCCCAGCGGCGTCCACCATGCCGAGCGAGAAGTCGACGCCGGTCAACTCGGTCCAGATGCTCATACCTGTGCCCTCCACGGATCGATCAGTGCTGCGCCCATGCCGGTCAACCATTCCGGCATCGGTTCGTAGGCCAGCCGCAACGCCGGCGCGTAACCGAGCGCCGCCGCCATCACCAGCCAGGTGCGTAACTCCTGGCCCCCGTTGCCCGCCTCCCGCTCGAGCCGCTCGGTGGAGTACCCGGCCAGCGTGCGGGCCTCGCCCGCCTCCAGCAGGCGCAGGCAGTACTCGTCGAACTCGGTGTTGATCGCCGGTTCCGCCGCCCGGATGATCTCCCTGCGGCGGGAGTCGTAGTCCGCCCAGTTGTGCCTGCCGTCCAGCCAGGCCCGCACCATGAACTCCTCGTCCTCGCCGTGCGGCTCCCGCCAGTCCGGCCACGGCAGCCGGTGCGACAACCCGCCGGAGGCGACGACGGCCACCCTGCGGCCTTCGAAATCCCGCACCGCCGCTCGGATCGCCTCACCGAGCTGCGCGCATCTGTCCATTGTGGGCAATGGAGAGGCGAACACGTTCACCACCAGCGGAACGATCGGCAGGTCCAGCCCGTCCAGCAGGTACTGGATGGCGTGCGACTGGCCGTGATCGATCTGCAGCCGCGCGGAGTAGGCGATGTCGAACCGCCCCGAGTCGACCAGCGTGTCCACGATATGCCGCGCAAGCGGCACGTCCACCGGCTGCGGCCCACCCGGTGTTCCGGACTCCCCACTCGCCACGCACTCGCCGACCCCGATGGTGAACGAGGGAATGAGGTCCAGCCAGAATCCGCGGAAGTGATTGGAGCCGACCAGCAACACCGAGTCCGCCCCGGATTCCACGATCGCCGCACGCGCCTGGTGCAGCGCGTACCGGAACCGGCGTGCCTCGAACTTCCGGCTGGTCTGCTCCCAGTGCGTGTTCATCAGGGTGCTGTGCGAAGCACCGATACCCAGCACGATCTCGGCCATCTAGCCCAACCCTACTTCCGCGCGTGACCTGCACACCGTGTCGACGGCGACCCGGACGAGGTGCCTGGTCAGTTTCTCCGCCTGCCGCACGTCCACGGTGTTCATCCCGAGCTGGAAGTCCATCGGGAACGACATGTCGTCCACTTTGGGCATTCCGATACGAACCGTGGGTACTCCCCTACCGCGCAGGATGTTCGCGTCGGTGGCCCCGCTGTTGTCGGTGACCGGAACATGCTCGGCGGCCTCGAACGCCTGCCACGCCTCGATCGCGGTGCGGCAGATCCAGCTGTGCGGGTCGGTGCTCACCCCGGGAATCGCGAGGACCTGGCGCACCCGCACCTTCGCGCCCAGTTCGGCCGCGAACCGCCGCACCTGGCCGGCCAACTCTCGACGCGCTTCCGCGGGCGTGGTGCGCGGGCTCAGCCGGAGGTCGACCAGCAGCCGGCAGGAGGCGGGGGTGAAAGCCGCCGTGCGCGGCGTTCCGCCCTCGACCGCGGCAACGACCCCCTGCGGGGCCACCAGCCCCTCGCTGTGCCGCGCGGTGTACTCGGGAAACCATTGCTCCAGCCCGCGCGCCAGCCGGCCGGCCAACTCCACCGCATTGCTGTACGGCAGCCGGTGCCGCGAACCGACGTAGGTATGCGTCCCGTGCACCTCGACCTCGAACCAGGCCAGCCCGACCTCCTCCCAGGACACCGTCCAACCCGGTTTGGCGATCACCGCGAAGTCCGGCCACCCGCCCTGTTCCAGCAGGAATGAGCAACCTGCACCGTGCCCGATATTGCGCCGGGGATTGCCTTCCAGCCCGGTGGTCGGCATCCCGCCCGCGCCGAGGGCGACCAGCAGGTCGCCGCTGAGCTCGAGGTCGGCCCGGCGAATCGCCTCGGCGGCGGCCAGCACGCAGGCCGCGTGTCCCTTCGGGTTAGAGGCACCCAGCCCGAACACGTGGTCTCCACGCGACACCGCACGTGGCCGCATGTCCTGCCGCAACTCGGAACCGGCCCACGGCAGGTCCTTGCTTTCCGCCCCGGTGGTCACCGTGTCCACCGGGGCGTAGAGCAACAGGTCCGGACCACTTCCGGTGCCGCCCAACCTGCCCACCGCGTTGGCCTGCCGCTCGTCCAGCGGCTGCACCCGGGATTCGATCCCGCACGCCCCGAGGACGTCCGCGGCGTACTCGGCCAGCGCCGCCTCATCGCCGGTGGGGCTGGGGATGTCGACCAGGCCGCTGATCAGTTCCCGTAACCGGTCCGCGTCGACCTCCCGCCACGCTCGCTGTGTCCACTCGCGACGCCGCGCGTCCAGACCGGCGAGGCCGTCCGGCGCGCTCATGGTTCGACCCGGTGCACCTGCGTCGAGCTGCGCTGGGCGAGGCGCCTCCCCAGCAGGCCACACCCGAGCGCCAGCGCCGCGCCGGCAACGATGGTCAGGAGCTTGCGCACCCGTGCACCTCCAGCTTCGCGGTGAACTCCCTCTCCGCGAGGTTGCGCCAGGCGGTGAGCGAGACATCCGGCCGGTAGAGCCGTTCCGGCGGGGCGTCGGTCACCTCCACCATCCAGGCGTCCTGCCCGGAGAACTGACCGTGGAACAACCAGCGAACACCACCGAGGTACTTCAGGTAGAACCCGAGCGCCTTCCACCCGGCGGTGAAGTTCACCATCAGCCCGACATAGCGATGCTCACCCTGGTCCACCGGCACGTAGAACTCGTAGTGGATGAACTTGGGGTACACGATCCGCAGCACCCCCGGCATGGACAGCGAGGCGAACCCGGCGAACTCCTGCGCCGCGATGGTCGGGTCGATCTTCTTCGGCTTGCCGGTGTTGCCGATGTTGAAGGTCTCCTTCGGCGGCCGCCGCTTCCACCACCGCTGGTTGCTCCACCTGCCGACGCCGGGGAAGTCGGCTTCCCAGTGCACCTCGTCCTGTACCCGGTAGATCCACCTGCCGTCACCGATGACACTGGTGACGTTCCAGGTCGGCATCGGCTTGAACAACCGCCACAGCGAGGTACGGTGCAGGTACTTCGCGTGGCCCTCGTCGAAACCGTTCTCACAGGCGAACCGCCAGTTGCCGCGCCTCGGCTCGATGCGCCCGCCCACCACGAACCGGTTGCCGACCAGTTCCTCGGGCAGTTGCTCGTCGATCGGATGCGGCCGCTCATCCGCGATCGGCACGTAGACCCACACCAGCCCGAGGCGCTCGGCGACCGGGTAGGTTCGCACGGTCACCTTCCCGCAGATCGGGGAGTCCGGCCCGTCGGTGATCACGGCGCACAATTTCCCGTCACTGAGCCGGTAGGTCCACCCGTGGTACGGGCAGCTGATCGTGCCGGGGAACTGCTGGTCCCCTTCGGACAGTGGTACGCCGCGGTGCGGGCAGCGGTCGTGCAGCGCGTACACCTTTCCGCCGTCGCGCAGCAACACCAGCCGCTCGCCGCAGATGGTGAAGGCCCGCGGGGTGCCGTCGATGTGGCTGCCCCAGGTGACCGGGTACCAGTAACCGGGAAAACCGTTGCCCGCAGCGTCGTAGTGCGGCCAGGAGGCCCAATCCTGCCTGCCCGCCGCGCGCGGGCGCCACCGCAGCGAATCGGGACCAGCCATCGAGGACACCTTCCCTGCGCTTACGAGATCGGTGATCCCGGATCATCGACCCGCCGGCCGCGCATGATCCACCTCCGTGGTCCGCTCAGCAGACCCCACCCGGGGGAATGCCCTGAACGTGGCGATCAGGACGCTCACCGTCGCGAACGGCACTATTGAGACGTCTGACGTCGCGAAAGCCACGTTCAGGGCACTTCTGGGGAGGGGAGGCGGACGACGGCGCTGCCGTGGCAGCAGACGGTGTCGCCATCGCAGTGCTGCTCGAGGTCGAGCACGGCCCGGTCGTCCCGCACCTCGCGTACCGTCCCGGTGACCACCAGCCGGGAGCCGGCCGGCGCGGGCGCGCGGTTGCGCCAGCTCACCGAAAGCACGGCCGCGGGGTCCCCAACCCACTCCGCCGCGGCGCGGAAGAAGCCGCAACCGTGTAGCTGGGCCATCACGACCGGCGCGTCCAGGCCCTCGGCACCGGCCAGGCCCGCGTCGTAGTGAATCCGGTGCGCGTTGCGCGTGACGGCGCCGAAGCGCAGCACGCGCACGGCGTCGGCGTCCAGTTCGGTGGGATGCACGGGGCGCTCGGTCATCGGACGATGAACCTCTCGGTCACCTCGGCCAGCACCCGCGTGCCCGCCGTGTAGGTCTTCTCGACGGTGAGTAGCAGAAACACCGTGCTTCCCTTGCGCTGCACCGAGACCAGCCTGCGGGTGAGCCGCACCGGCTCGTCCGCAGGCACCGGCGCGGTGAACCGTACCTCCTGCCCACCCGCCATCAACCGGACGTCCAACCCGTCGGTTCCGGGCACCTCGTCCCGGTACATCCCATCCGGCCGGTACTCCGCCGCCTCGGCACCGGCGGGCCCGCGCAGCAGGCTCGGCAGGAACATCGGATGCACCAGGAAGTCCGGCCGCGCCGGGTCGAGCAGCCGGAGGTCGGTCTCCCCCGCGGCGCGCGCGAAGGCCACCGCGTCCACCGCGCGCACCGGGCCGAGCTCCCGGTGTTCCTGCCGGTCCAGCAGGGCCAGTGCCCTGCGCTCGGCCAGTTCCAACTCGGTTCGCATGACAGCCGAGACTAGGTCAACACCGCACCGGGGACAGCGCGGTGGACCGCTGAACGAAACAGCTCGCTTCACCGCACGGCGCACGCCCGGTCAGGATGCCGAGGGTGAATCCAGAACCACCGGGACACTTCGCCGACGCGGACGGTGTCCGCTACCACTACCTCGACCTCGGCACCGGCAGCCCGACGGTCTTCCTGCACGGCGGCGGGCCCGGCTGCACCGCCTGGTCCGACTTCGGCCCGGTGGCGCCGCTGTTCGCCGCGGACCGCCGCTGCCTGCTGGTGGACATCCTGCAGTACGGCAAGTCGGACAAGTGCGTCATCTCCGGCCCGATGTGGGACTTCCACGCCGCCAGGACGGTCGCCCTGCTGGACGCACTCGGCATCGACCGGGCCGACTTCGTCTGCAACTCCTGGGGCGGGACCATCGCGCTGAACCTGGCCGCCCGCTATCCGGACCGGGCGCGGGCGCTGGTGGTCACCGGCAGCATGCCAGTGCACCACGGCCCGCTGGCTCCCCTGCCGGAACGGGGCAGGCGCGGCCGCAACGCCAGGGACGCCTACTACGGCGGCGAGGGCCCGAGCCTGGCCAAGATGCGCGAGCTGATGGCCAGGCTGGAGTGGTACGACCCGGACGCCATCCCGGAATTCACCGTGCGACTGCGCTACGAGCAGAGCCTGGACCCAGGGGAGCGGGCCCTGGCCGGCGCCTCCGACCAGCCGAGGGGCGAGTGGCAGGACCTGACGGAGCAACTCGGGCGGATCACCGCGCCGGTACTGTTCGCCTGGGGTATGTACGACGCCTTCCTCACCCCGGACTACCCGCTGATGCTGGCACGGATGATCGAACGCGGGCAGCTGTACGTCATGGACCGGGCCGGACACCATCCGCAGGAGGAACGCCCGTACGACTTCTACTCGCTGGTTACCGGTTTCCTGGACCAGCGGCACGGCTGAGCGCGGCTACACGCTCGCGGTGGCGTCGTCGCGCCGGTCGGCGCCCTTCCGGGGGTGGATCCGAGCCTCGGTCACCACCAGCGCGATCACCAGCACCGCACCGGTGACCGCGAGGGCGATCACCCCGCCGACGTCGCCGTAGGGCGCCAGCAGCGTTCGGTCGTCGTCCTGCCACGGCCACAGCGCCCGCAGCGACCCGATCATCAGGCCGGTCATCACCGCCAGCGTGGCCTGCTTGCGGTGGTGCAGCAGCCACTGCAACCCCTTGACGAACAGGCCGAGACCGATCAACGCGCCGAGCGCGAACACCCCGAGGTAGGCCAGGTTGCGGTCATTCACCGCGGCGATCGTGGGAGCGTAGATGCCGACCGTCAGCATCAGGAAGGAGCCGGAAACCCCGGGCAGCACCAGCGCGTTGATCGCGAAGGCCGCCACGATGCCGACCAGCCACAGCGGCGGGTCGGCGATCTCCCCTCCGGGCAGCCCGGTGAGCACGGCGCAGGCCACCGCGGCCAGCAGTATGAGCAGGTAGTCCAGCCCGCGCGGGGCCGCCCCCATCGCGCGCAGCGGCACGATCACCGAGGCGAGGATCATGCCGCCGAAGGCGCCGAGCGCGTGCTCCGGGTGGTCCTCCAGAACCGGCGCGAGCAGCTTGGCCGCCAGCACCAGCGCGACCGCCATCCCGGCCAGTACCGGAAGCACCAGCGCCCAGTCGATCCCGCGCAGCGCCGTGCGGCCACGTGCGATGCCCTTACCCTTGACCAGGTCGCCGACCAGCAGGCGCAACGCGCTCAGCAGCTCGCCCGCGGCGTCGATCAGGTTGGTGTAGACGCCGGTGACCAGCGCGAGCGTGCCGCCGCTGACCCCGGGGACGGTCTCCGCGGCCCCGATGAGACCACCGCGAACGACGTTGAGGGGCGCCTGTTTCCAAGGGGTGGGCATGCGCAAACTGTAGAGCGCCGACCCCGGGCGGCTACCGGCGGGACCGCCTTCACCGGCACCCGCCCCGTTGCCCGTTCACCACCGGTGGTCCAGCCCGGTGAGGTCTTGCCGGCCGCCTCGCGACCGGGGCAAACTGACCCGCTATGGGGAAAACACGGTTTGTTTCCGTATCGTCCGCCTTATCCGCTTTCCTGGTCCTCGCCGCCCTCCTGGCCGCGCCCGCGCAGGCCGCGCCCACATCCGAGCAGGGCGGGCACGGCCGGGTCGATCCGCGGCCGAGCACCGCGAAACTCGCGTTCGAGCTGCAGAGACTACGGCTGTTCAGCCGCGGCGCCGTCGAGGTGTCGCCGATCGGCAGGTCGAACGAGGGCAGGCCGGTGTGGAGCGCCCGCGTCGGCCACGGCCCGCTGCGCATCCTCTACCTCACTCAGCAGCATGGGAACGAGCCCCTCGGCACGCCCGCCGCGCTGGAGTTCCTCCGGGAGGCCGGCCTCGGCCACAGCCCCTACCAGCGCTGGCTGCGTTCGCGGGTGACCGTGGACATCGTGGTGCGGGCCAACCCCGACGGGCACGAGCGGGACTGGCGGTACAACTACGCGCCCGAGGCCGACCCGGAGTTCGGCGAGCAGGGCAAGGGCTACGACATCAACCGCTACCACAACCCCGAACTCGCGCCCGAGGACAACCCGGCCACCGAGGCCGGGCTGATCCAGCGGCACTACGCCGAGTTCCGGCCGGACATCGTGGTCGACTATCACATGCAGGGCCGGTACCGCGACGACGAGGGCAAGGAGATCACCGGCTCGGTCAAGTGGCCGACGCACCCGGAAGCGGACCCCGCGGCCGTCAGCCTGTCCAAGCAGGTCACCGTGGTCGCCGCGGAGTCGATGAACGCGGCGGGCGGCAACATCTCCCAGTATCCCGGCGGCAACTACCAGGGCATCGCCCGCAATGCCTACGGCCTGCGCGGCAGCGGCAGCGTGCTGGTGGAGCTGAGCGCTATGCCCGCCGAGCACGAGCAGGCGCAGATCCGCCGGGCCACCTTCGCCATGCTGGCCATCGCAAGGGGCACCGCGAACGGTTCGCTGCGGAAGATCGATCCGGCCGCGGCCGAGAAGATCCCGCCGCGCGGTGACCCCATCGGTCGCGCCACCCGGGCCGACAGCGCGTAAACGGTCGGGTCGTGGGTGCTCCCCGCGCCGGAACACCCACGACCCACCGGTTAGTTCAGGCCGGAATCGACGGCCCGTATCAGGGTTCCGTTCCGGGTGTCCCCGGACATCTCCCAGATCATCGCGCCGAGCAGGCCCTTTTCCTTGATCCAGTCGGTCTTGCGTTCGATCGACCAGGTGTCGTCGAAGGTCCACCACTGCCCACCGTCACCGGTATAGCAGTAGCTGGCCACGGCGACCGGGTCGTGGTGCACCGAACAGTTCGACACGCTGGACATCAGGTTGCTGTACCCGCGGGTACCGGCTTCCTCGGCGAACTGCCCCGGTGCGGCACCGTTCGCCGACTGCCATTCACCGTTCGCCCCACCATCGGCAACCCCTTGCCAGCCACGGCCGTAGAAGGCCAGCCCGATGGTGAGCTTGCGCGGGTTGACCCCGGCATCAAGGTAGACATCGATCGCGTCCTCCACGCTGAAGTGGAAGTCGTACGGATCATCCGGATCCACGAACAGGTTGCCCTGGTGCCCGGTACGGTTCGGTTCCCAGGAGTTGTCGCTGCCGGAGCCGTGGAAGTCGTAGCCCTGGACGTTCATGAAGTCCAGGTCCTTCGCGACCTCCGTCAGCTCCCAGCCAGCTTCGATCTTGGCCGGGTCGGCGGGCGTGAACGCCGTGAGCTGGTAACGCTCACCCGTCTGCTCGCCGAGCGCGTCCAACTGCTCCCGGAACTCCTCGACCAGCAAGGTGTTGTTCCGCTTGTCCTCCGGGCTGACGTGGTTGCCGGCATGCCCCTCGGCGCCCGGCCACTCCCAGTCGAGGTCGATACCGTCGAAGACGCCCGCGGCACTTCCCGGGCCGCCCGCCCCGTTGTACTCCGGCAGGTTGCCCTTGATGTAGATGTCGATGCACGAGCGTACGAACTTCTCCCTCGCGGCCTCGGTCGCGGCCGCGTCGGAGAAGTACTTCGAGTACGTCCAGCCGCCGAGCGACATCATCACCTTCAGATGGGGATACTTCGCCTTCAGCTCCCGCAACTCGTTGAAGTTGCCGCGCAGGTCCTCCCAGCCGGTGTCGCCGACCCCGTCCACCGACTGTGCCGCCGACATCGGCCGCCCGTAGTCGGCTTCCGCGTCACCCGCGCCGTCACCCTGGTTGGGATCCTGCGGGTCCGGGGAGGTGCCCTTGGTGACCCCCTGCAGGCAGGTCAGGTCGTTCGGGTCGATGTTGCCGAACGCGTAGTTGATATGCGTCAGCCGCGCGGCCGCACCGCTGGTGTCCAGGTTCTTGACGAAGTACTGCCTGCCGTAGATACCCCACTGCACGAAGTACCCTACCTTGGCGTGCCCCTCGACGACGTCGCTTGTGGACACCGTGATCGCGGAGCTGGGCGCCGAGGTGTTGTCGTAGCCGTCCCTCGCCCTGACCGTGAACGAGTAGCTTGTGGACGGTGAGAGACCGTCGACGGTGGCTGAGGTTCCGGCCACCGTGGTGGTCAGCGTGCCGTCGCGGTACACATCGTAGGCGGCGACGCCGGTGTTGTCCGTGGACGCGTTCCAGGCGAGCGTGATGCTGCTGGAGTTCGCGTCGGTGGCACGCAGGTTGCTCGGTGCGGTGGGCGCCTGCGTGTCGTCGGAAGGGTTGTTGGTGCTGACCGTCAGCGGAGCGCTCGGCTCCGACGCGGTGCCCTTGCGGTCCTTGGCCACCACGGTGAAGGTGTACTCGGTGTTCGGGGTCAGTTCGGTTATCGTGGCCGAGGTACCGGTGACCGTGGCGGCGAGGGTCTCGCCGCGGTACACCTCGTACTCCGTGACCGGGAGCGACCCCGGCTGGGCCGCGTCCCACTCCAGCGCCACGGTGGTGGTCGTCGTGACCGTCACCCGCGGGTCGGCCGGCGCGGTGGGCGGGGTGTCCGCCGAACCGTCACAGTTCGCGTCGTCCACCCGGCACAGGGTGGGCTCGACCGGTGAGCTGAGCTGGAAGGTCGGGCTGTAGGGATAAGTCGAGTCGCCGGGTTGCAGGGTCTCGATGTAGAAGGCCGGGGTCAGGGTCACCGTGGTCCCGGTCTGGCTCACCGTGCCGTGTGCCCCGGTGCTGGCGGTGACGCCCTCGGGAAGTTCGAAGGTCACCGCCCATCCGGAGACCGCGGCGCCGCCGTTGTTGGTGACCGTGTACTCGCCGGTGTTGCCGGACAGCGAGAACTCGGCGGTGAGGTCGCCCGCCGCGTGTGCCGGCGGGTTCAGCGCAGCGGCCGTCGCGATGGCGAGTAGCCCGGCGACCGAGGCTCTGAGCATTCGATGCAGGGTGGATCTCATGTGCTGTTCCCCTAACGCAGGGTGGAAGGCGAACATGTCTGTGGTCTAGACCACAGACGAATGTACCCCGCGTCGGCCCGACCGGTCTAGACCAGCAACTCAGCCACCGGTGGCGATCTCCCGCGCCGGATCCTGGATCCAGTCGCTCCACGAACCCGCGTACAGCCCGGCCCGGAAACCGGCCATATGCAACGCGAGCACCTCGTGCGCTGCGGTGACACCGGATCCGCAGTAGGTCGCGACCTCGGCTTCTTGATCGATGCCGAGCGCGGCGAAACGCTCGCGTAGCCGCTCGGCCGATCGGAAGTATCCTTCGGTGTCAACGTTGTCGATACTGGGTGCCGACACCGCGCCGGGAATGTGGCCCGCCACCGGGTCGATCGGCTCCAACTCGCCGCGATAGCGCTCCCCCGCCCTGGCGTCCAGCAGGAACCCGCCACGCGCGATGGCCGCAGCCTCCTCCGCGGTGACCACCGGCAGCGCGCCGGGTTCGGCCCGGAAGTCACCCGGCCGCGCCGCCTCCTCGTCTCCGGTCCGCACCGGCAGCCCGGCCCGCATCCACGCCTCGTAGCCGCCGTCGAGCACCCGCACATCCACGTGCCCGCAGTACCGCAGCATCCACCACAACCGCGCGGCGACAATGGAGTCGCGCTGGTCGTAGCAGACCACCGGATGGCCTTCGCACACCCCGAGCCCGCGCATGGCGGCCTCGAAATCGGCCATGTCCGGCAACGGGTGCCTGCCGCCGGCACCGGGTGGCGCCGCGAGGTCGGTGTCCAGGTCGGCGAACACCGCCCCAGGCAGGTGGCCCGCACGGTAGCCGTCGATACCCGGCGGCCCGGCCAGATTCCAGCGGACGTCGATGAGCGTCGGCGGGTGCGGCGTGTCCAGCGCGTCCCGCAGTTCGGTGACCGTGGTCAACGGGTTCATGCCGCCATAGTGGCAGCACGACCGCGCTATCGCAGGAGGGAGTCGAGGTCCGTCGCCGGCTCGCCCGGCGCGAAGTAGCCGCCGAGGGCCCGATCCGCACCGATCTCCCGCCACCACCGCGCCTGCTCGTCGGTCTCGATCCCGTCCACCACCACGCGCACATCGGCCGCGTGCATCAACCGCACCAGCCCGGCGAGTTCCTCGCGGATGGCGAAGCGACCCGCGGGGCGGCTCAGCTGGCGCACCAGGCGCTGGGAGAACCGGACCGCGCAGACCGGCACGTCCTCGAGCCCGGCAAGATCGGCGAGCCCGCCGGCGAAGTCGCCGAGCACGACGCACACCCCGAGATCGGTGAGCACCCGCACGTTGTCCAGCACCTCGCCGTGCCCGGCGACCAGCTCCGGCAGTGGGAACACCAACCGGAGCCGGTGCGCGAGCATGTCCGCCTGCTCCAGCGCCCGCAACACCGTGCCGACCAGGTCCGGGTCACCGGCCTGATTCGGGGTCAGCACGACGCTCAACGGGAGCTGCCCGTACCCGGCGATCCGGGCGCAGGCCGAGCGCAGCAGCCAGGCACCGAGCGGCACGGTCAGCCCGGTCTCATCGGCCAGCGCGACGCACCGGTCGTGGTCGAGCACGCCGATCCCGTCGTGTGCCCAGCGCAGCACCGCCTCGACGCCGACGGTCCTGCCCTCCGCCGTGCCGAACACCGGCCGGTAGGCGACGCTGATCTCGCCGTTCTCCCAGGCCCCTGGCATCTGCGCCGCCAGGCCGAACCGGGTGCGGTCCCGCGCGTCCTCGCTCGCGTCGAACAGCTCCCACTGCCCTCGACCCTTGCGTCGCGCCCTGCGCAGGGTGAGGTCGGCGGCGCGGAGCAACTCGTCCGGCGCGATGTCCGGCGGCGGGCGATCCACCACGCCGATACTCGCCGGGATGGCGACGCCGTACTCCGCGAGGTACACCGGTTCGGCCAGCACCTCGTTGATCGCGTGCACGGTGCCCAGCATGTCCCGGGTCTCCGGGCCGTTCTCGATCACGATCGCGAACTCGTCGCCGCCGAACCTGGCCACCATCGCCCGCTCCGCCCGTACGACCTGCTCCAGCCGCTCGGCGACGACGCACAGCAGGTGGTCACCCGCCGCCCTGCCGAGTCCGTCGGCGATCAGCGAGAACCCGTCGAGGTCCAGGTGGTACAGCGTCACCCCGGCCGCCGGATCGGCCTGCCGGAGCATCTGTTCCAGGCGGCTGGTGAAGAACTGGCGGTTCGGCAATCCGGTCAACATGTCGTGCAGGGACTGGTGGCTGAGCCTGCGTTGCAACAGGGTGAGCTCGGTGTCGTCCTCGATGACCGCCACGTACCGATCCGGCTGGTCGGCCCCGTCGCGCAGCAGCGCGACCGACAGCTTCGCCAGCACCGTCTCGCCGTCGCCGCGGGTGAACCGGCGCCATTGCTGGGTGTGCGACGCCTGCCGCGGCCTGCTCCGCAACAGGTCGCGCCAGACGTCCCGGAGCGATTCCGCCTCATCCGGCGCGACCAGGTCGAACACGGTCAGCCCGGAGAGGTCCTCGGCGCCGCGGTCCAGGATCTTCTGGAAGGAGCCATTCGTCCTGGCCAGGTTGCCGTCCAGATCGGTGATCGCGACGCCGCTCGCGGATCGGGCGAACAGCTCGTCGAACTGCGCCTCGCTCGCCCGCAGGTTCCGGCCCGCCTCCTGCAGGGTGTCGATCAGCGCGCCGTTCACGCTCTCCTGCTGGTCGAACACCGACATCCGCAGCCGTTCGCTGTAACCGGAGGCCAGCGCGGACAGCAGCGCGAGCACCCGCTCGATCCGTTCCGGCTGCCGCGGCGGCCGCCGGGCGAGCAGACCCTTGCCGAGGATCTCCATCGTGCACTGCAGGCTCGATCGACCGGTAGCGTGCAGGTCCACCAGCCGCGCGCCGGCTTCCGCGGCGGCCTCGGTACCGAACGGCTCACTCGAGGCGGCCTCGGACAAGGTGTCGACCAGCCGCAGCAGCTCCTCCTCGAGGTGCTCGTGCGATATCGGGAGGTACACCGTCATGCTCAGCCGATAGGCCCATTTCCTGGCGAGTTTCAACCGCCAACGGGCTTCCTCTCGTGCGGTCGAGTGCCTGGCGAGCGGGCGCGGATCGTCATCGGGGAGCGACATGGTCAGGTCACCTTCCCGAATCGAATCCAGTCGTGTTGACGGCCGGCCAAAATCATTTTCACGGTGCCCTCGGTTCCGATGCACCCGAGAATGGCAGCCTACCGGCCGCCGCGATCTTCCCGAAGTCGCTACCCTCGTTCGGACCATTGGCGAAACGGACGGTCATCCGCGATTCGCGTGAGGTAGTCGACGAAATCATGGTACCCGCGCCACGGCGGCATACAGGCCCGCGGCCGCCCGCTCCTCGACCGGATCCAGTCGACGCTCCGGGTGCCACTCCCCGACGCCGACCACGCCGGGTTCGACCAGTTCGAATCCGGCGAGCATCGCCACCACCTCCTCGTAGGAACGGGGCCGGATCGGATCCCCGCTGCGGGACATCACCTCGACCGTGCTACGGGTGAGGTGCGTGGGCCAGTGGTCGCCGGTGAAGTGGGACAGCACCACCCGGCTGCCGGGCGCGATCCGCCGCCGGTACTCGGCCACGACGGCAGCCGGCCCCATCGCGTCCGGAACGAAATGCAACAGGTCGACCATGATCACGCCGATCGGCCGTCCCGGGTCCAGCATGCGGGCGGTGTCCGGATGATCGAACACCCGGCCCGCGTCCGCGGGGTCGGCCTGCACCACCACCGCGTCCTTCGCACCGTTCAGCAGCGACCTGCCCTGCCGCACGGTGATCGGATCGGCGTCCACGTGGACGATCCGGCAGCCGTGACCCGACCGCCGCACGACCTCGCGGACATTGCCCGCGGCCAGCACGCTCGACCCGAGATCGAGGAACTGCCCGATGTCGGCCGCGAGCAGGGAACGCATCGCACGGTGCAGGAAGCCCCGGTTCAGCCGGATCACCTGCCGGATGTCCGGCACGGCGGTCTCCAGCGCCGCGGCGAGCCTGCGGTCCACGGCCAGGTTGTGGCCGTCCCCGAGCAGGTAGTCACGAATCCGTCCTGCCCTGGCGAGTTCCGGGCCCGTTCCACCCGCGAGATCCGTCATGGTTGCGGTTTGCGGCCGACGCCCGCGTACAGGCGGGCGTTCGAGCTCGGGTGCTCGGAGAAGTCCCCCGGACCGCCTGGTCGCCAGGCCGCGCAACCGACCACCCCTGGCTCGACCAGCTCGTAGCCGTCGAACAGCGCGGTGATCTCGTCGTAGGTGCGCGGGAACGCCTGCTGCTTGCTGCGCCGCCGTACCTCGTCGACCGCCCCGCGCAACTCATCCGGTTCACTGTCGTAGGTGGTGTGCGTGATGGCGAGGTAGCTGCCCGGCGCGAGCGCGTTCCGGTAACCGGCGAGCAGGCCCGGTGGATCGGCCTCGTCCGGAATGAAGTGCCACAGCAACAGGTTGAGCAGGCCAACCGGCTGGTCGAAATCCAGCATCGACAGCACGGCCGGGTCGCCGAGCACCTCCCCTGGCGAGCACACGTCGGCCTCGACCGCCATGGCCCGGTCGTTGCCGGCCAGTAGCGCACCGCTGTGCCGCACGGCGACCGGTTCCTTGTCCACATAGACCACCCGGCACTCCGGATCCGCCTGCTGGGCGACCTCGTGCACGTTGCCGACCGTCGGGATACCCGAGCCGATGTCGAGAAACTGGCGAATGCCGGACTCGACCATGAAAAGCACGGCTCTGCGCAGGAAGGAACGGTTCAGTCGGACCACGTCACGCACGCCGGGCATACTCTGTTCGATCTTGTCGGCCAGCGTCCGGTCCGACTCGAAATTGTGCGCACCTCCCAGCAGGAAGTCGTACACCCTGGCGACGTTGGGCACGGCTATATCGATCTCGGCAGGAGTCCACGCCAGATTCTCGGTCACTTCGACACCTCACCATATCTGGATAGTTCGGAAAGCCTACCGACCGCAAAGATCAGCTACCGTCACCCGATTGTGCGATGTTTTTCGGCCCCGCATAGGTGTGTTGTTACGTGTGCCCCGCACCCACCGTAGAACCCACCGGCTCGATCCTGCACAGACGAGGTGTGTACCCCGTGAGAACCCGGCGTTGCCGCGAGCGCGCGCCACGGCGAACGTGCGGCCGCGCCGGTCGGCGTTCCCGCGTTCGGCCACCAAATCTCGAAAAAGGAATGTTGTTCGAAAGTTCCGACCGGGACGGTAGCGGGCTCCGGCCCGCCCCGACCGTCCCGCACCCGGCATGGCCCACCTCGACGGCCCGTCGACGACCGCACCATCGGATTCTGTCCACAAAGGATCATCAAGAGAGCGTGAGGAAAGGAACAGTTCATTGCGACGCCCCGGCAATCAGTACACCGACCGGAAACCCGCGTGGTGGCGGCGTGCCCTGGCCGTCGGCCTGGTCACGCTCGGGGTCGGCACCGCGCTGACTCCCGCGCAACCTCCGGCCACCGCGAGCGAAGCCGCCTGTACGGAACTGGACATCGAGCTGACCGTGGCGTTGCTGCTGCCCGCGACCATGCACGGCAGGCTGTGCGTACCCGCGGAACCGACGAACACGGTGCAGTTGCTCATTCCGGGCGGCACGTTCAACAGCACCTACTGGGATCCGCCTGCCGTTCCCGGGGTGCGCTCCTTCCGCGGCGCGATGAACGAGGCCGGCTACGCTACCTTGACGGTCGACCGGCTCGGCACCGGGCGCAGCACCGTCCCGCTCGGCGTCACGCTGACCGCGATCCAGCAGGCCGAGCTGATGCACCGGGTGGTACAGCGGCTGCGAGCCGGAGCCTTCGGGCCGCGCTTCGACAAGGTGATCATCGGCGGCCACTCGCTCGGCGCGGCGATCAGCCTGATCGAGGCCGCTACCTTCCGCGACGTGGACGGGGTGTTGCTCACCGGGCTGGCGCACCGCATCGACCCGGTGAACGTCGCCACGGCCTTCGCCACGTTCTATCCGGCCATGCTCGATCCGAAGTTCGGCGGTGACATCGTGGATCCGCTGTACCTGACCACCCAACCGAACACCAGGGAGGAGTCCTTCCACCGGCCGGGGCGGGCGGACCCGGACGCGGTCGCGCTGGACGAGGCGACCAAGGACGTCTTCTCGGTGACCGAGGCGGCCGACGGGATCGGGGTGGCCTACGTGACCCCGTACTCGTTGCTGGTGGATGTTCCGGTGCTGCTCGCGCTCGGCGGGCATGACCCGTTGCTCTGCTCCCCGCTGGCCATCGACTGCACCTCCGCGGAGACGGTGTACCGGGCCGAGGCGCCGTATTTCTCCCCCGCCGCGCGGTTGCGGACCTATGTGCTGCCGGGCGATTACGGGCATGCCTTCAACTACGCGCCCAACGCCGACCACTTCCATGCCGAGGTCGTGGACTGGGCGGGCGCGACGATCGGGCGCTGAGATCAGGCTGAAACACGCGTGCCGGCGTACGAGAACGGCAAACTCACGCGCGTGGGCAGCAAACTCACGCGCGTGGACGGCCAACACGCGTACATGAACGGCAAACACGCCGGATCACGGCAACAGGGCGGTGGGGTCGTCGACCGGGCCCGCGGGGGCGTACCGGCCGCCGAGGGCCCGGTCGGCGCCGATGTCCCGCCACCAGGCGGCCTGCTCGGCCGTCTCCACCCCGTCGATCACCACGAGCACGCCCGCCGAGTGCATCAGCCGCACCAGGTCGCCGAGCACCTCGGCGACCTGGAACCGGCCGGTGCTCGGGGCCAGCCGGTCGACCAGCCGCCTGGCCAGCCGCACGGCACACACCGGGAGGTCCTCCAGGCAGGTCAGGTCGGCGAGGCCGCCGTCGAAGTCGCGCACCACGATGCAGACGCCGACGTCGGCGAGCACCCGCAGGTTGTCCGCCGCCTCGCCGCGCTCGGTCACCAACTCGCGCAGCGGGAAGACCAGGCGCAACCGGTGCGGATGCATCCCGCTGTCCTCCAGTGCCCGCAACACGTTGCTGACCAGGTCCGGGTCGACCGCCTGGTTGGGTGTGAGGTTCACGCTGAACGGCAGGTCGCCGGACTCGCCGATCCGCTCGCACGCCAGCTTCATCAGCCAGGTGCCGAGCGGCAGCGTCAGCCCGGTCCGCTCGGCCAACTCGACGCACTTCTCGTGCGGCAGCGCGCCGAACTCGGGGTGGTCCCAGCGCAGCATCGCCTCGATTCCGACCACCGTGCCCTGCGCGAGATCGACGATCGGGACGTACACCGGTCTGATCTGCCCGGTCTCCCATGCCCCCGGCATCGAAGCGGCCAGGCTGAACCGCTCGCGGTCGGCAAGATCCTGGCCCGCGTCGAACAACTCCCACTGCCTGCACCCGTTGCGGCGTGCCCTGCGCAGGGTCGTATCGGCGGCGCGCAGCAACTCCTCCGGCGCGATGTCCCGTGGCGGGTGGTGCACCACCCCGATGGATGCGGAGGCGGCCACCCCGCGGCCGTCCAGATACACCGGCTCCGCGAGCGCCTCGTTGATCCTGGCCACCGTGCTCACCACGTCCGGGCCACCGGGCGCGTTCTCCACGGCCACCGCGAACTCGTCACCGCTGAACCTGGCGACCATCGACTCCTCGTCGGCGAACACCTGGCGCAACCGATCTGCTACCCAGCGCAGCAACTGGTCCCCCACCTGCCTGCCGAGCCCGTCGGCGACCAGCGAGAAGGCGTCCAGATCCAGGTGGTAGACGGTCACCCCGGTCGTCGGGTCGGCCCTGCCGAGCGCCTTCTCCAGGTACGAGGTGAAGAACTGCCGGTTCGGCAACGCGGTGGTCATATCGTGCAGGGACTGGTGACTCATCCGGTTCTGCAGCAACGCCAGGTCGGTGTCGTCCTCGACGATCGTGACGTACCGGTCCGGCCTGCCCTCGCCGTCCCGCAGCAGCGAGATCGACAGGTTCGCCAGCACCGCCTCGCCGTCGCTGCGCATCAGCGTGCGCCACTGCCGCAACGGCTGCGGCATCCCGCCCAGCAGGTCCTGCCAGCACTCCCGCAACGCCTCGGCTTCCGGCCGCTGAACCACCTCGAACAGGGTGAGCTCGGTGAGCTCGGCGGCGGAACGGTCCAGTATCCGCTGGAAGGCCTCGTTCGTGCGCAGCAGCCTGCCGTCCAGATCGGTGATCGCCACCCCGCTCGCCGAGCGGATGAACAGCTCGTCGAACTGTGCCTTGGTCGACTCCAGGTGGCCTCGGGCCTGGCGCAGGCTCTCCACCAGGTTGCTCTCCTGCAACTCGGTCGTGGAGGAACGCAGGGCACCGCTGTAGCCGGCGGCCAGTGCCGCGAGCACGGCGAGCACCCGCTCGGCCAGGTCACCCTCCCGGCGCGGCCCGAGCCCGCGCAACAGGTTCTTGCCGAGCACGTCCAGGGTGCAGCGCAGGGTGGTTTCACCGGCGCGGTCCAGCTCGGCAAGGCCGGCACCGAGCCCGACCGCCTGGTCGGCGGCGAAGGGGTCACCGGTCACGATCGCGCACAGCCGGTCGACCAGTTCGGCCAGCCGCGGCTCCAGTTCCTCCGCGCCGAGCCCGGAGGGTTCGCCCGTGCCGAGCCGCCGGGCCCACTTGCGGGCGAGCTTCGCCCGCCACCGGACATCGGTACCGCGTGGCTCCGGTACGCCTGCCGACGCGGAAAGATCGCCGGAGAGCGACAAAGTCATGTCACCTGTCCGATTGGACGAAGGGCCCGCATTACCCACACTGTCATACGGCCAAGAACAGCCATCACCGATCTATTCCATTCCGCGCACACCGGGGGCGAAGCCTACCCCGTTCGGCGGCGCGACCTAAGGATCTACCCCCGTTTGGACTACTCGACGACTCGCCGCTGGTCATGGCGGAAATTCCCGACCTGATCGTTCCGCCGACAGGTGATCACATATCCACCGATTTCGGTGCCGCAATTCCCGTGCGGGACGGCGACGGCGGACCACAGAGCCGTCGGTGGCCCGAGCTAGTGTGGCCGCGATGACCGAGTACCTCAGCATTCCCACCCCGGCCGGCAGCTTCGACGCGATCGCGGCCGGGCCGGCGGACGGCAGGCCGGTCCTGCTGCTGCACGGCTTCCCGGAGGCGGCGATCGAGTGGGAGCACCAGCTCGCGGTGCTCGGTGCGCGCGAGTACCGCGCGGTGGCACCGGACCAGCGGGGTTACTCGCCCGGGGTGCGCCCGGAGCGGCCTGCCGAGTACGCGATGGAGGACCTGGTCGGCGACGTGCTCGCGATCGCGGCCGAGCTGGGTTGGCACCGGTTCGACCTGGTGGGGCACGACTGGGGCGGGGCCGTGGCCTGGTGGACGGCCGCGGAGCACCCCGAGCGGGTGCGCACGCTCACCGCGGTCTCCACCCCGCATCCGGCGGCGCTGGCCGAGGCGCTGCGTACCGACGAGGACCAGCAACTACGCTCGGGCTACCTCACCGAGTGGCGGCAGACCAGGGTCACCGAGCAACGGATGCTGGACAACGACGGCGAGGCACTGCGCCGGATGTTCGAGTGGCGGGTGCCGGACAGCCATGTCGAGGAGTACCTGCGACGGCTGTTCGAGCCGGGCGCGCTCACCGCCGCGCTGAACTGGTATCGCGCGGGCAGGCCGGACGGCAGGATCGACACTGTTCCGGTGCCCACGATGTACGTGTGGGGCACGGAGGACGTGGCCTTCGGCTCGACCGCGGCGCTGGCGACCGAGCGCTGGGTGACCGGCCCCTACCGGTTCGAGATGCTGGAGGATGTCACCCACTGGGTGCCGGAGGAGGCCGCCGACGCCATGGCGGCCTTACTGCTGGAGCACCTCAGGAGTACCTGAGCCACGTCACCAGCGGCGGGATGGCCAGTCCTCGATCCTGCTGGACACCTCGCTCAGCATCGAACTGACCGCGTCCTCGACCCGCTCCCGATCGCCGCGTGGCTCGGGTTCCGGTGGTGGCGTGGTCTTGGTGATCGTGGGGCGGGACTCCACCCTGGTGGGTGGCGGCTGGGCCACGGTACTGGCGGGCGGCACGGTCGTGGTGGTGGTCGTGGTCGTTGTGGTCGTCGTGGTGGTCTCGCTGGTGGTCGGTGGGGGCAGGGCGCCCGGCTCGGCGGAGCCGCGCACGCTCTCCCTCGCGAGGCCGAACACGACGACGCCGGTCACCCCGAACAGCAGCACCGCGCCCGCCGCCAGCAGCACGAGGCCCCGGCGTTCCCGCCTGCTCGCCGGGGCGACGCCATCGGCAGCGCGATGCCGGGGTCCCCGGTCGGAGGCCTTGCCGGTCCCGTCCTCGTCCTCGCCGAGGGCGACCGCGAGCGCGTCGGTGAAGAACGGCCTGGTGTCGTCGTTCTCGGGCGCGCGCCGCAACGGCGTGGTGCGGGCGCTGCCGACGAGGTCGGCCACCGTCACCTGCTCATCGGTACCGCGGGGTGCCGAGCGCGCCATCTGTTACCTCCATCGGGGGCACCGGGGTGAGCGCGAACTCAGCCTATACCTCACTGCTCGTCGGAGGATCGGGTCAGCCCGGTCAGCACCCTGCGCACCAGGTGCGGGTCGACCTCGACGTTCTGGCCCTGCATCTGCTCATCGACCAGCGACCGCCGCGCCTCCCGCCGCGGTAGCGGGACCGCCTCCGCGGTGACCCCGGAGGGCAGTGGCAGTTCACGGACCGCGGGCCGCTCGATCGCCTGGTCGTCATGTACCTCGACCACCAGGTAGGCACCGCTCACCCGTAACCGGACCGTGATGAACGTGGGCGACCGCTCATCGGATTTGTCGACGACCGCCGAGACGAACCCACGCACCGTGTTCGCCGCGTCCTCCTGTATCGGCCGCAGGGACCATTCGGCGAGGGTGAACCGAACGAACAAGTCGGCGCAGTTCATGGCGCTCGGCATCGCTACGAGTCGAAGGTCGTCAACCTGCGCGGTCTGGGAATGCACCTGAGGATCCCTTCCTTCGTCCGCGTCCGGCGAAAGCCGTATCTTGCCAACTCGACGATCGTCAAGCTTCAGCGGGTTCACCTTCGGGACCGACCAGGGTGGACGCATCGATCAAGACAACGAGTCGGGCACGATTCCGGGCGTCGGCTTGACCGGCACGGGCCACGGCGGCGCGGTCAGGTCAGGCCGAGCAGCACGGCGTTGACGACCGCGAGCACGCCAAGCCCCGCGGGCGGCACGAGGCGGGAGACCGGGTCTTTGGCTTTCGCGTGATAGTAGACCGCACCGACCATCAGCAGCACCAGACCGATCGACGCGGCAAGGCCGAGAGACTGGAGCCAGAAACCGGCGATCAGGCCGGCGGCCGCGGCCAACTCGAGCACGCCGATCGTTCGGTTGAGGGCGGGTGAGACACCCAAATGGTCGGCCGACTGCTTCATCTGTTCGATCCCGGCAAGCTTTCCCGCACCCACACCGAGAAAAGTGAGCGTCAGCAGGATGGACAGGATCGTGGCGACAACAGACACAGAGTCTCCCGGGAGAACGAGGGTGGCCGGTCCCCCGCGATGGTACCCGCCGCGCGGCTCATGCCCGCTGCAAGGCGATCTGCCACCAGGCCCTTCGCGACCCGCGCCAGGACGTGGGCCGGGGGCGCGGGACCGGGACGGTCTCCCCGGTGTGTAGCCGGTGGTCGAGCGCCGTGTCCCGGTACATCCGGCGCACGGCATCGTTCAGCACGGCGCCGGCGCACAGGTAGGTCTCCGCCTCCGGGTACCACGGTGCCGCGGCGAGCAGGTGCGCCGGGCTGAACGGGCCGTGCCGGTCCGGGTGGGCGTACGAGACCTGGAAACCGGGGCAGGTGTCGCGCAGCCGTACCAGTTCCTCGCGGTACGGGACCTCACCGTCGGCGCCGGCGTAGTGCAGCAGGGCCACGGCTCCGGTATGACATTCGTCGGCCAGCGTGCGCAGCATCGACAGCAACGGCACGATTCCACACTCCGCCCCGATCAGCAGGAGATGCCGCGGCCGACGTTTCGGCAGCGTGAAACCGCCCCGGGCACGGGACAGTTCGAGCACCGCGCCCGGACGGACCCGCTCCAGGTGCCGGGAAAGGCAACGATTCCCACCCACCTGCACGGCCAACTCGATTCGCCCGTCCGCGCGGTGCTGCGAGCCGGCCAGCGGGTAGCACCGGGTGCGCCGTGCCCCCTCGACCCGCGCGGCGAGCCGCACGTACTGGCCCGCGCCGAACCCTCGCCACCGGCGCGAAGGTCGCAACACGACACTCAGCACATCCCTGGCAACCCGGCCGACCGTGACCACCTCGGCGGGAATGTCGCAGTCGTCGGGCAGGGCAGGGTCGCCCCAGGAACGATAGGTCATCCGGTGGAGTTTCTTGTCCCGCACGGTAAGTGTCAACGGAGAACCCGGAAACGCGCCATCACATTGCCTTCGTTATTGCTTGTCGGAAATACCTGTCACCGGGAGACGAGAAGTCGGGCCCAGCCTGACCGGAACCTCGCCGTCAAGTCGGAAACCACCGGGAAGCCCGGTACATCCGGAAACTCCGCAACGTTTGTCATCTCGGCACGAGAAACGCCAGACCCGACTGTCGCGAATATGACTGGTTCACCAATAGCGACCCAATTCCGGTAATTTGTTCCACTGCGAGGTTCGCCGCCGAATACGAGGAGTTGGCCGTTATGCCCACCAGCGAGTACGACGCCGTGCTGCACGGCAGCAACCTGCACTTCTGGGAGTACGTTCCGGATGGGACCGGGAGCGGGGAGAACGACACCCGCAGCGACGAGGACGTGCTGGTGTTGCTGCACGGGATCGCCGGCAGCGGGCAGACCTGGATGCCACTGCTGGCCGAGTTGGAGCGCAGGCGGTTCGGCCACCGGGTGCTCGTGCCCGATCTGCCGGGGCACGGGGAATCGGCGAGCGCCGGTGGCGACTACTCGGTGGGAGCGTTCGCCAACACCGTCCGCGACCTGCTCCTGCTGCTCGACCACCAGCACGCGACGGTGCTCGGGCACTCGCTCGGCGGTGGGGTGGCCATGCAGTTCGCCTACCAGTTCCCGGAGATGTGCGGGCGGCTCGGCCTGGTCGGCAGCGGCGGCCTCGGCCCCGAGGTCACCGTGGTGCTGCGGGCCACCTCCCTGCCCGGCGCCAAGCTGACCCTGCGGCTCACGGTCAACCGGGCGACGCTGGCGCTGACCAGGGGACTGGCCCGGGTCGCGCGCAAGCTCGGCCTGCGCATGTCCGCCGAAGGCAGGGAACTGGCCCACCATCTCGCCTCGCTGGCCGACCCGCGGCGGCGGACCGCCTTCGTGCACACCGCGCGTAACCTGATCGACCTGCGTGGCCAGCGGGTGAGCGCCACGGACCGGCTGTACCTGGCCGCCAGCGTGCCGACGCTGGTCGCGTGGGGTAACCGGGACTGGCTCATCCCCGCCTCGCACGCGCACCGTGCCACCGTGCTGATGCCAGGGGCACAGGTGCAGATGTTCAACGGGGCCAAACATTTCCCCCATGTGTCCGCGACCGAGCGGTTCGCCGAGGTACTGGTCGACTTCCTGGCGGGCACCACGGCGGCACGGTTGAAGATTGAAGAACTCAGGTCGCTACTGCTCGACGACCCTGAGATCGATGCGCACATCGCCGACCCGACCGCGAGCCCACGTTGAACCGGAACCGAATACGTAACACGTGTTTTTGTCACCGGAACACGAGAGACAAATCCGGCAACCCGCACCCCTGGTCGCATCCACCTCACTCGACAAGGTGAGGGCGGGGGTGAAGGCACAAGCGGCGCGTAAGTGCGGTTGACAGGTTCTCGCGGCTGAAATTATGTTACCCGGGCCACAAAAACTGGATCAGCTTCGACGGTGAAGACGCTGGTTTTGTTGCGACCTAGGGGCGGCGATGAAGGCGGACCTGAGTAACCGACATGCGGACGACCTACCGGCACCGAGCAACTTCCAGCGGCGGTCGTCGAGTCCCGCACCCACCCGAGCGGACTACAGCCGATCACGTTCCGTAGCACCCCGCCCTCGCCCCTCCGCGGAGCCCGCGGCCGGCGCGGGGCGGGCCAGCAAGCTGTGGGCCTCGCTGTCCAACGGCCTCGCCGAGCAGTTCCGGCCCCATGTGGACCGGATGGCGCGGGACATGGTCCAGGAGATCCAGCGCGCCATCCCGGAGTACCAGCAGCCGCTGGAGGGCCCGTTCGGTGAGATCATGACCCAGGGCATCGAACAGGCGATCCTGCACTGCGTCGACACCATCAAGGACCCTTCCGCTCCCGCCGAGAACTGGGTGCACGTGTTTCGCCAACTCGGCAAGGTGGAGTTCAACGAAGGTCGCAGCCTGGACTGCCTGCAGACGGCCTACCGGGTCGGCGGCAGGGTCGCCTGGCGGCATGTCGCCGAGTTCGCGCACGCACGCGGTGTCTCCACCGACGAGCTGTGCCGGGCCGCGGAGGCGATCTTCGCCTATGTCGACGAGATCTCGGCGCTGTCCATCCAGGGCTACACGGAGGCGCGAACCCGCGCGGCCGGGATGACCGCGCGGCGCAAGCGACGGTTGCTGGAGATGATCCTGGCCAGCCCGCCCGCCTCCCCGCAGGCCATCTCCGGCCTGGCCGCGGCCGCCCGCTGGACCTTGCCGGAATGGGTCACCATGGTGGCCCTGGAGCCGCGGCCGGACCAGCACAAGCTGATCACACCGGCGGTGCACGACGAGGTGCTGCTCGATCTGGAGAGCGCCGAGCCGTGCATGCTGACCACCGACCCGGAGCGCGACCTGGGACAGCTCGAATCGGAACTGCACGGCTGGCGAGCCGCCGTGGGCCCGACCGTGCGGCTGAGTGACGCCCGCATCTCGTTGCGCTGGGCTCGGCGCGCCCTCGGCCTGGTACATCGGGGCGCCATCGAGGACGCACCGGTCACCCGATGTGACGATCACCTGGCCACGATGTGGCTGCTCACCGACGAGTTCCTGGTTCGGCAACTGAGCGCGCGCAGTCTCGCGCCGTTCGACGGGCTCACCACCAAGCAACGGGCGCGACTGAGCGAGACCTTGCTGGCCTGGCTGCAGTCCCGCGGCAGCGCCCCGGAACTCGCCGCCAAGCTCAACGTGCACCCACAAACAATCCGCTATCGGATGCACCAGCTGGAGAATCTGTTCGGCGACAAGCTGACCGACGCGGACGCCCGGCTGGAGATGGAGATCGCGCTGCGGGCGGAGCGGCTCACCAGCAAGCCCTGAGAGCCTGTTCCGGAACTGGAGATAGCCGCTCATGGTGAGTGGAAGAACTCGCCCGCCCGTCTCCCACCACCACCCAAACGGAGGCGCTCCGCGCCACAGCGCTCAGCGGCGAACAGCCCACGGGCGGCGAGGCCGGGCGCACGACCCGCGAAGGTGACTGTGATGACGAAAGTCCGAGCCCGGCCGAGCCGACCGTGACGCGAGTTCAGGAACAGGCACTGACAGCGTGTCCCCCGATCACTCATCCACGAACGCTTTTTGCCGGCCCCGGATGTCACGAACGAAACAATTAACGTAAATCAAACCCTGCGTGCCGCTCAATACACCCATAAGGACCATTTGTTTCAATGGCCGTGCGGTAGATTTCGCGTAGAGCAGCGTTGTACGTTGTCGGCATGGATCGCGGTTCGGCACGAATTTCCCCGGAATTCGGCGGCCGGCCGCCACTCCGCTGACGATTCACAGGCTTGCGCGACAGCGTCGTCGACGAAACACCGATCACGGGGAGCACGGTGACCGACTCATGGAACGACACCTCAGTCATGCGGGCAGCTCATCTCGACGCGAGCTATGACTCCCTGCTGGCTCCACTGAGCCCGCAATCCGGTTCGGGGCAGGGTGACAACGCACGGGTGATGCGACTGTGGTCGCTGTTGCCTCGCGAACTGGCCGATGTCTTCCGGCCCTCGGTGTCCAGGGTGGCCGACGAGGTGCTGCTCGAGATCCAGATTTCGGTACCGGAGTACGCCGGTCCGTTGGAAGGCAGATTCGGCAGAACCATCACCGCGGGCGTGCGGCAGGCGCTGCTGGCCTTCCTGGACCGGATCGGTGATCCTACGGCGCCGCAGCCCGACCGGCGCCAGATGTTCCAGCGCCTCGGCCAGCACGAGGCACATCAGGGGCGCAGCCTGGACGTGCTGCAGACCGCCTACCGGGTCGGCGCCAGGGTGGCCTGGCGGCGGATGTCGGAGATCGGAACGCAGGCCGGCATCCGGTCCACCACCCTGTGCCTGCTCGCCGAGGCGATTTTCGCCTACATCGACGAACTCTCCGCGCTGTCCATCGAGGGGTACGCGGCCGCGCAGGAGCGTGCGGTGGGCACGCTGGAGCGACGCAGGCGCAAGCTGCTGGACGCCGTCCTCGGCAAGCAGGGCGTCGGCACGCAGCCGATCACGGAACTGACCAGGGCCGCGGGGTGGGAGGTTCCGGAACGGGTCGTCACGGTCGCGGTGGAGCCGTGGACCGGACAGGGCGAGCCGCCCACCCCGCCGTTCGGTCACGACGTGCTGATGGACCTCGAGGGCAGCACGCCGGTGCTCGTGCTGGCCGAGCCGAGGGACGGCGGGCGCCGGTTGGCCGGTGGGCTGGGCGGCCGGCGCGCCGCGGTCGGACCCACGGTGCCACTGGACGAGGCGGCGCGCTCGCTGGAATGGGCCCACAGGGCGCTGCGCCTGGTACAGGCCGGTGTGTTGCCCGATGTCCAGATCACCTGGTGTGAACGGCACCTGTGCACGCTGTGGTTGCTGCAGGACGCCTTCCTGGTGCGCGAGCTGATGCAACGTGCCCTTGCCCCGCTGGAACAGCTCAAGGCCAAGCAGTACCAACGGCTTTCCAGCACCCTGCTGGCCTGGCTGGAGACGCGCGGGAACGTGCGTGAGGTGGCGCGGTCACTGGCGATTCACCCGCAGACCGTGCGGGCGCGAATGCAGGAGTTGCAGTCCCTGTTCGGTGACCGGCTGGACGACCCGGAGGCGCGGTTCGAGATGGTGCTCGCCCTCCGTGCGCGGAGCACACTCGGCGAAGTGGACACCGACCAACTCGCCTGAGCCTGTTCCCGAACGGGAAGCCGGACGCACCGCCCCGCGGGCCCGCGCCACCCACGAAAGATCGAAGTATCATCCACAAGCGATGGTTCGTGTTCACCCGCTGGACATTCCCGCACAGTCCATATTGATCACCTCGAGCACAGGTAACGGGCCCGGACCCGCACTTGATTGACAAAAATTCGGGAACATTGACGCCTTTCGGACAACTCGATCCACGAATCTTGCGATGTTGGTCAATCGCAAACTACGCTGCTGGCAGCAGATCGAGGGATCCGATATCCCAGTCAATTGTTTGTCTGCTTTTCGTTCATTCAGCGAGGAAGGGACCGGGAGTGACGACAACAACCATGGTAAGGAAGGCCGGTAGGCGGACCGCGAAGACGGGGATTCTCACGGCTGTCGCGGCGGTCACGCTGGGCGTGTTCGGCGCCGGCATGGCGAACGCGGAGCCGGTGGAGAAGGACGTGACCTTCGTCGGCTCCTTCCCGATCATCGGTGAGCAGCAGGTCGATGTGCACGTGAAGACGGACATCCCGACCTCGGCCACCCGCGGGGAGACCGTGACCGCGCCGGTCCACATCGACGTGGACGCCGGCCAGAATGCCGGTGACGGCTTGCGCCTCGTCGGCACGAAGAACGTCTCCGGCGACATCGACGCCTCGATCACCGTCACCGTCAGCGACGGTCAGTCGGTCCAGATCCCGGTCGCGCTGACCATCGTCCCGCTGGAGATGCCCGCGGAGGGGCCGTTCACCTTCGAGGCCGACGGCACGGTGGAGTTCCAGGTCCCGGGCGGCGTCCCGGCGGGCCCGGCCGAGATCGCGCTCGACCCGGACGTCAGCGCGCACCTGGTGACGGACGGCTCGCTCGGCGAGTTCGACAACGAACTCACCTTCGACCCGCCGGACCAGGACGGGACCCTCGGCACCGTCGAAATCAAGTAGGCGGACCCAGACAGACCCCTGAGCAGCCGAGAACAACGTTTGGGGCGCCCCCGGCCGGGCGCCCCGAACGCATGTCGAGCGCACGCCGTGTCCAGCCGCCGGCGACCGGCGCCGCCGTGCAGGAGGAGGCCGCACCGCCGGTATCAGGCGGAAGGGAGATACGGGGAAAGCGCGCCGGTGGCGCCTTCGCGGGCCAGCGGGTCGAAAAGCGGGCGCCGAGCCAGACCGGCGAACGTGCGCAGGGTGCCCGGAAGGTCCACACAGGCCACCGCGGTCGCGGCCCGGTCGCCGGCCAGCACCGCCGACATCGCGGCGAGGCACTGCGCGGGCGGCATCGGCTCGGCCAGCGGGCCGGCCGGGACGTCCTGCCCGGTGTCCCAGGCTCCCCAGTTGACGGTGGCCGCGGTAAGGCCGTTCGCCCTGCGGAAGGTCACCAGCGCGTCCAGCCACGCGTTCGCCGCGGCATCGGCGGCCCGCCCCGGGGCGCCGAACAGCGCCGTGGTGGAGGAGAAGGCCAGCCACCAGTCCAGGTCGAACCGCTCGGTCGCCTTGTGCAACCGCCAACCGCCGAGCACCTTGGGCCGCCAGACCCTGGCGAGATCCGCACCGTCCACTTCGATCAGCGTCCGGTCCTCGAGTACCCCGGCCGCGTGCACGACTCCGCGCAACGCGATCCCACCGGTGGTCGCCGCGCCGACCACCGACTCGGCGACCCCTGGCGCGGCGATGTCCCCTCGCACCAGCTCGATCTCGGCTCCGGCCGCGCGCAGCCCGGACAGCACGGCCCTCGCCTCGGCATCAGGCCCACCGCGCCCGCACAGCACGATCCGGCTCGCACCCCGCTCCGCGAGCCAGCGGGCCACCAGCGGGCCGAGCCTGCCGAGCCCACCGGTGATCACGTACGCGCCCTCCCCCACCACCGGGACTCGCGGGCGGGTGGCGAGGTGCACCCTGCGCAGCCGCGCCGCGTACCGCACGCCGTCGCGCCAGGCGACCTCGTCGTCCGCGTGACCGGCGCGCAGCTCCGTGGGCAGCGCCGCGGTACCGGTCAGCCCGTCCAGGTCGACCAGCGTGGCGTGCAGCCGCGGATGCTCGAACGCGAGCACCCGCACCAGGCCACGCAGGAACGCCAGGCCAGGCTCACCGACCTCGCCGTCCAGCACGGCCATGCCACGCATGGTCACCAGCCACAACCGGGGTGCGGGCACGCTCAGCTCGGCCAGCCTGCGCACCACGCCGGTCACTGTCAGCAGCAGATGCTGGGCGAGCTCGGGAAGGCGGTACTCGGTGACGGATCCGGCGAACAGCACCACCCCGGCCAGCGGCGAGGAGCGGTCCGCGCTCAGCTCCTCCAGTACGGTGCCGAGCTCGTCGGCGTCGTCCTGCGGCAGGGCGTAACCGCGGTCGCCGCGCAGGGCGAGTCCGGCGGCCGTCATGAAGGACTGCTTCAACGCGGTGGAGGAGTCGTCGGGCAACAGCAACCAGGTGCGGGAGGGCCCCGGCGGCGGTTCCGAGCTCGGCACGGGGTCCCAGCCGAGCTCGAAGGTGGTGCCGTCGCCCGCCGGGTCCGCGTCCGGTGGTCCGGCCGCCGCGCCTGCCGTTGGCGGCCACGGCGGCTCCGGGAGGTCGAGCACGTGAGCCTCGGGGTAGCGGTGTCGCAACGCCGTGGGGTGGCCCGCGGCGTGCAACGCGGCGATGCCGGCGAGGAACTCCTCCCGCTTCCCGGCGTTTCGGCTCAGGCTGGGCAGCGCGGACACCCCCGGCACACCCTCCTCCGCCGCGACCGCGCGCACCGCCGAGATCGCGATCGGATGTGGCGAGATCTCGACGAAGACCCGGTGTCCCCGCGCCATCGCCGTGCCGAGCGCCGCGGTGAACCGGACGGGCTGGGGCTCGCCGGGCAGGCTGGAGTAGCAGCTGATCCGGGGTCGCCCGATCCGCTCGGGTCCGGCCCCGGAATCGAGTAACGACAACCCGTCCACGACCTCCAGCGCTCCGGCCAGCACCGCCGCGGTGACCTCACCGTCCGCCTCGCCGAGCACCGCGACGGGCCGCACCCCGTGTGCGCGCCACAGCCCGGCCAGCGCGAGCTGCATACCGAACAGCGCCTGCCGGGACACCGCGGGATCGGTCTGCTCCCGCGGGTAGCGGAGCTGCCTGCGCAAGGAGAACCCGGCCGAGCCGAGAAAGACCGGCTCCAGCGCCTCGACCTCGGTGCGGAACGCCGGTTCGGCGGCCAGCAACCGGCGCCCCATCCCCGGCCACTGCGATCCGTTGCCGGAGCACACGAACACCACTCCCCCCGTGCCCTCCCGCCGGCCGCGGGACACCTCGGGCGCGGTGGCGCCCGTCGCGATCGCGCGCAGGCCGCTGAGCAGCCTGCCCCGCCCGGCGGCCAGCACGGTCGCCCTGAGGTCGAGGTGCTCACGGCGGACGGCGAGCGCCCCCGCGAGCTCGGCGGCGTCGACCTGGCGCCCCGCGGGGGTGCCCAGCCAGCGCGCGAGGTCCCGTGCCCGCCTGCGCAGGGCCTGCTCGGTGTGCGCGGAGAGGGCGAACACGTGCTCCCGACCGCCGAGATGGGCGGGCCTCGGCCGGGAAACCGCCGCGCCGGGCCCGGTGTATCCCCGCGGGATCCGTCCCTCGCGCAGTGCCAGCACGGTCTCCAGCGCCCCGTCCCCGTCCCCTTCGAGCACGGCGAGTACCCGATCCCCGCCCTCCCACACGCGGGCGAGGCGCTTGAGCACCAGGACGCCGCAACCACGGCCCGGCAGGACCCCGCACGCCACCGCGAGGTCGCACTCCGCGTGGCGCAGGCTCCACGCCGCCCGATGTACGGCTTTCGCCGCGCGGGCCGGATCCACTCCTACCCGCGGGCCACGTAGATCGAACTGGCCGGTGAGCAGGTCGGCGGCCGCGCTCGCACCGGCAAGGAACACCCCGGTCCGGCCGCCGCGCAGCGTGCGCGGCGGGATCCCCGCGTTTTCCAGTGCCGACCAGGTGGCTTCGAGCAGCAGGCCGTGCCACGGGTCCAGCGTGGCCGCCTCGGCCCGGGAGATGCCGAAGAAACCCGCGTCGAACCCGGTGGCGGCGGCACCGGGAACGCGGCAGCCCGCGCCGATGACGGCTACCGGCTCACCCGACTCGGGATGACCGTTCCGGGGCGCGCCGGGCGCCGAACCGCCCGTCACGACGCCCGGCTTCCGGCGAACCCGCCGGCGAGGTAGCGCTCGCGGCACGCGGCGCGGGCGACCTTGCCGCTGGTCGTCCTCGGCACCTCGTCCGGCCCGAGCAGCAGCACGTCGTGCAGCGGCAGACCGTGTTCCCTGGCGACCGACCGGCGAATCGCGCCGGTGACCTCCTCGGCGTCGAGCTCGCACTCGATGACCCAGCTCGACCGCTCCGCCAGGACGACGACCTCGTTCCCGTGACTGTCCGGAACCGTGAACACGGCCACCACATGTGGCCTGATCGCCGGGTGCGCGCCCTCGACGGTGACCTCCACGTCCGCGGGGTAGTGGTTGCGGCCGTCCACCACGACGAGATCCTTGAGCCTGCCGGTGACGTACAGCCTGCCGTCGAACCGAACCCCCAGGTCACCCGTGCGCAGCCACCAGCGTGGTTGCTCGTCACCGGCAAGCAGCGCACAGAACGTGGCCGCGGAGAGCGCGGGCTGCTGCCAGTACCCGCGCCCGATGTTCGGCCCGCTGACCCAGATCTCGCCGATCCGGCCGTCCGGAAGCTCGGCACCGGTCGCCGGGTGCACGATCCGCACCTCCTGGCCCGCCGGCCACCCGCAGCTGGTGAGGGTGACCGTGCTCGGCTCACCAGGGTCGGCCGGGACCGCCTCACCACGGGCCAACTGCTCGCGGTAGAACGTGGTGGAAACCGCGGCGGCACCGGCGGGCACCCCCGCCACCAGTACCGTGGACTCGGCGAGCCCGTAGGAGGGGCAGTGCGCCAGCGCGGGCAGCCCGCAGCCGGCGAACCGCTCACGGAAACGGGCGAACAGCTCGGGTCGCACCGGCTCGCCACCGTCGATCAGCGCGCCTACCTTGTCCAGTCGCAGCTCGGACCGCTCCCGTTCGGTGACCCTGCCGGCGGCGTAGCCGTAGGCGAAGCTCGGCGCGGCACTGATCGCACCGGGAAACCTGGACAGCGCGCGCAGCCACCGGGCGGGCCGTTCCATGAACGCCACCGGATCAAGCAGCACCGAGCGGATCCCGAGCACGCAGGGTGCCAGCACACCGAGCATCAGGCCCATGTCGTGGAACAGCGGCAGCCAGCTCACCGTCACCGAACGACCTGGTAGCACGCCATAGCTGACCGCGGCCTGGCGGGCGCAGGCGACCACGTTCCCGTGGGTGATCATCACACCGGCCGGCGACCGGGTGGAGCCGGAGGTGTACTGCAGGTAGGCGAGGTCCTCCGGATCGGGCAGCGGCAGCGGCTCCGGGTCGGCACGGGTGGCCTCTACGGCCACCACCTGTGGGCGGGGCGAGGCGAGATGCTGAAGCGCCGCCTGCACTTTCGGCTGCTTCGCGCGAGTGGTCAGCGCCACCGAGACGTGGGCGTCGGCGAGTATCGCGTGCAGCCGATCGCCGTGCGCCGGCGTGCTGGGCGCGAACAGCGGCACCGCGACCAGGCCCGCATGCAACGTGGCGAGGAAACCGATGACGTAGTCGGCACCGTGCGTGGCCAGCAGGGCGACCCGGCCGCCGGGTTCGACCCGGTGCCGCAACCAGGTCGCGGTCTCCCGCGCCCGCTGGTCGAGCTCGCTCCAGGTCAGCGAGACCGCGTGCTCCTCGGGGCCGGTGCGGTGGTCGAGATGGGTGAGCGCGATCCGGTCACCCCGGTTGGTTGCCCAGTTCTCCAGCAATGCGGGAAGCGTGTCGGCCCGGGGTCCCTTTCTGGGCACATCCGGTGCGGCCCCGCTCGCCGGAATGGGATCCGAGCTCGTCAGCATTGGTTCCTCACACGACTGGAATGGTCCGTGGCGGACCGTGCGAGTGGGCGGTGTTCGTCAGCGCCTGCGATCGCACGACCCGCCACGGACCGGCCCCGGCGCGCTTGGCCTGTGGTTTTCCCCGCGCGCCGGGACGGTCTTGCGGCACTACTTCGCGGTCAGCGTCACCTCGGCGGTGTTGTCCCCGCCCGCGGAGTTCATGTTGATCAGGAAGGTGGAGAACCCGCAGTCCTCCGACCACTCGGAAAGGGTGTAGGGCTCGACGGTCTCCAGGCTGCCGCCTTCGGTGGGAATGAACTCATCCACCGAGCCCAGGTTCAGGGTCGGCGGCTCCTGCTGCACGCAGTTCTCGCCCACCATCAGCGGGAAGCCGAGCGCGGTGAGCTCCCTCAGCTTGATCTGCAACGGGAGGGTGAAGTCCACCTCGCCGGCCTGGAAAGTACCGCTGGACGGCGCGGCCTCGTAGAACTCTACGTCCAGCTCGCTGTCGAACATGCCGAACGCCTTGAACTTCACGTGCGGCACGCTGGTCTGCGTGAACTGGCTGTCGAAGTCGCCGGTCTTCAGGTCGAGCTGGACGTCCACAGTGGCCTCGATGGGGATGTTGGAGTCCATCCCGGCCACGTATGCGGAGCCGGTGACGTTGTAGCTGAGCTCGAGCCGGTCGTCCTGGGCGGCCGCAACGCCGGGGCTCAGCACGCCGCCCACGAGCGCGGCGGTGGCACCCATCGCCGCGACGCTCGCCATCGTACGAATTTTCTTCATCTCAGATCTCCTTGCACCTTTGGTGCTTCAGGCAGGGACGTTACATCGAGAGCGGTAGCGGTTTCGATTTCCACTTCGGTTTTCCGCCCACAAAAGACTTTACTGCCGCGTAACGCGAGACACAAGTCATACCGGTAATGGGTGACCAAGAAACCGTCATACACCCGAAAATTGTTATCCACGGAATACCGGGAAGTCTCCGGGATCTGCTCGAGGTACGAATGTTTCCGGGCCATGTCAGCCGCCGGGAGCGTTCTGTGAGCCGCGCACGCCGGTCGGGTTCCCCTTCGGCAGGGTGCATCGGGCGCCGGTGTTCAGCGGGCCACCCGGCGAGGTGTCCAGGCCGTCGCGGTACTGGGTCCCGCCGTACCCGCTGGTGCACGGTGGCGGGTCGAAGAAGGTCAGGGCCAATCCGAAGTGGGCGCCATCACCCCGGATCACCTGCGAGCCGGCCGCGACCGCTTCCGGCGCCTTCACCAGCAGCTGCTCCAGCCCGCCCTGGCGCACTTCGGCCACAGTGGACACGGTGAGCAGGTTCGCGAGCAGCACCCCGAGCCGCGGCCCGGACTCCCGGACCAGCGCCTGGACCTCACGGGCGACCGGCGGCACCGCGGTGATCACCTCGCGCAGGTCGCCGTCCGACTTCTTCAGCTGCTCGGCCAGTGCCCTGGCATCGGAGCCGAAGGACTTGATCGCCTCGGAGTTCCGCACCTGCGTGGCCAGTACCGTCTCCGAGTCGGTGACAAGGCTGGTTACCTGCGGGACGTACTCGGTTGCGGTCTGGATGAAGTCGATCCCACTGTCCACAAGAGTCTGGAGGTTCGGGCCGGCACCGGAGGTGGCCTGGTACAGCTCGTCCACCACGGTCCGCAGGGCCGGTTTGGGCACCGACTGCACCAGCGCGTCCAGGTTCATCAGCACGGTGTCGACCTGCAACGGGATGTCGGTCCGGTCCTGCACGATCACCGAACCGTCGCGCAGCATCGGGCCGTCCCCGGCACGTGGTCGCAGATCCACGTACTGCTCACCGGCCGCCGACCGGCTGGCCACCACGGCGTCCAGGTCGGCGGGAATCGGCGGTGCGTCCGGCTCGATGACGAGATCGGCTTCCATCCCGGCCTCGGTGAGTCGCAGCTCGCCGACCCTGCCGACCCGCACCCCGCGATACGTCACCTCGGAGTTGGTGAACATCCCGCCGCCGCTGACGAACCGGGCATGCACCACGTAACCGCTGTCGAACAACAGCTTCTGCAAGCCGACATAGTTCGCGCCGACGTAGCTGACCCCGACCAGTGCGATCACACAGAAGATCAGTACCTGCCAGCGAACGAGTTTGGTGAGCATCGGCCGTCACCCCGTTGCCGAGTCGAAGTTCAGGTACGTGTTGAGATAGTCCCCCTTGATGGCCTCCAGCGCGGAGTCCGGGAACGGGTAGGTCAGCAGCATCTCCATCGCCTTGGGCAGCGCGTCCCCGGACTCGGCCAGCCTGCGCAGGATCGGCTCCAGCGCGCGCAGGTCGGCGACCAGGTCCTCCTTGCTCTTGTTCACCGTCTCCACCGCTACGTCGCTGAGGTTGGCCAGCGACTTCAGCAGGGTGACCAGCTGTTCGCGTTGCTGGGAAAGGGTCTCGATCCCGGGAGTGAGATCGGTGAGTGTGGTGTCGATCTGATCCGTGCGGCCGCTCAACGTCTTGCCGAGCTTCGCCACCCCTTCCAGCGCCCTGGTGATCTCGTCCCGGTGCTCGTCCAGCCCGGTGACCAGAGTGTTCAGGTTCGCGAACAGCTCCCTGGTCTCCTGCTCTCTCCCGCCGAGCGCGGTGTTCAACTCCCTGGTGATGGTCTGGATCTGCGCCACCCCGCCGCCGTTGAGCAGCAGGGACAGTGCGCCGAAAACCTCTTCGATCTCGGTGTTGCGGTTGGTCCGTTCCACCGGGATATCGGCCCCCTCGGCCAGCGTTCCGCGCGACTGTTCCAGCTCCGGTGGCGCCAGCTCGACGAACTTCTCACCGAGCACACTGGACTGCCGCAGCCTGGCCACCGCGTTGGCCGGCAACCGGACATCGCCGCGCACGGCCAAGGTGACCAGCGCGGTCTGCCCGTCGTGCGCCAACTCGATCTCCTGCACCTTGCCGACACCGACGTCGTTCACCCGCACCCCGGACTGCGGAACCAGGTCGAGGACGTTGGTGAAACTCGCGGTGACGTGATAGGGGCTCTCCCCGAGGTCCGGGCCCCCGGGCAACGGCACGTCGTAGATCCCGTCGAAGCCTTCCTGACTGCAGCCGGTGGTCACACCCACCAGCACCAGCACCGCGGCCAGCGCGCCCAGCCTGCGCTTGCGCCCACGCATCAGCGATCACCTCCCGCCGGCCGGAACTGGCCGGTCTGCGGCAGCGGCAACGCGGGCCCGCCCGAGCCACCGCCGCCGTCCGCGGAGTACTCGAGCAGGTTCGCCCGCCCGTCGATCGTGCGCGAGGCCGGATTGTAGGTCTCCAGCAGGTTGGTCAGCGCGTTCGGCGCGGTGTCCAGCGCCTCGGCGAGCGAGTCCTTCTGCCCGGCGAGGATCTCCGCGACACCGGCCAATTTGTCTACATTGGACTTGACCAGGCCGCGGTTGTCCCTGATGAACCGCTGCACCGTGTCCAGCGCGTCCCCGAGCTCGCTGAGCGCGGCCGCGAGGTCACCCCGGTCCTCGGCCAGCACCTTGCTGATCGAGGAAACCTGCTTGATGGCCTCGTCGACCTGCTTGTCGTTGGTGGCGACCATCCTGGTGAACTTGCTGACCTGGTCGACCGTCTGGAACATGTCCCCCTTGGAGCTGTCCAGTGTCCTGGCGAACTCGCCGAGCTGCCGGATCGACTCGCCCCAGGCCTTGCCGTTGCCGTCCAGCGTCTTCGCGCCCTGCTCCAGCACGTCGCTGACCGCGCCATCGGAGTTGGCGCCCTCCGGACCCAGCGCGACGGTGAGGTCGTTCAGGCTGGAGAACAACTCGTCGATCTCGACCGGGGTGACGGTACGCTCCCGCGGGATGTCGGCGCCCTCGGCCAGCCGGGGCCCGCCCTGGTACGGCGGGGAAAGCTGGACGTACCGGTCGGCCACCAGGCTCGGCGTGACCACCAGCGCCTTGACCTCCGCGGGCAGCTCCACATCCCCTTCGACGGTCAGCTCCACCTTCACCGTCTCCCCTTGCGGTTCGACCGAGTCCACCGAACCGACCGGAACGCCGACCACCCGGACGTCGGAGTCCGGGTAGATGCCGACCGCGGCGGAGAAGTACGCGGTGACGTGCCGGGCGCCACCGGGGTTGACGATCACCCATACCGCGGCGACCGCCGTCGCCACGATCAGGCCGAGCGCGCCCCAGCGCAACAGCGCGCCCCTGCGCTGCGACCGCCCCATGTCGTCGAGCTGAACGGTATGCATCAGCGCCCTCCCGATCGTGGTGGCAGGCAACTTCCGGGCGGTCCGGACGGGATGAGCCCGCAGATGTAGGTGTCGATCCAGCGACCGTTGCCGACCGCGTTGCCGAGCAGCCGGTAGTACGGGCCGGCGAGCCGCAGGCTCTCCTCGAGCTTGGCCTGGTTGCGCTGCAGCACGGTGGTGACCCGTTCCAGCTGTTGCAGCGCGGGGTTCAGCGTCTCCTGGTTGTCCGTGACCAGGCCCTTGAGCTGCTCGGCGAGCCGGCGCGAACCGGTGAACAGCTTGCCGATCGCCTCCTTGCGCGCGTTCAGTTCGGTCAGTACCACGTTTCCGTTCTTGATCAGCGACTCGACCTGGCCGGTCCGGTCGGCGAGGGTCTTGGACAGCTCCTTGGTGTTCTCGAACAGCTTGATCAGCTCGTCGTCCCTGGAGGCCAGGGTCCTGGACAGGGCGGAAAGCCCGTCCATCGCGTTACGCACCTCCTGCGGCGCCGAGTGGCCGAGCGTCTCGGACAGCGTGCGGAAGGCCTTGGCCAGCCGGTCGGTGTTGATCTCACCGGTGGTCTCGGCGAGGTCGCCGAACACGTCCGTGACGTCGTAGGGCGACGTGGTGCGCTCGCGCGGGATCGGGGTACCCGGGTCCAACTCGGTGTCGCCGATCGGGTCCAGCACCAGGTTCTTCTGCCCGAGCAGGGTCTTGATCTTGATGGCCGCGGTGCTCCGGTCACCGAGCCAGGTGTCCCTGACCCGGAAGGTGATCTGCGCGTGGTCACCGTCCAACTCGACGTCGTTGACCTCCCCGACCTTGACCCCGGCCACCCGCACCTCGTCCCCGGACCTGAGCCCGGCGCCCTCGGTGAACTCGGCGGTGTAGGTGGTTCCGCCGCCGACCAGCGGCAGGTCGTCGACGTTGAACATGGCAAGGCCGATCAGTCCCATGATCAGCACGCCGATTGTGCCGACGACGATCGGGTTGCGTTCGCGGAAGGGTTTCATCGGCGGCAGTTTCATCGACGGCACCTCGGTTGGGTGATCGGGATTCCGACGGGCGGGCCGCCTGGCGGTCGCTTCGCGTCCGAGGAAGCCGAGCACAGGTAGAAGTTGAACCAGGACCCGTAGGACACCAGGGTTCCGATCCGGTCGTACTTGACCGGCAGGTTGTCCAGGAACTTCTCGAACACCGCGGTGTTGTCGGCGAGGTTGCGGGAGAGGTCGCCGAGTGCGGTCATGCTCTGCTGGAGCGGCTGCCTACCCTCCTGCAGCAGATCCGCGGTGCTGCTGGCCAGCTCACCGAGGCCGCCGATCGCCTGGCCGATCGGCTTCGCGTCCGCGGCCAGCCCCTCCACCAGTTCCTTGGTGGTGGTGATCAGCGTGCCGAGCTGGTCACCCTTGGCGTTCACCGTGTCCAGCACGGTGTTCAGGTTGGTGATCACCTCGCCGATCACCTTGTCCTTGTCCGCCAGCGTGGAGGTGAGCGAGGCGGTGTGCCGCAGGAAGCTGTTCAGCGTCGGGCCCTCGCCCTGCAGTACCTGGATCAGCTCGTAGGACAACTTGTTCACGTCGTCCGGGTTCATCGCCTGGAACAGTGGTTTGAAGCCGTTGAACATCGCGGTCAGGTCCAGTGCGGGCGTGGTCCGCTCCAGCGGGATGTGCGCTCCGGCCGGCAGCTTCTCCCCCATCGGGAAGTCGCCCTGGTCCACGGAGATGTAGCGCTGGCCGACCAGGTTGCGGTAGCGGATCGCCGCGGTGGCCGAGGCCGCCAGCGGGCGCTTGACATCCACCCCGAAGGTCACGTCGGCGTAGCGCCGCTCCACCACCTCGACGTCCTCGACCTGCCCTATCCGGACACCGGCCATGCGCACGTCGTCGCCGGGGTTGACGGAGGTGGCATCGGTGAACCGGGCGGTGTAGGTGGCCGTGTCGCCCACCCCGACGTTGGCGATGGTGATGCCGAGGATCACCGAGGCCAGCGCGGTGACCACCAGGAAGATCAGGCCCTTGATCAGCGGCCCGGCCAAGCTCTTCATTTCAGCGTCACCTCCGTTCCGCGCAGCAGTGGCCCGACCAGCAGGCTGCTCCATCCGGGCACCGCGTCCGGGGTGGTGCCCAGCGCGGGTGCCATCAGCTCGGCGATCAGCTGCCGTTCATAGGGCGAGTTGGCGATCCCCGCCTGCTCCAGCGCGAGCGGGCCCGCCGCGGCGGAGTCCTGGGCGGTACTCACCGCGCCGCGAGCACCTCCCGCCGGCCGGACGCCCTGTCCCGGCCCGGCGCCCGGGGGGTAGCAACGCGGGCCGCCACCCGCGTCGTGGACCGGATCGTCCCTGCCGGGGACGTACTTGCCCCGGGGCTGCTGCACCGTGATGTCCACGTGCAGGCCGGGTTCTCCGGTCCCGGCCCCGAGCGCCTTCTCCATCAGCGGCTTGAACCGGTTCACCGCGTCGAAAAGGCAGGGGAACGACGACGCGTACCTGGCCAGCAGCTCGAAGGTCGGCCTGCTGGCCTCGGTGAAGCCGATCAGGCTGTCCTTGTTCTTCCGCAGGAAGGCGGTCAGCTCGTCCGAGCTCGCGGTGAGGTCGGTGTAGAGCGCCTGGAGGTCGCTACGGTGCTCGGTGATCGTCCGCCCGGTCACGGTGAGATCGGTGAGCGCTCGCAGGATGTCCGGGGCCGCCTCGTCGTACAGCTCGGCGACATCGGCCACACCGCTGACGTCCTTTTTGAACTGCGGCATCAGCGGGTTGAGTTCGGACAGCAGCTTGTTCAGCTTGACGATGCTGTCACCGAGCGGCTCCCCGCGCTGGTCCAGCGCCTGGGACACCGCGCCCAGCGAGGCGGACAGCTTCTCCGGCTGGACCGCGCGCAGCAGCGGCAGCAGGTTGCCGAGCACCCGCTCCAGTTCGATCGCGTTCTTCGAGCGGTCCTGCGGGATCACATCGCCGCCGGAGAGGGACCGCGCCGCCGGGTCCTCCGGCAGTACCAGGTTGACATATCGCTGACCGAAGACCGTCTTCGGCAGCAGCCGGGCGGAGACGTTACGCGGCAACTGATCGATCGTGGCCGGGTCCATCGCCAGCTCGATCTCCGCACCGCGGTCGGTGGCGCGCACATCGGAGACGTAGCCGAACGGCACGCCCCTGGACTTCACCTCGGAGTTGATCTCCATCTGGTTGCCGATCCGGTCCGCGCGCAACGTCACCGTCTCCACCGACTCGAACCGCCGCTCGTAGATGGCGACCGTCAACCACAGCATCAGCACCAGGACCATCAGGAACGCCACCCCGGCGAGTTGCGTTCCCAGCCGCTTTCCGGTTTCCGCCTTGCTCATCCAGCCACCTGCACCGTCGTGTTAACCCCCCAGATCGCCAGGCTGAGGAAGAGGTCGAGCACGCTGATCAGCACGATCGAGGTCCGCACCGCCCTGCCGACGGCGACGCCGACGCCGGCAGGCCCGCCGGCCGCGCGGTACCCGTAGAAGCAGTGGGTGAGGATCACCGCGACGCTGAAGATCAGCACCTTGCCGAAGGACCACAACACGTCCTCCGGCGGTAGGAACAGGGCGAAGTAGTGGTCGTAGGTCCCACCGGACTGACCGAGCACCCAGACCGTCACCTGCCGGGAGGCCACATACGAGGTCAGCAGGCCGATCGCGTACAGCGGGACGATCGCGACGAACCCGGCGATGATCCGCGTGGTGACCAGGAACGGCATGCTGCGCACCGCCATCACCTCGAGCGCGTCGATCTCCTCGGAGATCCGCATCGCGCCGAGCTGTGCGGTGAAACCCGCGCCGACCGTGGCGGACAGCGCGAGTCCCGCGGACAGCGGCGCGATCTCCCTGGTGTTGAAGTAGGCGGTCATGAAACCGGTCAGCGCCGAGACACCGATCTGGTTCAGCGCGCTGAAACCCTGCAGCCCCACGGTGATCCCGGTGAACAGGGTCAGCCCCACCATCACGCCGATGGTGCCGCCGATCACCGCGAGCGCGCCGCTGCCGAAGGTCACCTCGGCCAGCAGCCGGACGACCTCCTTGAAGTAGCGTCGGATCGTCAGCGGCACCGCGGCCAGTGCCCGCAGGTAGAACAGCAGTTGGTCGCCCAGCTTGAACAAACTGTCGCCGGGACGCCGCAGCGTCGCTTTCGCGCGTTCACCCACAGTGGTCACGGCTAAGTCCCCTTCGCAGGCACCAGTTGCAGGTACAGCCCGGTGATCACGGTGTTCACGAAGAACAGCAGCAGGAAGGTGATCACCACCGACTGGTTGACCACGTCACCGACGCCCTTCGGGCCGCCCCGCGGGTTGAGCCCCCGGTAGGCGGCGACGACACCGGCGAGGAAACCGAAGATGAACGCCTTGATCATGCCGACCCACAGGTCCGGAAGCTGGGCGAGGGCGTTGAAGCTGGCCAGGTAGGCGCCGGGGGTGCCGCCCTGCACGACCACGTTGAAGAAATAGCCCCCGGCCACACCGACCACGCTCACCAGGCCGTTGAGCAGCACCGCCGCCAGGATCGCCGCGAGCACCCTCGGCACGATGAGTCGCTGGATCGGCGAGACCCCGAGCACCTCCATCGCGTCGATCTCCTCGCGGATCTTGCGCGAGCCGAGGTCGGCACAGATCGCGGAGCCGCCCGCTCCCGCGATGATCAGGGTGGTGACGATCGGGCTGGCCTGCTGCACCACGGCGAGCACGCTGGCCGCGCCGTTGAACGACGAGGCGCCGATCTGGCTGGTGAGAGTGCCGAGCTGGAGTGAGATCACCGCGCCGAACGGGATCGCGACCAGGATGGCCGGGGTGATCGACACGCTGGCGATGAACCAGAACTGCTGGATGAACTCACGCGCCTGGAACGGCCGTTTGAAGATGGCGACGATGACATCCAGGCCGAGCGAGAAACCACGGCCGAACTCCCGCATGGCGGCGGTGACGCGGTCCAGCCCCGGCAGGCGGCGGGTGGGTGTGGTCACGGCAGACCCCACTGTCCGGTCACCGACTCCGCGGAGAACCGCTCCGTCAGGGCTTCCTGCCGGTGCCTGCTCACCGGTCGCAGGCCGTAGCGGTGCCGGTCCTCCGTGCTGAGGCTGGCCACGATCCCGTGCTGGGCAAGGGAAGGCAGGGTGTGCAGCATGGCCATCACCCGGTCCTTGCGGCGGCGGACGCCCATCCGCTCCGGCATCCCGGGGGTCGGCTCGATCTGCGGCACGATGCCGCGCACGTCTTCGCCCGACCCGTCGCGGTGGCCGGCGTCGGCGCGCGCCTGCTCGCGGGCCAGCTGCGCGGAGTCCTTCTCCTCGGACATCCCGATCGGGCCAAGGGTTCGGCCGTTCAGGAACTGCTCGACCGCGGGTTCGTCCGAGGTCAGCAGCACCTCGCGCGGTCCGAACATGAGCAGTTGCTTGCGGAACAGCATGCCGAGGTTGTCCGGAACCGTGCGGGCGACGTTGATGTTGTGCGTCACCAGCAGGATGGTGGCGTCGATCTGCGCGTTCAGGTCGATCAGCAACTGGGAGAGGTACGCCGTGCGCACGGGATCCAGCCCGGAGTCCGGCTCGTCGACCAGCAGGATCTCCGGGTCCAGCACCAGCGCCCGCGCCAGCCCGGCACGCTTGCGCATCCCGCCGGAGATCTCCCCTGGCAGCTTGTCCTCGGCGCCGGCCAGCCCGGTGATCTCCAGCTTTTCCAGCACGATCCGCTTGATCTCGGACTCGGATTTCTTGGTGTGCTCGCGCAGCGGGAAGGCGACGTTGTCGTAGAGGTTCATCGAGCCGAACAGCGCGCCGTCCTGGAACAGCACCCCGAAAAGCTTCCGCGTCTCGTACAGGGTGCGTTCCGGGCAGGAGCACAGATCCACCCCGTTGACCACGATCCGGCCCGCCTCCGGCCGGATCAGTCCGATCAGGCATTTGAGGAACACCGACTTCCCGGTCCCCGACGGCCCGAGCAGGGCACTGACCTCGCCCGCGGGCAGGCTGAACGCCACGTCCCGCAAGATGTTCTGGCTGCCGAACGACTTGCGCAGCCCCTCGACCACCACCTCCACACCCATTACGTCACCCCTGTTCACACCTGGTCGCGATGCAGCGCAGCCGCAGGTTGGTCTTCAGTGCGTTGCCTGGCCCGGAAACCAGGCCGGTCAACAGCGGGTCGAGGTCCTCGGTGGCACCGCAGCCCGCGAACGGCGGGATCGTGTAGGTGGAGCGCGTCTCGGTGTCGGAATCGGGATCGCCCTCCTGGAGCGGCAGGTTTCCCTTGATCCGGATCGATGCGGACGTCGCCGTCCGGCAGTCCGGACCCACATCCAGCGGTTGCCCGTCGACCTTGACGTTCTTCAGCTTGATGAACACCTTGGCGGTCACGTCAGCCTCGGCCCGCATCCAGTTCTTGTCCGGGTTGTCGGGGTCCGGGCGGAAGCTGACCTGTACCGTGCCTTCGGCCTCGCCGTCCTGGATCAGCTGGACGGTGCTGGTCACCGGCATGATGCCGAACGTGACGAAGTAGCTGTCCGCCTCGGGCAGGTCCAGCAGTCCGCGAATGGTTCCGCCGGTCGCCGCGGGGTTGACGAGAGCGTTGAACGTGCCCTGCCCGATGGTGATCTCCGAACGCAGTTTCTCGATCCGGCTGACGGTGTCTTCCACCCAGTAGCCAGCCTTGATTCCCGACCCTTCCGGGAACTTGTCCGACGGTGCGTCCGCCGCGCCGAGCCGCTGCGCGGGGCGAGGAGCCGCGGACCCGCTGGCCACGGACAGTGCCCCCACGAGGCAGAGGGCAAGGCACACGGCAACGGCACGGGCCAGCGCTGGCGTGCGGCGTGTGCTCATGCGTGAAATACCTGTCCTTTGTTGCCGGATTTCCTTACCGGAATCGGTGTCCGAACGGCCCCAACTGATCGGTACGCTACTTACCTGGCACAGGGCACACAAGAACTCTCGATGCATCATGGCCACACGTGGTCGAGGTACAGCGTTTCTTGTTATCGGCCTAACTGTCCACGTCCGGACTTTTCACCCGCACGGCACAACGCCTTCGTTTCCCCTGCCCAGCGGTACACGCGCAGATTTTTTGTCATGCCGGTGACACCCGGACACGGCTCCTTTCCTGCGGTGGTGATGACGTTGCGGGCGCTACGGCCGGGCCGGTAGCGTCACCAGCGCATACCTTGCGGGGGACATACACGTTTCGGCACGCAATCGCGCCAAACAGGACGGATTGCCAGGGAAACACTGTGCGTGGAATGAAGCCCGGACTCATCATGGCCGGGCGCCGGCACTCGCCCGTGGCGTAGCGGGCACCGCGACCGCGGCCCCGGCCACACCGACCGACGACCCTGGCCACCATATCGCGCGCTGGACTCCGGACGGGTTTTCTGTCATCGGCGTGACAGCAACACTTCGGATTTCCTCGGCTTGGGTGACGAGTGTCGTGTCCGACGCGGAACGGGACTTCTTCCGGGCCGAGGAATCAGTGTCCGCGGGACGACTCGGTCGTTAGAGTCATACCGGAAAACGTCGCGGCTCGGCTCCGCGCCGGGCGGATGACCACTCGCTCGCATCCGCCCCTTCCAGCCTCATCCGACAAACGAAGGAAGAACGGTATGATTCCTCGACTCGTCATTGGTGCGGTGGCGGCCTGCGGGCTGGCGCTGGCCGCGGGGTGCGGCTCGGACGAGCCCGCCGCATCCGGTGAGCCCGCGGGGCAGCAGACCAAGACCGGTTCCGCCGAGGCAGGCTCCGAGTCCACCGCATGGGCCGATCAGGTATGCACGGCGATCCAGGCACAGGCGAGCAAGATGACCACCCTGCCCCCGCTCGAGTCCGACCAGCCACAGGACGTCCGGCAGGCGATGCTCACCTACCTGGATACGCTGTCCGGCGCGTTCGACGACCTGTCCACCCGGATCGAGGCCGCGGGCCCGCCGCCGGTGACCGACGGTGGCGCGCTGGTCGAGCAGACCATCGGCACCCTGGAAGAGACCAAGCAGACGCTGGACACCGCACGGGCCAAGGCGGACGGCGCGACCATCAGCGACCCGGCCGCCTTCCAGTCGACCATGACCGAGGTCGGCGCGAAGATCCAGGAACTCCAGGGCATGGACGACCCGACGAAGAACCTCAAGCAGAACCCGGTGCTGAAGACCGCGTTCGCCGAGGCACCGGCCTGCAAGCGGCTCGAGGGGGAGTGAGGTCACCGTGCTGGGACGTATCGGGCTTGCGCTGACCTGCGCAACCGTGGGCGGTCTCGCCCTCTCCGGTTGCGACTCCGGTTCCTCGGACCCGATCCGGGACCCGGCAACGGACTGGGCGGGGCAGGTGTGCACCGTGGCGGCCGACCATATGGACACCCTGACGGGTGGACCCTCTGTCGACGCGCAGGATCTGGCGAAGAGCAAGCAGCTCATGGTGACGCATCTCGGCGAGCTGGCCGAAGCGGTCGGCGCCGTGGCGAACGGCATCACCGAGGCCGGGCCGCCACCAGCCGAGGACGCTGCGCCGGTCATCGAACGGACCGTCGGCAAGCTGCGCCAGGCGAAACAGTCCGTCAACACGGCCAGGGAGAAGCTGGCCGCGGCCGCACCGGAGAACGACGAGGCGTTCCGCGACACCATGGGCTCGGTGGGCGCGGACCTGACCGCGCTCGGGCGACTGGACGACCCGCTACGAGACCTGCGGCTGAGCCAGGAACTGAGCAAGGCGTTCGGGCAGGCGCCGGCCTGCGGGCAGGCCAAGCCGGGTGGGATCGCCCCGACCGACTAGCGCGGACACGAAATCGCCCCCGGCAACGGATGCCGGGGGCGATTTCGTTGTGCCGCGGTTACCTCCTGTCGATGTTCAGCTCGAGGGTGTTGCCCGGACCGGGGACCATGCCGTTGATGAACCCGGTGATGAAGCCACATCCGGAGAACTCCGGAATGGTGTACTCACCGGTCAGGGTGCCACCGGTCAGCGGGTCGAAGTTCGAGCCGGACTCGACGTCGACATCAGCGGGTGCCACGGTCTGGCAGCTGTTCGAGTAGAGCAGCGGCAGCCCGAGCATCCGCACATCCACCAACTTGATGCTGACCTGCGAGTTGGCGGTCACCTTGCCGTCCCGCACGGTCCCGTTGGTTCCGCCGATGTCGTCCAGCACCACCTTGGCGCTGGCCGGCAGCAGACCGAACAGCTTGAACCGCAGCTTCGACTTCGGGAGCGTCAGGTCACCCTCGAAGTTTCCGCTGGCGGTGTCCAGCTTGGCCTCCAGGCCGCCGTTGTCCAGCGACAGCATGGCGTGCAGCCTCTTGATCAGCGTTTCGCCATTGACGTCGTAGGACAGCTCAACCGGCTGATCCGGCGGATCGGTCGGTTCCGTGGGCTCCGTCGGTTCCGTCGGTTCCGTCGGTTCCGTCGGTTCCGTGGGCTCCGTCGGCTCCGTCGGCTCCGTCGGCTCCGTCGGCTCCGTGGGCTCCGTCGGCTCCGTCGGCTCAGTCGGTTCCGTGGGCTCCGTCGGTTCCGTGGGCTCCGTCGGTTCCGTCGGCTCAGTCGGCTCAGTCGGCTCCGTCGGCTCAGTCGGCTCCGTCGGCTCAGTCGGCTCCGTCGGCTCAGTCGGTTCCGTGGGCTCCGTCGGTTCCGTCGGCTCCGTCGGCTCAGTCGGCTCCGTCGGCTCAGTCGGCTCCGTCGGCTCAGTCGGCTCCGTCGGCTCCGTGGTGGGGTCGCCGCCGATCTCGATCTCGCCGAGGGAGTTGTTCTGCCCCGGCAACTGCGTGCACTCCGAGGTGAACGTGCCCAGCCCGGTAGGCGTGCCGTCCTCCTTCTTCGGGGTCAGGGTGCTGGCGAAGTCCCCAACGGTGACCTCGGCGGTACCCGGCTCCGGGAAGGTGATCGACGGCGCGGTGCCGCTGGTCTGGATCTGGAACTCACCCTCGTCCGGGACCTCCGTGGAGGGCACCGGAAGCGGGAGGTCCAGCGGCAGGTTCAGCCCAGGCGCGGTCAAGGTGGCCTTCGCCGTGGCATCGCCCTCGACCGTGGCACCACCCACCAGGTTAAGTCCCTGGGTGGCCGTAGCCGGAACAGTGACCACCGCATCGAATGCGATGTCACCGCTCGCCTCGCCCACGTCCAAGGTCTCCGGCAGGTTGGACGAGACGTCCACCACCAGCTCCTGGTTCCCGATCAGCGGGAAGGGGCAGGTGTAGTGCAGGGTGGCCTCGCCGTGCGGGTTGTCCGGCGGCTCCTCGGTCGGAGTCGTCGGCGGGGTCGGGGTGTGGTTCGGGTCGGGCGGTTCCACCTCGAACGTGCCGAGCAGGTTGTCCTGACCAGGGTCCTGGAGGCACTGCGAGGTGAACTGGCCGAGGCCGGTGTCAGTACCGTCCGCCCGCTTGGGGTGCAAGAAGGTGCTGATGTCTCCGATGTGGACCGAAGCGGTGCCACCGGCCTCATAGGTCACCGCCGGCGTGGTGCCACCGGTGACCACCACCAGCGGCCCCTCCGCCGGCACGTCGGTGACCGGAACCGGCGAGTCCAGCCACAGGTCGAGCGGCTCGTCCCGGCCGGGCGCGTCCAGTGTCGAGCTGGTGGTTGCCGAGCCCTCGACCGTAGCGGCACCCACCAGGCGCAGGCCGTCCGTGGCGTTCGCCGACACGTTCACCGTCGCCTCGTAGCTGATCGGTGTCGAAGGCTGTTCGGCGATCGCGTTGTCCGGAAGCTGCGCGTCGATCGTCACCGACATCGCCTGCTCCCCGACCACCGGGAACTCACAGGTGTAGTCCAGCGTTACCGAGACTTCCTCGGCGGCGCTGGACCCCATCCCGACAAGGCCCACCATGGCGACCGCGACCGAGCCCACGGTCGCGAAGGCCAGGGAGTGGGCCACTCTTCGAGACTTCCAACGAACTTTCATCTGCTGTCTCCTACTATTGAGGCGGACGCGAGAAATCGCACGATGTGCAGAGAAAGACGAGTCGCCACCCAGCTTCGCGCGACTTTTCGACGACCGTCCGAGATGCGGAGCATCTCCAAATGCAGGTAATGTAGCCGCAATGTCACGGCCACGAGCGATTAAAGTACCTCTCGGCCTACCGCTCCGCAAGAAGCTCGACCGGCGCCGAAAGTCGGTAAACAGTGAATCGAGCAAGGGTCGACGCTGAGTCATTTTTGTGAAGCACGTAAGCTCGGCGAGCCCGGGAACATCGCGGGCATCGCAGAAAAGTGGACCGGTCAGCCATGTACCGGCACGAGCACGGACCGGAAAATCGCACACTTGTCACCCAGGATCGACCGGGCGAGGGCGTTGTTGTCAGCGAAGAACGATCGACCCACCGACCGGCCCCAAGGTGACCACCGCCGGCCGGAGCGGATGCGTGGGGTAAAGTTACGCCGCCGTTACCATGGCCCCCGACGGCTGTCATACGCGCACGAGCAACCGGGGCGAACACTGTCATACAGATATCTCAAGTGGTCAGCGCGCCCACGGGTCACCGAAGCCGGGAAAGCGCCGCAGCGGTGAAGGAGTGGGGGGCGAGGTGGACGTGGTGGTGGCCTCCACGACCTCGCTGATCGGTGGGATGGTGCGCTCGGCGGGACGCTCGGAGTCACCACCCTGGCCACCCCAGACGCCGAAAGCCGCGCCACCGAGCGCGCCGAGCAGCAGTACTACCCCGAAGGCCTTGAACAGCAGGCCTGGGTAACCGCCGACCGAGGGTTCCAGCAGAACCCTGCGCCTGCGATGCCTCGGGCGCTTACTCCTGGGTGGCCGTCCGCGTACCATCGGCTACCTCCGTTGGCAGTTTCCCGATGAGACGAACCATAGTATGAATTGATTTGCGGAAATGTAAAGTGCGTGACAGGCGCGGCCTAAACTGTCATCCGTGCCCGATCTTGTCGAGCGGGACTGTCACGCATCTGATAAAAAGGGCACCGAATGGGAACTGCGATGGCGAAGACCGGCAAAACCGCACCCTTCGAGCAGGTGCCGCGCGCACCGGAATCCGGGCATCTCCGTGCGCATCCGGCCGATCTCGCCATCACGTCGATTTTCCTGCTCGCCGCCTTCCTGATCTACCGTCCACTATGGAACAACCTGGGCAGTGGCTACCTGACCAACAGCGGGCAGGACCAGCGCATGTGGGAGTGGTTCTTCGCGGTCACCGCGCACGCGCTGAGCAACGGCGAGAACCCGCTGTTCAGTGCCCTGCAGAACCATCCGGACGGCGTGAACCTGATGGCCAACACGGCCATGCTCGGGCTCGGGGTACCGCTGGCGCCGCTTACCCTCGCCTTCGGACCCACCGTGACCTGGGCCCTCGTGCTGACCGGAGGACTGCTGGCCACCGCGGTCGCGTGGTACTGGGTACTGTCCCGGCACCTGGTGCACGGCAGGGTGGCCGCGGTGGTCGGCGCGGCGTTCTGCGCCTTCGCACCACCGATCATCTCGCACGCCAACGCGCACCCCAACTTCGTGGCGCTGTTCGTACTGCCCTTCCTGGTGTTGTGCCTGGTCAAACTGGCACACGGGCACCGGCCGGTACGCACCGGCGTCCTGCTGGGACTGCTGCTGGCCTGGCAGATCTTTCTCGGTGAGGAGCCGCTGCTCATCGGCGCCACCACCTTTCTGATCTTCGCGGGTGCCTATGCCGTGCAGCGCGCCGAGCACGTACTGGAGACGCTGCGCCCGCTGGCCATCGGGCTCGCGGTGGCCGCGGGCGTGTCCCTGCTGCTGGTGGCCTACCCGCTGTGGTGGCAGTTCTTCGGCCCGCAGAGCTACCACAGCCTGGAACACGGACTGGTGGGCAACGACGCCGCCGCGTTCACCGCGTTCGCCACCGAGTCGGTGGCGGGCGATCCCGCGGTGGCACGGGACCTCTCGATGAACCGCACCGAGGAGAACGCCTTCTTCGGCTGGCCGCTGGTGGTGCTGGTGCTCCTCGCCGCGGCCTACCTGTGGCGGGACGCCGTGGCACGGGCGATCACCGTGGCGTTGCTCGGGATGGCCTGGCTCTCGACCGGCTTGATCCTGATGGTCGACGGCGAAGTGACCGGGGTGGCGGGGCCCTGGCTCGGGCTGTTCCGCGCGCCACTGTACGAATCGGTGCTGGAGTCCCGCTTCGCCCTCGGTTGCGTGCCACTGATCGGCATCCTGCTGGCCATGACCACCAGCCGAATCCTGGCGGCCGCGCGGCCACGGCGGCGATGGCTGGTGCCGCTGTGGGCCGCGTCCCTGCTCACCGCGCTGCTGCCGATCGTGCCGACCGAGCTGCGCACCGAGCAACGGCCGCCGACCCCCGACTTCTTCGCCGAAGGCGGCTGGCGTGAGTACGTGGACCCCGGCGGATCCGTGGTCCTCGCGCCGCTTCCGGACACCGGCGACGCGCGCGGCCTGCGCTGGCAGGTCGATGCCGGGCTGGCCTTCCCCCTCGCCGAGGGGTATTTCGTCGCCCCGCACGGCACGGAGCGTAAGGGCAACTACGGGGCGCAACGGCGGCCGACCTCGCGCCTGCTCGAGCGGGTCGACGACACCGGGGCGGCCGCGCGGGTCGATCTCCGCGACCGCCTGCGGGCACAGCAGGACCTGCGGTTCTGGCGCGCCGACGTGGTCGTGCTGGCGCCACGCCGGCACCAGGAGGCGCTACTCGAGACGGTGCGGGCGCTGCTGGCGAAACCACCGAGGATGGTCGGCGGGGTCTGGGTGTGGGATGTGCGCGAGGTGACCCGCTAAGGCACGCTCCACTGCCGCTCAAGCCTCGCGCAAGCGGGCTCGGCCGAGGCTTTCCAATCACTATCGTCCGGAAAGTCCAGGCAGACAGGGGATGAGGCAATGCGACACCCGCGGATCGAGGTCGCCGGTCTCGGCAAGGACTACGCGCAGGTGACCGCGCTGACCGGGGTGAACCTGCGTGCCGAGGCGGGCGCCGTGCTCGCGGTGCTCGGGCACAACGGCGCGGGCAAGACGACCTTGATCGACATACTCGGCACCCGCACCAGGCCGACCGCGGGCAGCGCACGGGTGTGCGGGTTCGACGTGGTCACCGATGGTCACGAGGTGCGCAGGCACATCGGGATGACCGGCCAGTTCGTGGCCGTGGACGACAACCTGTCCGCCCGCGGCAACCTGGTGCTGATCGCCAGGCTGCTCGGTGCCTCCACCCGGCAGGCGAAGGCGCGGGCGGTCGAGTTGGTCGAATCCTTCGGCCTCGCCGAGGCCGCTGATCGGCCCGCTCGCACGTACTCCGGCGGGATGCGTCGCCGCCTCGACCTCGCGGCGGGGCTGGTCGGCGCCCCTGAGGTGTTGTTCCTCGACGAACCGACGACCGGGCTGGACCCGGTGAGCCGCTCGGGTCTGTGGGAAATCGTCACCCGGCTGGCGGCCGCGGGCACCACCGTGGTGCTGACCACCCAGTATCTGGAGGAGGCCGACCGGCTCGCCGACCAGGTCATCGTGCTGGCCATGGGGCGCATCGTCGCCGAGGGCACCCCGGAACGGCTGAAGGCGGGCATCGGGCGGCGCACCGCCACACTGACCTTCGCCGACCCGCAGGCCACACGGCACGCCGCCTGCGCACTCGAGCGGCTGGCGCTGCGGCCGGTGCCCGACGAGCGGGCCCGCACGGTGACCGCGCCGGTCGCCGCGGCCGGGGAGATCACCGGGCTGGTCCGCACCCTGGACCGCCTCGGCATCGGTATCGCGGACCTGACCGTCACCGAGCCGACCCTGGACGATGTGTACCTCTCCCTGCACCGGACTTCCTGGGCAGGACATGAGTAGTCCCGTCTCCAGCAAGCTGGTCACGAACGGCCACGGCAGGCACGCGCCCCGTAGCTGGACCGGCAGCGGGTTGCCCACGCAGGTATGGGTGCTCACCACACGTTCGCTGCGCGCGGCCTTCGGGGACTACCGGCTGGTCTTCTTCGGCCTGATGCAGCCGGTAGTACTGCTGTTACTGTTCAGCCAGGTCTTCGAGAGCATCGGCTCGCTGCCCGGGATGTCGGGCTACGACGGGTACATCAACTTCCTGATGCCGGCGACGATGATCAATATCGCGATGATCACCGCGATGAGCTCGGGCGCGGGGCTGCTCGCCGAGACCTACACCGGGGTGATCGGCCGGTTCCGGACCATGCCGATCAGCCTGTTCTCGGTACTGCTCGCCCGGACCCTCTCCGACACCGCCCGGCTGGCCGTGCAACTGGTGGCCACGCTGGTTGCCGGCATGCTCGTACTCGGCTTCCGCCCCGGTGGCGGGCCGTTCGGGGTGACCGTCGCCCTCCTGCTCACCCTGGTCGTCGGCTGGGGGCTCGGCTGGGTGTTCGTGGCCATCGCGACCTGGCTGCGCAAGGCGGAGACCATGCAGGCGGTGTCCTTCTTCGCGATGTTCCCGCTGATGTTCTCCTCCAGTGCATACATGCCGCTGGACGCGATGCCGACCTGGGTACGGACCGTGTCCATGCTCAACCCGCTGACCTACGCGATCGACGCGACCAGAGGGCTCGCCCTCGGCAGGCCGTTCGGCTCCGCGCTCCTGCTCGCGGTGGCCCTCGCGCTGGTCACGGCGATGCTGGGCGGTGCCCTCGCGGTGCGCAACTTCCGCCGGACCGGGTAGGTGTTGGATCCCGGTAAAACTGGCGGATACGTGACAGTCCGCGGTATCGATCTTCCCGCCGGTATGCGGACTTTCCGAAAACCGGCTATCACCCGTAATTCGGCCGGTGACCGGGGCCGACTTGGCGGTTAACATCTACCGTTGATGATCGCCGGGATACAGGAGTCATCATGACGGTACGGATCAAGTTGCTCGGCCCGCTGCGGGTCGAGCATGGCGATGAGGTGGTGACACCCTCGCAACCGAAGCTGCGGCAGTTGCTCGGCCTGTTGGCGATCAACGCGGGCACCGTCGTTCGTACCGAGACGATTACCGACGAGCTGTGGGGAAGCGAGCCCTGCGTAAAGCTGGCCAGGATCGTACAGACCTATGTCTCGCAGCTGCGCAAGCTGCTTGGATCGTCCACTTCGGACTCCTATGTGCTCTCGCACACGCCGAGGGTGGGGTACGTGCTGCACGTCGGCTCCGCCGCATACCTGGACGTGGACGACTTCCTTCGGCTACGGGACAGGGCCGAACGTGAACTGGCCGCCGAGGAGACCGAACCGGCGGCCGACACGCTGCTCGCCGGGGTCCGGCTATGCCGAGGTGAGGTACTCGCCGATGTCTCGCTCGGTCCGGTGTTGCGTGCGCACAAATCCAGACTTGACACGACCAGGGTAGCCGTGCTTGACCGTTACCTGCGCACGCGACTGGAGCTCGGGAACGCCGAGGCCGTGCTGGCGGAGGCCGACCGGGTCGTCCGTGAGGACACCAGGCACGAGGAGCTCTACGCGAACCTCATGCGCGCCTTCGCCGCGGTCGGGCAACGTGCCGAGGCGACCGACCTGTTCCATGACCTGCGCAAGAAGCGGGTACGGGAATCCGGCCTCGAACCGGGGCAGGCCGTTCGTGCCGCCTTTCAGCAGGTCATCAGCGAGGAACCGGCCGGGATGGCGGCACCGTCCCGATCCGCGACCGTGGCAGCCGAGGTGCCCGCACAGATCCCGCCGGACAACGTCGCCTTCCGCGGTTTCGGTGCGCAGCTGGACGGCGCCGCAACCGCATTGACCCGCGCCCGGCGAGTGCGGCCGGCCACACTCGCCGTCGTCGGCGCTCCGGGTGTCGGAACGAGCACGTTCTGCGTCCACCTCGCTAACCGGACCGGCGAGGCTTTCCCGGACGGGCAGCTCTACGCGGATCTCGCGACCGCGGCGCCCGCCGAGGTGCTCGGCGGGTTCATCCACGCCTTCCGGCCCGACCTGTCCATTCCGGACAACATGCACCAGCGGGTGCGACTGTTCCGCAAGCTCACCGCGGGTAAGCGGGTACTGGTCGTGCTGGACAACGTGCGCGAGGGGGTGGACGTCGCGGCGCTGCAACCCGGCTCACCTGCCGGCGGGATGCTGCTGGGCTGCTCGTCACGGATGTCCGAGGAGGTCATCACCTCGGTGGTGGAGCTACCCAAGCTGGGTGGTGGCGAGCTGTACGAGTTGCTCAGCTCCGGAATCGGGCGCGGGCGGGTGGCCAGGGAGCCGGAGGCGGCGCGCTCACTCGTCGCCTGGTGTTCCGGACTCCCACTGGTCGCGGCGCTGATCGTCGCCCTGGCCCGACTCCGTCCACATTGGTCACTAGCGCGGCTGCTGCACAAGGTGACCTCTACCGACAGCCTGGTCGAGCTGCCCACGGGAAGCCTCGACCTCGTCGCGAGCGTCCAGCGCAGCACCAGGGCACTCTGCTCCGGTGAGTGGGCGGCATTGGTCGACCTCGAGCGGCACCACCCCGGTCCTGGCTCGATTTCCGTGGACTGGACCGCTCGGACGCTGGACATATCCGCACCGGCAGCGGAGAGTCTACTCGAGCGGCTGGTTGAGATCAGGCTGGCCGACCCCGTTCCGCCCGGGCGGAACATGCCGCAGGCAAGCTACCGGTACCGGATCGACCCGCTCTACCTGCGGGCCGTCCGGCATCTCGCGGCACGTGCCGCGCCGACCGGTTCCCCGATGTACCTGGCTGCCGTCGCCCCGACGGCTTCCTAGCAGGTGAGGAGCGTGACGTGACACGGAGGATACGCCGAGCAAGCGCGGCACGACGGTTCCGAGCACGGCACCGCACGACCGCCGCAGTCCTCAGTGGAACGATCGCGATCCTGCCGACCACCGCGGCCGGTGTCGCGGCGGCACAATGGCTGGCCTCCGGTCCGACCCCCAGTGAGCACAACCGCAATATCGCACTGGTGGGTGGGCTGGACCCCACGTTGCTACCGTCCAGGGTGAACGTCAACGGCACCCTCCCCGAGCCCGCGCTGCCGGAGGCGCTCGCGGCGCAGGACTCCCGGGAGAACGGGGACCCGCGGCGCCCGGCGTACGGCGAGACCCTGCCTGCCGGCCCGTTGGGTATTCCGGGTTCGGCGTTGAAGGCGTACCGGAACGCGGCGGATATGGTGGGGGTTGAGCAGCCGGGGTGCCGGATTGATTGGGCTTTGATCGCGAGTATCGGTCGGATCGAGTCGAATCATGCGCGTGGTGGGTATGTGGATGGGGACGGGAACACGTTGGAGCCGATTCTGGGTCCGGTGTTGAATGGTGTGGGTCCGGTGGCGGCGATCGCGGACACCGATGGTGGGCGGTATGACGGGGATGCGGTGTGGGATCGTGCGGTGGGGCCGACGCAGTTCATTCCGTCGACGTGGCGGGGGTATGCGGCGGATGGTAATGGTGATGGGGTTTCGGATCCGAACAATATTTATGATGCGACGGTGGCGACGGGGCGGTATTTGTGTTCGGGTGGGTTGGATATGGCGGTGGATGGTGAGTTGCGGGCGGCTGTGTTTCGGTACAATAATTCGCGGACGTATGTGAATACGGTGGTTTTGTGGGCGGAGGCGTACCGGCAGGGGGTGACGCCCACCCCGGACAGCGAGGTCCCCGTCGGCGCGCCGAGCCCGATCACCTCGCCCGGACCCGAACCGGTGGCACCGCCGACTACGCCGGACCCGAACGACCCCGGCAAACCCACAGACCCCACCGACCCCACCGACACGCCCGACCCCACCGACGACCCCACGGACACGCCTGACCCGACGGACGACCCGACGGACACGCCCAGCTCCCCGGACCCCACGGACACGCCCGACCCCACGGACGACCCCACCGACACGCCTGACCCGACGGACGACCCGACGGAACCGACCCCCACGGAGCCCCCGGACCCGACAACCGGCAACACCCCGTCCGGCTCGAACTCCGACACGGCCGACCCCACAACCTCGGCGGCACAAACCACGACCACCTGAGCACCCCCACCCGTGTTGGCCATTCATGCGCGCGAGTTTGCTGCTCACGTAACCGTGTTAGTCAAGTTGAGACTTGGGCAGGTAACCGAACGGACATGTTTATGCTGGTCAGAGCGCTATATCTGATCAGCGATGCCAGGTCGGCATGGAACGACCGTGCTCCGAACGGGGTGGGCGGCGAGCGTGAGCGGGGGTACCGGTGGAATGGGAGGATAGCGATCATGGCCGATACCACTCCCGTTGCATCCGTCCCGCATCTGGCCGCAGTGTTCGACGTGCGGGAGAGCGAGCACGGTGACGTGCTGGACCGGGCCGAACGAGCCTTGGGGGTGAGTCTCGATCGGGCCTCCGTGGTCCATGGGGAGCACGGGGCCACCGAACGTTTCCGTACCAGTGCCGGCACGTGGGTGCGAGTGGAGCGCCGCCAGCGGTGGCGGATCAACAGTGCGACGTGGATCGGGCTGGAGGCTGCGGCGACGATTCGTGGGGTCAAGAAGCCCGAGTGGTTCCAGAGCGCGACCTGGGCCGACCCCGGCAGGGATGTGGTGTGGCGTGCCGATGAGGTGGAGCTGGTCACCGCGCCGGTGGTCGGCGATCTCGCGACGGCCGTGACGCTCCCGGATTCGTGGTGGGCGGGCCTGCGTGAGTCGTTGGCCGCCTTGGGGGCGCACTCGACCGAACGGGTCGGGATGAGCCAGGCGCACCTCACCAAGAGGATCTCCGAGGTGTTCGACTCCGTGGACACCACGGTGGATGAGTGGGCGACCGCGCACACGGACGTGCACTGGGACAGCCTGTCCATCGAGGGGCACATCCTCGACTGGGAGGACTGGGGTGCCGCTCCACGTGGGCACGATGGCGCAACGCTGTGGCAGTCGGCGCTGCCCGATCCGCAGCTCGCCGCCCGGGTTCAACACGAGTTCGCTGCCGACCTGGAAACCCGGTCGGGCAAGCTTGCGCAGCTGTTGCAGTGCGCGAACGCGATCCGAGCCGCCGCCCGGCGCGGCGCGCCGACACCGTTGTCCGAGCCTGCGCGGGCGAGTGCGGACCTTCTGCTGGCGGAGCTACGGAGTGCGTGAGCCTACGCCGACGTAGCCCGCCGCCAGCTCATCGGTCAGTTCCCCGTACACACCTTCATCGAGTAGGGTTCGGGCGAGCACGTCGGCGTTCACTCCCGTGGTTTCGGTGACCTGGTGAATGTTCGCCGGGTTGCCTGATAGCAGCAGCCGCGGCGCTGGTTCCGCCTTGGCCGCGAAGGTCAGTTCCTTGCCGACTGCCCGCACTTCGACCGTGGAGCCGTTGGTGTGGATGCGTGGTGGGAAGTCGGTCAGGCAGACCACGTCGGTGACCGGGCCGAAGATTCCGGACGTGGTGACGTGGCGCCGCGAGGGACGTTCCTGTTCGCGGCTGGCCAGGTATACCTGCCGCGGGTACTGCGCGAGCAGCAACGGCGGAGGCGGCGCGTGTGTCGAGGTCGCCTACCTCCCCGGGGTGATCGGCGTCCGCGATACGAAGAACCGCAGCCGAGGAGTGCTGACGTTGTCGAGCGACGCATGGGTGGCGCTCGTGACGGAGCTGAAAGCAGGCTGACATCTGGCGAAGGTTGATCGTGCGGCCGCCTTGCCCAGGGATCTTCGAACGTTCGGAACCGAGCCGGGTCATCCCGCTAGCGCAGCAGTGACACGGTGATGACGTCATCACTCGCCGGCTTCCCCGTCAGCGAGTTCACGCAGGACGTCGAGGTGGCCGACGTGCCGGGCGGTTTCTTGGTTGACGTGCGCCAGGATCCACCGGACCGTTCGTTGGCCGTCCGCCGTCAGGTCATCCGGTCCCTTGTCGGCGAGCGCGTCGGCGGAATGGGTCCACTCCGCCTGATAGGCGGCGATGATCGTCTGGGGTGTGTCGGTGTCGGAGAGGTCCCACGAGGGGTCTGGGCTGCCTTGCCACCGGGAGGGCAGGTCGGCGCCGGCGGCGGTGATCGAGATCCAGTACCGTTCCGCGGCCGTGAGGTGCTTGATCACACCGAGCGCGGTCGTGCGGGGTGAGGTGGCGATCGGTGCCGCGGCGGCGAGTGCGTGCGTGAGCCCGGCGACCTTGCCGACCGCGGTCTGCCGTAGGAACTGAAGAAAATCTAGCTGGAGCCGCAGTTCGTCGATCGCGAGTTCGTCTGGCCAGCGCCGCTGGGGCTTCGTCACGCGGTGCTCCTTGCTTGCCGCCTCCTGTCCTCATGGTGTGTCGTGATCACCAGGGCGGCCATCGTGTGATCGATCTCGAGGCGTGTCGGATCTTGAACAGAACACGGCGACCGTATCTCCCAGAGCCGGCCGAAGCCACTACCAACGACAACACGTCAGCTACAACAACCTGCGGTTGAAATGCTGGCCAGGGTCGACAAGTGCCGGGCCGCCGCCGTGGAACCGCCCGCATGCCGGAACGATGTGCGAATGCGCCGCGCCTGAGCCGCGTAGTCCGGTTCCTGGCATACGGTACGTATGGCTTGCTCGATGTCCTCCGCTCGGGCTCGATCGAACCGGATCCGGGTACCGGCGCCCGCGTTGACCACCTGCTGCGCCAGCACCGGCTGGTCATCGCGGATCGGAGCGACGACGAGGGGGACACCATGCCACAGGGTTTCGCACACCGTGTTGTGGCCACCATGACACACCACAACCGCCGCCCGTTGAATCACGCTCAGTTGCGGGATACCGCGGGCCACCAGGACGTCCTCGGCCATCCCTTCCGGGAGAGAACCCTCCGGGTCCACGATGACGCCCTGGAAGTCGTCTCGCAGGTTCGCCAGCGCCCGGGCGCTCTCGGCCAGGAACCGTCCACCGGCCGCGCCGTTCGCGGTGCCCAGTGTGACCAGTACCAGTGACCTGTCCGGGTCGATCCGATGCCAGGGGAACTCCGCCGTCTCCCGCCGGTCGGCCAGCGACGGACCGACGTAGTGCAACTCCCCTGGCAGCGGGACCACGGGGCACCCGGCCAACTCCTCCGTGCTGAACGCCAGTACCGCATGCGGCGAGAATCGCAGGTCGACCTCCCCCGCCACCCCGTGCCGGTCGCGCAATCCCTGCTGCAGATCGCGGATCCAACTCGCCACCTTGGGCATGGTGCCGAGCGGGTCGGCCAACTCGGACGAGGTCGTCGCCGAGGTTGCCCACGGCAGCCCCGCCCTGGTCGCCACCAACGCCCCGGCGAGCGCCTGCTGATCGACCACGATCACATCCGGGGCGAAGTCGGTCACGGCCGCGCCGACCCCCGCCACCATCGCGTCGGCCAGCGGTACCAGGTAGTTCTCCCATAGGAACTTCAACGCGGCGAAGGCACGCAACCCGGGCGGGCGCCCGGACAGGTCGAAGTCCGCCGCGTCCCCGGCCGGGTACACCAGCGCGTCCTCTCCCAACAACTCCCCGACCAACGGATGCGGACCGGCCCAGGCGACCCGATGTCCCCCGGCCGCGAGTTCCGCCGCCGCGCCGGCAAGTGGGTTGATGTGCCCCGCCAGCGGGGGCACCACGAACAGCAGCCTGCTCATCGGTGCCTGGCCACCCAATCCAGCAGCAGCCCCCGCACGGCCCGGTGCTGCTCCACCAGCACCGAATGTCCCTGCCCCTCGAACACGAACAGCTCACCACGCGGCAGCACCGAGGTCAGCGCGTCGAGATCGTCCGCCTGATAACCGTGTTGCCCGAGGATCGACAGCACCGGACATTGAATCGACGCGACCTGCTCGATGGTCAGCAACGGCCCGGTCGGCACCTCCTCGGCCATCGTGGTCGAGGAGATCCGCTTCGCCGCCATCCTGGCCAACCGGCGGTGATGGGCACTGTAGTTCGCCTCGATCCACTCGAAGTTCTCCTCGACCGCGAGAAACTCCAGCGTCCCGGCGAGGATCTGCGCCATCTTCTCGGCCCAGATCTCGGTCGGTGGCTCCGCCTCGATGCACACGATGCTGCGCACCCGCTCCGGATACGTCCACGCGTAGCTGTAGGCGATGGTGCCGCCGAAGCTGTTGCCGACCAGGTGCACCGGCCGGTCGCCGGCCACCTGACGCAGCAAATCGTCAAGGTCCGCGACGAACTCCTTGAGCGTGTACCCGCTCAGCGGCCGCTCGGTCTTGCCGTGCCCGCGCAGGTCATAGCTGATCACGTTGACCCCGGCGGCCGCCACCGGCGAGGCCAGGGTCAGGTAGAAGCTCGCCAGGCTGTCGGTTCCCATCCCGTGGATGAACACCACCGACTCCGCCGCCGGATCGACCGGCAGTGTCTGGTAATTCGTTCGGAGGCCGTTGACCAGCAACTCGGGCACGGTTCAACGCTCCCCCGCCACGCACCGGGCCACATAGTCGGCGATATCGCCCACCCGCAGCCCGATCACCTCGTCCAGGTCCAGCTCGGCGAGATGTTCGGCCAGGTTGACCCGCTCACCGAAATGTTCGGCGAGAATCCCGGCAAAGGTCACCAGGTCAATGCTTTCCAAGCCGAGGTCCTCGTGGAAAGTGGTTTCCCTGGTGATCTCCACGCCGAGGATATCCAGGTCACCGACGATCTCACCAAGCAAGTCGGCGACAGTGGCGAACGTCGCGTCCTCAACTGTGTCCTTTGTGGTCATATCCGTACGTCCTCTCTCTGTTCGGCCTTCGCGAGCACGACCCCGGGCTCGGCCCCGCGTGTGATCGAGACCCGCAGCCAGGGAAGCCTCCTGCCGTGGTGACCTCGCACGCTCAGCTCCTCGTCCCCGGTCACCAGGATCTCGGCCGGAAACGCCGGTTCCGCACCACTCTCCGCGAGCCAGGAGCGCACCGCGTCCTTGACCGCGATCCTGCCCAGCAACCACTCCCCACGCCGCCGCGGCGGCACGCGCTCGTACTCGGTTCGTTCCGGCGCACTGAGGTAGACCCCGGCATACAGCTCCCGCGCGGCCACGGACCGCCACGGATCGACCACCCGCCACCAGCCGTCCCCCTGCCGCCGGGCGAGTAGATTGTCCCTGGGAAACGCGTACACTCGGTGTGCGTTCCGGTCACAATCCAGCCTGACATCCTGCCAAGAGTTGATCTCCGCCCAAACTTGTCCGTTGTGGACGATCTGGGCGTCCATCTCCAACGTCTCCGGCCTCGGGGTGCGGACGCGGACGGTGCAACTCACCCGGGTTTCAGGCGGAAGCGGCGGGCCGAACACCGCGATCGAGGAGATGCTCGCCGGGAAGGCGAGTAACCGCTCGTGCTGCGTCGCCATCAACCAACATCCGAGCAACTGCCCCACATTGTCCAGCAACGCCCCGGGCGTTGGCAGCACCGTGAGCACCCCGCGGATGTGCCACTCGCCGAGCGCTTCGATCTCGGCGAGCCCCTGGAACTCCGGACCGTGGAACATCTCCCGCCTGCGGTAGATCTCCGCGGCCGGCAACGGCGGCTCCTGCTCGGGGTCCTCGATCACAAAAGGTGGGCGCGCCGGAGCGGGATAGCGCGCCGCGAGCTCCACCGTCATCGAGGTGAACTCCCCGACCCGCACCGCGATGCGGTCGGGGGCGAGGCGTTCCAACCCGAGTGGCACCGACTGCGCGGGCGACGCGGTCAACCAGCGGTGGAACCGTGCCCCGCGCACACCGACCGCGACCATTCCGGGGCAGGCCCGCTCCGCCTCCCGCATGGCGAACTCGACCAGGGTGGTCGCCGGAACCACCGGCCTGCGGTCGGTCTCGTCCGGCCAGTCCTCCCGTTGCCGGAAGAACCGGTGCGCCCGCAGGTACGGCATCTCCGCGAGGGAGACCCGCAGAGTACGGCCACCCTGCGCGGCCGCCAGCACCGAACGCGCCGCCTTCCGGGTATCGGCAAGCAGCGCCTCGAACTCGGCGGCGACCCCACCGGGTAGACCCGCGGGCACCTCCGGCTCCACCGCGCCCGCCAGCAGGCCTCGGGCGGACGGCGGGACGGACAGCGGCGGGCAGGTGGTACTGACCGTCACCCCATCCTCCACGGGGCCGTCCAGCGCACCGAAATCGGGCCGACCGCCCTCCACCCAGAACGCGATCGCCACCCGCCGCAGCTGGGCCATCCCCTGCCGCAGCCCGGAACTCGCACTGACCGTGAGATGGTCCCGGTCGGCGAGGGTGTCGTCGATGAACGAGCCGAGCTGGCCAGGTCCGATATGGATGAACACACGGAAGCCGTCCACGTACAACCGCTCGACCAGTTCGCGAAAGCGCACCGGCCGCACCAGGTGTTCCAGGAACAGCGTGCGCAGGTCCGCGGTGGACTTCGGGTAGGGCCGAGCGGTGGTCGCCGACCAGATCGGGGTGTCCGGGACGCCCAGCCGCATCCCGTCGAAAACCCCGGCGTAGTAGGCGAGCAGCGGTCCCATCACCGGGGTGTGGAAACCCGAGCGGAACGGCAGCGGTCGTGCGACGATCCCGTCAGCACGCAGGGTCGTCGCCAGCCGCGCGATCGCCGAGGGCGGCCCGCAGACGATCGACTGCCGCGGTGCGTTGTCGTGCGATACCACCAGGTCCGGCTCGGCCTCGATGCGCGCGCCCGCTTCCTCCGCCGAGCAGCCGAGGGCGAGGAAGTCCACTTCGGGCAGCCGGAAGTCCGCGGTGCCGAACCGCTCCAGCAGGCCGTCCGCGCACAGCCCGGCCGCCGTCATCGCGGTCCACTCGCCAAGGCTGTGCCCGGCCAGCGCATCCGGTCGGATGCCGATCCGGCGCAACACGGCATCGAGCAGCAGGCCGACCTCGGTGACCGACTTCGCGCGGGACAGCACGGTGTCAGTGCTCAGCCCCGGTTCGACGCGGCCGAAATGCTCGGCCACATCGGCGCACTTCGGGTTGAACTCGGCCTCGAGCCCGGGAAACACGAAGGCGACCTTCGCGGCCGAACCTTCGCGCAGCAAGGGTCGCGGGCTGAACCAGATGTCCCCGCGCCCGCGCCAGGGCTTCCCCGCGGCCAGCACCCTGCGCGCCGCGGCCAGCCGTTTCGCGGTGGGGTCGACGATCCCCAGCCGGCAGCCGCCTTCGGACTCCGCGGTGGATCGTAGGTCGACGTCCGGCCGGTCCAGCAGCTCACGCAGCCGCTCGGGACCGTCCGCGGCCAGCCGCAGCACCCGCTCCGGTTCGACCGTACGTACCGGTGCCCTCGCCTGCTGGCCGGGTTCCTCCTCCAGCACCACATGCGCGTTGATCCCGCCGAAGCCGAAGGCCTCCACCGCGGCCCTGCGGGGGGCCGCCGACTCCCATGGCACGGCCGCGGAGATCGGGCGGAACCGGGTGCGCTCCAGCAGCGGGTTCGGGTCGTCGCAGTGCAAGGTGGGCAGCAGGGTCGCGTGGTGGATGGCCAGTGCCGCCTTGACCAGCCCGGCGATCCCCGCTGCCGGCATCGTATGCCCGATCATCGACTTCACCGAACCGATCACCCCGCGCGATCCGGCCGGGGCGCCGAACACCCTGGCCAGGGTGGTCAACTCGGCGTCGTCCCCCGCCCTGGTCGCGGTGCCATGCGCCTCCAGCAGTCCCACCGAGTGCGGGGCTGCGGGGTCGAGTCCGGCCGCCTGCCACGCCCGGCGCAGCGCGATCTCCTGCCCGCCGGCGTCCGGGTTGAACAGGCTCTGCCCGCGCCCGTCGCTCGAGGTGCCGGTGCCACGGACCACCGCGTACACCCGGTCGCCGTCCCGGCGGGCGTCGGCCAGCCGCTTGAGTACCACCACCCCGGTCCCCTCGCCGATGAGCAGTCCATCCGCCGCGCGAGAGAGCGGCCGGATCCGCTGGCTCGGCGACAGTGCGCGCAACTGGCTGAACACCGACCACAGGGTGTCGTCGTGGCAGTGGTGCACCCCACCGGCCAGCACCGCATCGCAGCGCCCTTCGGCGAGCTCGCGGGTAGCCTGATCCACCGCGATCAGCGAGGAGGCACAGGCGGCGTCCACCGTGTAGGCCGGACCACGCAGGTCCAGCCGGTTGGCCACCCGGGAGGCCGCCAAATTCGGCACCAGTCCGATCGTGGCTTCCGGTCGCATCGGGCCGAACTGCTCGTGCAGTGCCGCGCGCACCTGTTCCAGCCGCTCGCGTTCCAGGCCGGGCACGAGCTCGGTGAGCACCCTCGTCACCTCGCGCACGGTGCGCACCCGCTGCCCGAAACGCATCAGTCCCGGGGAGAGGTAACCGCCCCTGCCGAGGATCACCCCGATCCGGGTCGGATCGCCGAGCCCACGCAACCCACCGGCGTCGGCCACCGCGGCGGCCGCCACCCGCAGGGCGATCAGTTGGTCCGGCTCCATCCCCTCGATCGAGTTCGGCACGATCCCGAAGGCGCCCGCGTCCACGGTGACCGGTTCGTCCAGGAAACCGCCCCGGTGGCAGTAGGTCACCTCCGGCGGCAGGTCGTCGTCGGGGTCCGCGGCATGGAAACCGGAGTCCAGCCGATCCGCGGGTACCTCGGTGATCGCGTCGAAGCCGCCGGTCAGGTTGCGCCAGTAGGCGGCAAGATCCGCCGCGCCGGGCAGCAACACCGCCATCCCGACGATGGCGACCGGCTCCCCGGCCGCCATCACCACACCGAGGCCGTGTATACCACGGCCCGCGTGTCATGGCTGCCGTAGGCGAGCTCCCGCAGCAAGCAGGCCGTGCCCTCGTCCGGGTCGATCAACCGCACCCCGCGCCGCTGGTACTCGCGAGCCAGCTCGCCGGACACCATTCCGCCGTGCTCGTCCCCGGGTGCCCATGGTCCCCAGTGGACAGTCAGCACCCGGTTTCCGGTACGGGCGGCCCAGTTGGCACCCAGTGTCTCCAGCGCGTCGTTCGCCGCCGCGTAGTCGGTCTGTCCCCGGTTGCCGAGCACCGCGGCAATGCTGCCGAAGAAGGTGACGAACCGTGGCCGCACGGCCAGTGTCTCCAGCGCGCCGAGCAGGGCTTGCGCCCCGTCCACCTTGGTACCGAACACCCTGCGGAACGAGTCGTCGTCCTTTCCGGACATCAGCCGGTCGTCGATGATGCCGGCCGCGTGCACCACGCCGTCCAGCCTGCCGTACCGGGTGTACACGTCCTTGACCAGCTGGCGCACCGCCGCGCCATCCCGTACGTCCACCGGCCGATACCCGGCCGTACCGCCGGCGGCACGCACGGCCGCCAAGGTCCGGCCGACCTCCCGCTGCGCGAGTATGCCGTGTACCTGGTGCTCCACCTCCGTCAGCGGGCGCCCCTCCGCGGACAACGCCCGGCGCAGCTCCGCCGCACCCGCTTCCGCCAGGCCGGAAGGCAACTCGTGATCGGGCGGCCAGGGGGTCCGTCCGGCCAACTCGACGCGGCAGCCCGAGGCCAGCGCCAGTGTGCCGGCGAACCGGGCGGTGATCCCGCGCGCCCCGCCGATCAGCAGCACCACCGCGTCCCGGTCCAGCCCGACGGCCCGTGCCTCGGCCTCCCCCGCGCCCGCCGGCCCGGCACCGGCCCGCGCCACCGGGCCGAGTTCCTCCGCGGCCAGCTCGAAGGCGGACCGCTGCCCCGCGGCCAACCGCACCACCGGCACCCGCTCCGCGACGGCCAGTTCGGTGAGCAACCCGGCCACGAGCTCGTCCTCGGCCGCGGCCGGATCCAGCTCGACCAACCGCACCGCGAGATCCGCACGCTCCCTGCCGATCGCCCGCACCAGGCCGCGCAGGCCCGCCGCATGCTCCGGAACCTGCCCACCGGAGTGCGGCGTGGCGACCAGCACCGAGGTCACCCCACCATGCACCGCATCGCGAACCGCGCCGAAGACCTGTGGCGTGACCGGCTCGTCACTCTCCCCGAGCGGGCCGAGCAGCACAGCCGTGTCCGGGCTCCCATCCGTCACGGCACCGGCCGCCACCAGCCCGCTCAGCAGCTGCCCGGCGAGCCGCTCCTGCTCCGGGCCGTGCACCACGGTGACCCGCCTGCCGCGCAGACTCCCCTCGACCGGCCGCGCGGTACTGGCCACCGGCCGCAGGAGGAACCGTCGCGGCTCGGCGCCCGCCGCGGCCGATGCGTCGCCGGGCCGCAGTCGCCCCTCGATCCACTCGGCCATCCCCCTCGCGGTGCGTCTGCCGCCGAGGTCGTCGGAGTCCGCGGCGTCCAGGCCGAGCTTGCCGATCAGGGTTCCGGCGATCTCGGTACGCTTGATCGAGTCGATGGAAAGGTCGGCTTCCAGGTCGAGATCGCCGTCGATCATCTCGGCCGGGTACCCGGTTCGGTCGCCGATCACCTCGATGACCGAACGCAGCGCATCCGCTTCGGACTCGTCGGTCCGCACAGCCGGTTCGGCCACGGGCTCGCTTTGCGGTGCGGGGGATTCCAGCACCGGAGGCGGGGGTGACGGTACCGGCGCGGCCGGTGCGCTGCCGAGGTAGCCGAGCAGCACGTCGCGTTGCGCGGCGACCATCTCCCGCGTCCCGCGCAGGAAATCGACCATGATCTGATCCCGGTCGGTTTGGGCCTGATTGTTCGTGTTGTCCGCCATGGACCACCTCGAGAGTCGTTGTGCTGGAACGAGTCCCCCCGGCAACCGGGTGCCGTCGGCCCGCCGCGCAAGCTGCCCGTCCACGGTCCAGCCGGCCTGCTGCTCGCGGGTGGGCTCGGCGGGCGCCCTGCCCCGGAACAACCATTCGGTACGTACCTCGACGCCTACCGTTGCGAGCCTGGCGACGGCGGTGAGCAGGCCGCGCAGCCCGGCGTCCGCCCCGGGTTCGCAGGCGATCGCCTGATGCGGCCTGCCGTCGAGCACGGCGGACACCAGCCCGGTGAGCACCGGACCGGGTCCGACCTCGACGAAGGTGCGTGCCCCCTCGGCGTACATGTTCTCGATCTGCTCGGCGAACCGCACCGGCGCACCCAGCTGCGCGGCCAGCTCGGAACGCACTCCCGGGCTGCCCGCATCGGGCGGGTAGGGCCGCGCGGTCCGGTTCGACCACACCGGGATGCTGGGCGGTCGGATCCGCTCGGCGGCCAGCGCCGCGGCGAACTCGGTGGCCGCGCCGGCCACCACCGGACTGTGGAAGGCGCAGGCCACCGGGATTCGCTTGGCGGAGATCGACTCCGCACGCAGCCGCTGGACGGCGCCGTCGATCGCCTCGGTCGGCCCGGAGAGCACCACCTGATCCGGGGCGTTGTGGTTGGCCAGTACGACCTCCGGATGGCCGCCCAGCACCGAAAGCACCGTCTCGCGGCCGGCTCGCACGGCGGCCATCGCGCCGGGGTCCGCCCCCGCCGCGGCCAGGATGGCGCCGGCCCTCGCCTCGCTCAACCGGTACAGCGTGGCGTGGTCGAAGGCACCCGCGACCGACAATGCGACCAGCTCGCCGTAGCTGTGCCCGGCCAGCAGATCGGGCCGGATATCCAGCCGCGCGAGTAGCTCGGCCAACGCCGAGCAGGTGAAACCGAGCGCGGGTTGCGCGACCCTGGTGTCTCGCAATGCCTCCTGCTGCGCCGTCCCGGTCTCGGGATCGAAGGCGTGCGGCGGGAAGGCCGCCCCCGCCGCTCCCGACGCGGTGTCCAGGAAACGGCGCAGGTCGGCGGCCGTGGTGAACAGCTCGGCCAGCATGCCGGTGCGCTGGCTGCCCTGCCCCGGGAAGAGGAAGGCCAGCGCGCCGGGGTCCGCGGCCGGATCCGCGGTGTGCAGGTTCGGATCGGTGTCACCGGCCAGCGCCGCACGCAGGGCGGCGACCAGCTCCCGGTGATCACCCGCGACCACCGCGGCCCGTACCGGTTCCGTTTCGGCGTCCGCCCGGCGGGAGGCCAGCGCGGCGAGGTCGAGCAAGGAGTGTGCGCCGCCCTCGGCCAGCTCGAGCAGTTCCCGCATCGCGGACTCGCGGCCGGTGCCGCGGAACAGGAACAGCTCGGCCGGCCAGTCCCGCACCCCGTGCCGCTCGATCGGCACGGCCGGACCGGCGCCGAGCACGGCGTGGAAGTTCGTGCCGCCGAACCCGAACGCACTCACCCCGGCAACCCGTGCCCTCCTCGGCACGACCCACGGGCGGGTGGCCGTGCTGAAGGTGAACGGGCTGCTGCGTTGCCGCCAGGCCGCCACCGGTTCGGTGAGGTGCAGGGTGGGTGGGACGACCCCGAACCACAACGAGAGCGCCGTCTTGATCAGCCCGGCCAGCCCCGCGGCGCATTTGGTGTGCCCGATCTGGCTCTTCACCGAGCCGAGCGCGCAAGTACCGGGCCGCGCACCGGCCGCGGTGAAGAACTCGGTCAGTGTGGCGAGTTCGGTACCGTCGCCGACCACGGTTCCGGTGCCATGCGCCTCGATCATTCCCACCTCGGTCGGCGAGCGGCCGGCGCGGTCGTATGCCCGCTCCAGCGCCCTGCGCTGGCCTTCCGGGCGGGGCGCGGTGAGGCCGAGCGAGCGGCCGTCGCTGGCCGCGCCGACTCCCTCGACCACGGCGTAGATCCGGTCACCGTCCCGCTCCGCGTCGGCCAGCCGCTTCAGCACCAGGCAGGCCACACCCTCGCCCAGCGCGATCCCATCCCCTGAGCTGTCGAACGGCCGGCAGCGCCCGGTGGGGGACAGCGCCCCGGCCGAGGCGAACATCAGGTAGTCGTTGATGCCGTTGTGCAGGTCGACCGCCCCGCACAGCATCAGGTCGCCGGCACCCGCGGCGAGTTCCCGGCAGGCCAGGTCGAGCGCGGCGAGTGAGGATGCGCAGGCGGCGTCCACCGTGTAGTTCGCTCCGCCGAGGTCAAGCCGGTTGGCGATCCGCCCGGAGATGACGTTGGCCAGCGTGCCGGGGAAGGAGTCCTCGGTCAGCTCCGGCAACTGCTCGGCGAGTTCCGCCGGGATGTCGGCATAGCCGGGCAGCAAGGCGCGCAGCACACCTGCGTTGGCGAGGTCGCCGCCCGCCTCGGCGCCGAAGATCACGCCGGCTCGCTCCCGGTCGAACGGGCGCTCCCCGTACCCGGCGTCGTGCAGCGCGCGCCGGGCCACCTCGAGGGAGAGCAGCTGCGCCGGGTCGATGCTGCCCATCGAGGTGGGCGGGATGCCGAAGGACATCGGGTCGAACGGGATCGGCGGGATGAACCCACCCCATTTCGATGGGGTGGTACCCGGTTCCCCACCGCGCTCGCGGTAGTACACCTCGGTGTCCCAACGCTGCGGCGGCACCTCGGTCACCGCGTCCACGCCACGCAGCACATTGGACCAGAACGCGGGAAGGTCCGCGGCACCGGGGAACACACAGGACATGCCGACGATCGCGATGTCCAGCGGCGCTGGAGATTCCGTGCGCGCGGCGGGCCGTGGGACGCGGGCGGCCTCGAGCAGTTCCGTGGCGCCCTCGGTCACCTCGCGATGCAGCTCGGCGATGCCGGTGGTGGCGCCGCGCAGCACCGCCACCTGGCCAGCCATGTACATACCCTCGGCCAGCTGGCCCGCCTCGTCCACCTCGTTCAGCTCCGCGCCGTGGCGCCGGATGCCCTTGCTGGCGATCCGCAGCCGGCCGGTGTTCAGCTCCTCGAGCCGCTGCCAGCGTTGTTGTGTGGGTAGGTCGCTGCCGCGCAGTTCCTCGGCGATCCGGCCGAACTCCGCCACGTACGGACTGTCCAGGCAGCGGGTCAGATGCCCCGGTGCCGTCTCCAGGGTCGCGGTGCGTTCGGCACGGACCGCCTCGCGCTGGAACAGACCGGTGATCGCGCCGTGCCGGACCGCCTCCGCGGTGAACAGGTAGGCCGTGCCCATCAGCACCCCGACCCCGACCCCGCGTTCGGCCAGTGGAGCGGCCATCGCGGCGACCACGGCCGCGGAGGTCGCGTCGTGTACCCCACCCGCGAAGAACACCTCGATCTCCGGCCGGTCGGGTCGCCGGTCGAGGAAGTCCCGCAGCACCGACAGCTGCGCTTCCCAGAGCGAGAAGCTGGTGCGCGGCCCGATATGGCCGCCGCATTCCGCACCCTCGAAGACGAACCGCCGCACCCCGGCCTCGAGGTACTGGTCGAGCAGGATCGGCGAAGGCACGTGCAGGTAGGTGGCGATGCCCTCGGCCTCGAGCGCCATGGCCTGCGCCGGCTTGCCGCCCGCGATCAGCACGCTGCGCGGGCGGGCCCTCCGGACCGCAGCCAGTTGCTCGGCGCGCAGTCCTTCCGGGACGAAGCCGAGAATGCCCGCGCCCCAGGGACGATCGCCCAGCGCGTCCGCGGTACTACGCAGCAGGTCCGCGGTCCGCTCTCCACTCGCCATGGCCACCGCCACGAACGGCATCCCGCCATGCTCGGCGACCGCGGCGGCGAACCCCGGCTGGTCGCTGACCCTGGTCATCGGTCCCTGCGCCACGGCGTGCCGAACGCCGAGGGTGCGGCACAGCGGGGCGCCCTGGGCACGCGGATCGGCGCGAGCCGGCTCGGTGAGGTCGTCCACGATGGACCGGACGGCGACCTCCGCTGTCCGGTAGCGCCGCGCGAACAACCCCGCGAGGTGAGCGTCCTGGCCGACCGGCAAGTCACCGCGGTTCTCGGCGGCCATCGAACGCTCCGTCAGCACCCGCCTGCCGCCGCGCAGTTCGGTCTCGGACCCGTCCAGCCGTTCCAGCCGGGCTCGCAGTTGCCGGGGCAGCTCGCATTCCGGGAACAGGCCGAGTTGGCTGTCCAGCACGACACCCTCGGCCCCGCCGGCTACCGCGCCTGCGGCGGTATGCGGGCCGATCCCGCCGCAGGCCCATACCGGGAGTTCGAGGCCGGCCGCGAGCAGGTGCTGGAGCAGCACGAACGAGGTGAGCTCGCCGACCCGGTCCCCCGCCTCGTTTCCCCTGGCGATCAGGCCGTGCGCACCGGCCGCCGCGGCCGCGCGAGCCTGGCTCAGGGTACCGACCTCGGCCAGCACGGCCACTCCCGGCAACCGCGAACCGAGCTCCACGACCGAATCTTCGCCCGCGCCGGCCAGCACCACCAGCTCCGCCCCGCTGTCGCGCAGGGCCCCGGAAGCCTCCCGCGCCCGGCGCAGGCGAACGCCGAACCCGCCGGCCAGCTCAGCCGTCCTGGCCAGGATCTCGGCCGAGTCGGATCCGGTGCCGAGCTCGAGCACTCCGAGCCCGCCGCCGCGGGACACCGCCGCGGCCAGCCTCGGATCGGCGCTGCCGAACGGTCCGAGTCCGAGCACCCGCCACCGGGACGGTGTGCGGCCTCCTGCCCCGGTCACCGGCTCGGACATGGCGCCTCCTCCTGCGGTCTCACAATTCTCTACGCAATTAGACGAGGTGTTGACCCTGCATCAACAAGGTGTCGTACAGCTAGCGACAAAACCCGATTTGAGTCCGGCTTGAGCCATTTTTCAGTCGCACCGGAACGACCGCTTCCGTGTTAGCTTGAACGCCGGAGACAACCCGGATAACCGCACTTCAAGGGCTTTGTGATCCGCACGCGGGTTTCGCGGCACCGGCCGACTCACCGCCGTCACAAAGAAATAGAGAACTGTTCAAAAGTACTGACGCGGACTTAAGGTGGGCAGCGAACACGCCCCGGCCGGATGCCTCGCGCGTTCTGAACAGGACCGACAACAATGGATGGAGGCCGTGTGGAACTGACGGATCGAGTTGCCGTCATCACCGGCGCGGGACACGGAATCGGCGCGGCCATGGCGCGACGATTCGCCGCGGGCGGCGCACGCGGCGTGGTCGTTTCCGATCTGGATGCCGAGGCGGCGGACAAGGTGGCCGCCTCGATCAACCAGGAGGGCGGCGCCGCCGTCGCGCAGCGGGCGGACGCCTCGGTCAAGGCCGAGCTGCGCGAGCTGGTGACCACGGCCCGGAACGAGTTCGGCGGGCTGGACCTGTTCTGCTCGAACGCGGGCATGGCCTTCGGCTCCGGGATCCACGCCGCCGACGAGCAGTGGGAACGGTCCTGGACGCTGAACGTGATGCAGCACGTGTACGCCGCGCAGGCGGCTCTGCCCGCGATGCTGGGCGGCAAGTCGGGCTACCTGCTGATCACCGCGTCCGGCGCGGGCCTGCTGAGCGCGCCGGGGGACGCGCCGTACTCGGTCACCAAGCACGCGGCCGTCGGCCTCGCCGAGTGGCTGGCCGTCACCTACCGGCCGCGCGGCATCCGGGTGAGCGCGCTGTGCCCGCTCGGGGTGCGCACCGCGCTGCTGACACCCGGGATCGAGGCGGGCCATCCCGCCGCCGTGGCGATCGCGGCCGCGGCCCCGCTGCTGGAGCCCGTGGAGGTGGCCGAGTCGGTGGTGGCCGGCATCGACGCGGAGGACTTCCTGATCCTTCCGCACGACTCGACGGGCGCGGCTTACGCGCGCAAGGCGGCCGCGCCGGACGCCTGGATCGAACGGACCATCGCGGAGACGGCGGCGGCGACCGGGAGGGCCTGACCATGGAGTACCGGCGGCTCGGCGACAGCGGGCTCACGGTGAGTGAGATCGCCTACGGGAACTGGCTGACCCACGACACGTCGGTCCGCTGCGTCCGAGCCGCGCTGGACGCGGGGGTCAACCTGTTCCACACCGCCGCCGCCTGGGCAGGCGGCGCGGCCGAGGAGGCGCTGGCCGAAGGACTCGCCGAGACCCCGAGGGAGGACGTGGTGCTCAGCACCGGCGCGTTCTGGCCGGAGGGGGCGCGGCCGAACCGGCGCGGGCTGAGCCGCAAGCACCTCTTCGCGTCCCTGCACGGCTCGCTGCGCAGGCTGCGCACCGACTACGTCGACCTGTACCACCTGCTGGGTTTCGACTACCAGACACCGCTGGAGGAGACCTTCCTCGCGCTCTCCGACCTGGTCCGGCAGGGCAAGATCCACTACGTCGGTACCGCGGAGTGGACCGCGGACCAGATCCAGCGCGCCGCCGTCGTGGCCGCGGAGTACCGGGTGCCGCTGGTCGCGAACCAGCCGCACTACTCGATGCTGTGGCGGGTCCCCGAGGCGCAGGTGGTACCGGCCTGCCAGCGTGCCGGGATGGGGCAGCTCGCTTCGGTCGCGATGGCACAGGGCGTGCTGACCGGCAAGTACGCCGACGGCCTCGTCCCCGAGGGTTCCCGCGCGGAGGTCGGCGGATTCGCCCGTGGCTCGATCGCCCCGCTGCTGCACCCCGAGTTACTGGCCCGGATCGAACCGCTGCGGGGCGTAGCAGAGAACGCCGGGCTGACCATGGCCCAGCTGGCGATCGCATGGGCCCTGCAGAACCACGAGGTGGCCGCGGTGCTCACCGGCGCGTCGAGCCCGGACCAGGTGGTGGAGAACGTCAAGGCCAGCGGCAGGGTGCTCGAGTTGGACGTGCTGACCCAGGTCGATCACCTGCTGGGCAGCTTCGTGCAGACCGACCCACGGCTCACGTTCACGCCCCCGCAGTACCGCAACGCCTGATCGGGCGGAGCCGGGCGGGAGTATCACCGTGATGAGCGGTTCCTGATATTCGGCACTCGCGACCGGACGAAAAATATCGCATGACGTGGGAAACTTCACGATAATCCGGAATGATTGTTATTCCCTTGGATGGTTATCCAGAACGACCCGGCGACCGCGGGCCGCCAGGCCCGCGCGAGCGGCCGTTGCAGGTCACGGCAGTGGTGACGCACGCTACAGACCTGAACAACCCGACATTTGAGTAAGACACTTGATTCTCGAGCATCCAAACGTGACATTCAAGATCTCTCTGTAACGAACCTGAACCACACTGCGGGACGCGAACGCGACGTGTTATGTAATGGGGCATCCTCGCTACACACGAAGGTTCGGCACTTCTATCCTGTTCGTCTCGCGGAAGCTGGGAGGTTCATCGCGGTGGTCGCATACCGTAGTACCGAGTTGCTCGCGTCGCTGCCACGCGAGGTCGCGGAGCAGCTGCGGCCACATACGGGTCGGATCGCGGCGGCCATCATCCGCGAGGTGCAACGCACCGTGCCTGCCTACGCGCAACCGATCGAGGGCACCTTCGGCAAGGTGCTGGTACAGAGCGTGGAGCAGGCGGTGATCCACTGCATTGACCGGGTCGGCAACCCGGATGTCGCGCACGACCCGTGGGTGGACTTCTTCCGCGACCGGGGCCGGATCGAATACCGCGAGCGCAGGAACATGGACGCCTTGCAGGCGGCCGCCCGGGTCGGCGGGCGGGCGGCGTGGCGCTACATCTCCGCGCTGATGGACCAGCTCGCCGAGATCTCGCCGGATTTCGTGGCGCTGGGCGCCGAGGGGATCTTCGCCTATGTGGACGAGCTGTCCGCCGCCGCCGTCGAGGGGTACCACGAGGCGCAACGCGAGGACGTCGGACCGGGCGACCGCAGGCGCAGGGCCCTGCTCGAACTGATCGTCACCGATGCCGAGGCATCCCCCCAGACGCTGGCCAGCATGGCGGAGGCCGCCGAGTGGCCACTGCCGGACCGCGCGGCGATCGTGGCGCTGGAGGCCGCGGCCGACGCCCCGGAGTTTCCCGTCGAGCTGCTGGACACCGATGTGCTGATCAACCTGGAGGCCGGGGAACCGTACCTGCTCAGCACCGACCCGAAACCGCAACTGGACGCGCTCACCGGCCGGTGGACCGGCTGGCGCGCCGCGGTGTCCCCCACCGTTCCGCTCAGTGACGCACCCGCCGCGCTGCGTACGGCGCGCCGGGCACTACGGCTGATCACCGATGCCGGTACGGGCAGCCCGGTGATCTGGTGCCAGGACCACCTGGCGACGTTGTGGCTGCTCGCCGAGGACTTCTTCGGAGCCGAGGTGGCCAAGCGCAGCCTCGACCCGTTCGACTCACTCAGCGAGAAGCAGCGCGATCGGCTGAGCGAGACCCTGCTGGCCTGGCTGGAGACCCGAGGGGGAGCCCCGGAGATCGCCAAGCGGCTGCAGGTGCACCCGCAGACCGTGCGGGCCAGGCTGCACCAGCTCAAGGACCTGTTCGGCGACCGGCTCGACGACGCGGACGACCGGTTGGGCATGCATCTCGCGTTGCGTGCCCAGCAGCTCATCCGCGCCGCCGAGCGCAGGGAAGCCGAGGACGATCAGTAGGTCCGGTTCCGGGTCAGCCGCAGTCGCCCGGTTCCGGCTCGCCCGCCAGGCGGTCGGCGAACCAGTCGAGGACGTCCGGGATCACCGCGCGCGCCGCGCCGAGGTGATCGCCCTCGATATCGTCCCGCCACCGGGTGGGAACGCCGGCCGCGCAGTAGGCCCGCATCGTGGCCTCCTCGGTCTCCACCGGGATGATCTGCTCGGTCTTGCCCCGGTACTGGAAGGTCGGGAAGGCGATCTCGTGCTCGGCCCCGGAACCGGGTGTTCCGATGCCGACACCGAGCTTCTGCCGGTCCGCGATCTCGCCCCAGCTCACCCCGTCCGGCCCGGTCAGCTCGAAGAGTTCGGCCGGCCCGAGACCGTCGGTGTTGAAGTCCTCGATCCGGGCGCCGCGAAAGTCGAAGATCGTGTCGATCAGGCAACTGCCCTCCAGCGCGGCCACGGCCTCCCGGCCGGTGTCGTTGAGCAGTTCGTCGAACGGCATCTCGGGGTAGGTCACGTGGAACCCGACCAGCGCGGCGCCGGCGAACCCGGCGAAGTCGCCGCCGTTCAGCTCCCCCGCGACCAACCGCAGGTCACCGGGGACGCCACCGGCCGCGGCACCGACGATGTCCAGCTCACCGGCGTACGAGCCGGCCAACTGGGTCGCCCACAGCGCCGCCTGCCCGCCCTCGGAGTAGCCCCAGAGCCCGACCTGCGCCGACTCCGCCAACCCGGCGGCCGGCAGGCTGGTCGCGGCCCGCGCGACATCCAGCAAGGCGCGGCCGGAGTTGTCCCCGACCATGTAGCTGTGCACCTGGCCGTCCAGGTAACCGACACCGTCGGTGGCCGCGACGGCGTAGCCGGCCTCCAGCGCCGCGGCGAGCTGGTAGCGCTCGTAGGCGTCGGTGTAGTTCCCCGCCATCTGCTTGCTGTAAGCGCACTGCGTACCGAGGCCGACGGTGCCCGGGTTGAACGCCACCACCGGCCGGGGACCCTCGCCCCGCCATTCCGCCTCCGGAACGGCGACCAGCCCGGAAACGGGTACCCGCGTGCCGTGCACATCGGTCGAGGCGTAGCGCACCTTCCACGCCGTTATTGGGATATCGGTGACGATTTCCGGAAAATCGGACGCCGCGCAGGCCAGCACCACGCCCGGATCCGCTTCCACCTGCTCGGGCGAGCCATAAATAGCCTCGTCCGTGGCATCGCAGGTGATCTCGTCATTGCCGGGCGACGGGAGGACGTCCGAAACGAGTCCACCCATCGCCGCCACGAGCGACATCGCTGCCGCGAGGAGCTTGTTCATTCCGGCATGCTAAACCGGAATCAGGCCGGAATTCGAATTAAGTTACCGTGAGAGCAATTTATTATCATATTCCTGCGACCATACTCCGAACCGGCTGTCACCAATGTTCGAGAAGTGCCGCCGGTCAGTGCGTCAGCACCGGCGAAGCGGGCTGGTCACTTCCTTGCCCCGGCCCGTCCTCCACCGGTGGCTCCGGCGGACGCTTCGGAAGGAACAGCGCGGGCACCAGACATACCGCGATCAGCACCACCGCCCAGACGAAGGTCGAGGCGAACGAGTCGGCGGCCATGACCGAGGCCTGCTCACGAGTCGCCGGATTCGCGATCGCCGCGGTGGCGGCAAGCTGGCCGTCGCTGGTCGGCACGCCGAACTTCCCGGCAAGCAGGCCGGCCAGAATGATCGACATCACCGCGGAGCCGACCGCACCCGCGGTCTGCTGGATGATGTTCAGCGCGCTCGAGGCGCGGGCGACCATCTTGCTGGTCAGCGTCTGCAGCGCCGCCGACATGATCGGCATCATCGTCGCGCCCATACCGAGCCCCATCACGAACAGGGCCAGCAACAGTTGCCAGTACGGCGTATCCGACCCGACCTGGGTGAACATCCCCATTCCCGCGAGGATCAGCACGAGCCCCGGCAGTACCACCTTCCCGGCCCCGATCTTGTCGGCAAGCCTGCCGCACAGCGGCATGGTGATCATGGCGCCGATCCCCTGCGGCGCGAGCAGCAGCCCGGCCTGCAATGCCGTCTCCCCACGCACCAGCAGGAAGTAGGTCGGCAGCAACAACATCGCCCCGAAGAAGGCCACGGAGAACAACGCCATGGTCACGACCGAGACGGAGAAGGTTCCGTCCCGGAAAAGGCGCAGGTCGATAAGGGCGTTCTCGATCCGCAGGGCCCGCAGGACGAAGCCGACGATCAGCACGATCCCGGCCAGAGTGGGCAGCCACACGCTGGTGGCCTGCACCCCGCCGGCACTCGGAATGTTGGACACGCCGTAGATCAGCGCGGCGAGCCCCGGCGAGAGGGTCACCATACCGACGAAATCGAACCGCTCCGCGGGTTCGGGATCGTCCTTGGGCAGCAACCGCCAGGCCAGCAGCAGCGCGATGATCCCGATGGGAACGTTGATGTAGAAGATCCAACGCCAGCTCACCGAGTCGACCAGCCAGCCACCGAGGATCGGGCCGCCGATCGGTCCGAGCAGCATCGGCACCCCGAGTACGGCCATCACCCTGCCGACCCGGTGTGGACCGGCCGCCTTGGTCATGATCGTCATACCGGCCGGCATCAGCATGCCGCCGCCGAGGCCCTGCACCACCCGGAACAGGATCAGCGATTCGATGCTCCAGGCCAGTCCGGCGAGCATCGAACCAATCAAGAACAAGGCGATGGCGAGCAGGTAGAGCCGTTTGGTACCGAACCTGTCACAGGCCCAACCGGTCACCGGGATGACCGTGGCCAGGGCCAGCATATAGCCGGTGACGATCCACTGGACGGTGTCGAACGAGGTCTCGAACTCGATGGTCAGCGCCTGCAGCGCCACGTTGACGACCGTGGTGTCCAGGATCGCCATGATGGCGCCGAGGATCACCACCACGGCGACCTTCAACACACCCTTGTCGAGCTTGTCGGTCCCCTGGCCAGCGTCCTGTTTCTGTTCTGGGGTTGCCATGAAGATCCGTTTCCCGCTGGAATACCCGCACGGAACGGGCATTCGAAGACTAAAATATTCGAATATACGGGTCCCGCTTTGTGGCACTAAAAAGACCGCAAGCCCCCGGTGATCATCCGCACCGAGACTACTGACAGTGCGACCATCGATGCCAACGATTCTTGTTGGCTGTGCGCGCAATCACAATGGGCCGAGCACCGGGTTCGCGTTCCGCTTACGGAGGCTCGCCCTTGGTACCGATTCGATCAGCCGCGTTCGATGAGATGACCGACCACATCGGGCCCGGGATGTGCCGAGCCGGACGCGTCCCTGCGCATGTCCACCTCGGGCAGTTCCACCTGGTCGCCGTTCTTCGTGGCGCCGGCGGGGCGCGGGCCGACCCAGGCCACGGTGAGCTCGGTTTCCCCCTTGAGGAACCGCTGCACGCGCACCCCGCCGGTCGCCCGCCCCTTGGCGGGATACTCGGCGAACGGGGTCACCTTCACGCTGGAGCCGGTCGCGGTCACCACCATCGACTCGCCGTGCGCCTCGGCGTCCTCGTCATCGGCACGCACCGCGCCGAAGAACACCACATGCGCGTCGGCGCCGAGGCTGATCCCGGCCATCCCGCCACCCTTGAGGCCCTGTGGCCGCACCAGGGAGGCCGCGTACCGCAACAGCGTGCCCTGGGAGGACACGAACACGCAGGTCTCCGCGCCGTCGTCCAGCCAGGTCGCACCGACCACCTCGTCGCCGTCCTTGAGGCTGATCACGTCGAACTCGTCCGCGCGGACCGGCCATTCCGGGGAGCACACCTTCACCACGCCGTTGCGGGTGCCCAGTGCCAGCCCGGGTGACCCGGTCGCGTGCTCACCGACCGGAGCCAGACCGATCACCTTCTCACCCTTGCCCAGCGGCACCAGCTCCCTGGTGGCCATCCCGCCACGCAGGGACACCGTGCCCGCCTGTTCCGGCAGCACCGGCAGCGGCAACACCTCGGTCTTGACCGCGCGACCGTGGTTGGTTACCAGCAGGACCTGCCCGCGGGCCGTGGAGTGCACCAGCGCCGCGACCGCGTCATGCTTGACCCTGCCGTTGCGGCGGCGGCTCTCCGACGCCTCCTCCGACTCGGCCGCCGTCCTGGCGACCAGCCCGGTGGCGGACAGGACGACCTGGCACGGGTCGTCGGCCACCTCCAGCGGGCCGGAGGGTTTCGACGCGGCCAGCACCTCCTTGAGATCACCGTCGATCAAGGCGGTGCGCCGCTCGGTGGAGAAGTCCTTGGCCACCTTGCCCAGTTCCCTGGACACCACCTTCTTCAGCACCGACTCGTCGTCCAGGATGGTGGCCAGCTCGGCGATCTCCTCGCGCAGCCGGTCCTGCTCGGCCTCCAGCTCCAGCTTGTCGTACTTGGTGAGCCGCCGCAGCGGGGTGTCCAGGATGTACGTGGCCTGGATCTCGGACAGCTTGAACCGCTTCATCAGGCCGTCCTTCGCGGCCTGCGCGTTCTCGCTATCCCGGATCAGCTTGATCACCTTGTCGATGTCCAGCAACGCCTTCAGCAGGCCCTCGACCAGGTGCAGGCGTTCCTCGCGCTTGCGCTTGCGGTACCGGGTCCGGCGGGTGACCACCTCGTACCGGTGCGCGAGAAAGACCTCGAGCAGCTCCTTGAGTCCGAGGGTGCGCGGCTGTCCCTCGACGAGCACCAGGTTGTTGATCCCGAAGGACTGCTCCAGCGGGGTCAGCCGGTACAGGTCGGAAAGCAGCGCCTGCGGGTTCACCCCGACCTTGCACTCGATGACCAGCCGGGTGCCGTTCTCCCGATCGGTCAGGTCCTTCACGTCCGCGATGCCGGTCAGCCGTTTCGACTTGTTCACCTCGTCGGTGATCTTCTCGATCACCTTCTCCGGCCCGACCCCGTAGGGCAGCTCGGTGACCGTGATGGCCTGCCGCCCCCGGCTGCCCTCCAGCGGGCCGGTCTCCGCCGCGGCCCGCATCCGGACCACCCCACGGCCGGTCTCGTAGGCCCGCCTGACCTCGTCAAGGCCCAGCAGCATCCCGCCGGTCGGCAGGTCGGGTCCGGGTACGAACTCCATCAGCTTGTCCAGCGTGGCGTCCGGGTGATTGATCAGCCAGCGCGCCGCGGCGACGACTTCGCCGAGGTTGTGCGGGATCATGTTGGTCGCCATCCCGACCGCGATCCCCGAGGTGCCGTTCACCAGCAGGTTCGGGAACGCGGCGGGGAGCACGATCGGCTCCTCCAGCGAGCCGTCGTAGTTGGGCCGGAAGTCGACGGTCTCCTCACCGAGTTCGCCGACCAGCTGCATGGCCTCGGGGGACATCCGTGCCTCGGTGTACCTGCTGGCCGCCGGGCCGTCGTCCGGGCTGCCGAAGTTGCCGTGCCCGTCCACCAGCGGCACGTTCATCGAGAAGTCCTGGGCGAGGCGGACCATGGCGTCGTAGATCGCCGTGTCGCCGTGCGGGTGGTACCGGCCCATCACGTCGCCGACCACACGGGAGGACTTCACGTAGGCATGGTTCGGCCGGTAGCCGTTCTGGTTCATCGAGAACAGGATCCGGCGGTGCACCGGCTTGAGCCCGTCCCGCGCGTCCGGCAGCGCGCGGGAGTGAATGACCGAGTAGGCGTACTCCAGGTAGGAATCCTCGATCTCGGTCTTGACCGGGTTCTCGAATATCTGCGCGCCCGCCTGGTCGAACACGGTCGGGTCGACCTTGGTCTGGGGGCCCTTGCGGCGTGCCATTGCTCAGTTTCTCCTGTGTCTCAGCAAATCGGGAGGCTCGATGTTCGCCCAACCGCTCAAATATCGATCGCGGCCTGGTCCACCCTGGCCGCCGACTCGACCAGCCAGTTGCGCCGTGGTTCGACCTTCTCCCCCATCAGCAGTTCCAGCGCCTGCTCCGCGGCGTCCACGTCCTCGAGGGTGATCCGGCGGACCGACCGGGTCGCCGGGTTCATCGTGGTCTCCCACAGCTCGTCCGCGTCCATCTCGCCGAGCCCCTTGAACCGCGGTACCGGCTTGACGATCTGCTTGCCCGCCTTCTCCAGCCTGGCGACCGTGGACTCCATCTCCCGTTCGGTGAAGGTGAAGGTGGTCTGCGAGTTACGCCCCTTGGTCACGATCTTGTGCAGCGGGGGCATGGCCGCGTACAGCCTGCCGTCCTCGATGACCGGGCGCATGTACTTGGCGAACAGGGTGATCAGCAGGGTGCGGATGTGCGAACCGTCCACGTCCGCGTCCGCCATCAGGATCACCCTGCCGTAGCGCATGGTGCCGAGGTCGAAGGTGCGCCCGGTGCCTGCCCCGAGCACCTGCACGATCGCGGCGATCTCCGCGTTCTTCAAGGTGTCGCCGAGGCTCGCCTTCTGCACGTTCAGGATCTTGCCGCGCAGCGGCAGCAGCGCCTGGTACTCCGAGACCCGCGCCATCCGCGCCGAACCGAGCGCGCTGTCCCCCTCCACCAGGAACAGCTCGCTGCGGCCGACCCCGGTGGTGCGGCAGTCCACCAGTTTCGGCGGCATGGCCGCGCCCTCGAGCGCGGTCTTGCGCCGGGCCGCGTCCTTCTGCTGCTTCTGCACCAGCCGGACCCTGGCGGCGTCCACGATCTTCTGCAGGACGGTCTTCGCCTCGGTCCTGGTCTTGCGGGCCTCGGTCCAGGCCTTGAGCTGTTGCTCGACGACGCCTTGGACGACCTTGGTGATCCCGGCCGTGGACAGCTCGTCCTTCGTCTGCGAGGTGAACTGCGGCTCGGGAATCCGCACGTGGAGCACGGCGGTCATGCCCTCGAGCACGTCGTCCAGCGTCGGCAGGTCCTCCTTCGGCTTGAGCAAGCCCCTGCTCTTGGAGATGGCCTCCTGCAGGGAACGCAGTGCCGCGCGCTCGAACCCCTTGCGGTGCGTACCGCCGTGCACGTTCCGGATCGTGTTGGTGAAGCACTCGACGGTGCGCTCGTAGCCGGTTCCCCAGCGAAGCGCCACCTCGACCTCGGCCCGACGTTCCACATTGGACTGCATCACGCCGTTGGCGTCCGCGGCGTTCTCCTTGTAGGTGCCGACGCCGTTGATGAAGACCGTCCCGGAGACCGGTTTGTCTCCCGCGGGGGCGAGAAAGTCGACCATATCGGAGAGGCCGTTCGGGAAGTGGAAGGTCTCCTCGTCGATGCCACCCTCGGTGGCGTCCCGCAGCACGTAGGTGACGCCGGGGACCAGGAAGGCGGTATTGCGCAGCTTGGCGCGCACCGTCTCGATCTCCAGCACGGCGCTCTTCTCGAAGTATCGGGCGTCGTGCCAGTACCGGATCGAGGTGCCGGTGCCTTCGCCACGCTTGAGCTTGCGGACCGCGCGCAGGCCGGGCTGCTTGGTGAACCTGGCCTTCGGGCCCGCGCCGTCGAACACCCCGGGCACCCCGCGGGCGAAGGAGATCTCGTGCACCTTGCCGTCCCGCTTCACGATGACGTCGAACCGCAGCGACAGCGCGTTCACCGCGGAGGCGCCGACACCGTGCAGCCCACCCGAGGCCTTGTAGCCGGAACCACCGAACTTGCCCCCCGCGTGCAGCCTGGTCAGCACCAGTTCGACCCCGGAAAGCCCGGACTTCGCGTGCACCCCGGTCGGGATGCCACGGCCGTCGTCGTCCACCTGCACACTGCCGTCCGCGTGCAGGGTCACCACGATCTTGCTCGCGTGTCCGGCCACGCCCTCGTCCGTCGAGTTGTCCACAACCTCGGCGAAGAGGTGATTGACACCACGGCTGTCGGTGGACCCGATGTACATCCCGGGTCGCTTCCGGACCGCTTCCAAGCCCTCCAGGTGGGTCAGGTCGTCGGCCCCGTACAGGGACTCGGCAGAGACAGTCACAGGGTCGTTCTCCCAGATCGTGGCGTAGGGGCACGTTGCTGACCAGCGTGCCCGGGGCCGACCGGACACCTAAGCCGGCAACTCACCGTACTGCAGGGTATCGGCAACCCCTGACAAGCTTGCGCCCGTCACCGGGTGTCGGGCCCGGCTCTCCCCTGATCCGGGGCCTGTTCCGGATACGGTGGGCGGGTATCCTGGAGGCACAGGCACGACAGAACGGGCACAGCGATGGTCAGCTACAGCGAGGACAAGGAAGCATACCTGAAGCGGCTCCGCCGGATCGAAGGCCAGATTCGTGGCCTGCAGCGGATGATCGAGCAGGACAAGTACTGCATCGACGTCCTGACCCAGGTCTCCGCCGCCACCAAGGCGCTCCAGTCGTTCTCCCTCGGTTTGCTCGAGGAGCACCTGTCCACCTGCGTGGTCGAGGCGGCCACCACGGGCGGCACGGAGGCCCAGACCAAGGTGCGGGAGGCATCCGACGCCATCGCGCGCCTGGTCCGATCGTAGAAGTCGACCGCCGCGCTCAGGGGGCGCGGCGCAGGCGCAGGCTGTTACTGACCACGAACACCGAGCTGAGTGCCATGGCGGCGCCGGCGATCATCGGGCTGAGCAGGCCCGCCGCGGCCAGCGGCAGTGCGGCGGTGTTGTAGGCGAAGGCCCAGAACAGGTTGCCCTTGATGGTGCGCAGGGTGCGCCGGGACAGCCGGATCGCCTGCGCGGCGGCGCGCAGGTCGCCGCGCACCAGCGTGAGGTCACCGGCCTCGATCGCCACATCGGTCCCGGTGCCCATGGCAAGGCCCAGGTCGGCCGTGGCCAGCGCGGCGGCGTCGTTGATCCCGTCGCCCACCATCGCCACCACGGCCCCTTCCGCCTGCAACCGCGACACCACGTCCACCTTGTCCTTCGGCAGTACCTCCGCGATGACCCGGTCGACTCCGACCTCGGCGGCCACGGCGCGAGCCACGGTCTCGTTGTCGCCGGTGAGCAGGATCGGGGTCAGGCCCAACTCCCGCAGCCGGGCGACCGCCTCGGCCGAGTCCGGTTTGACGGTGTCGGCGACCGCGAGCACGGCGCGTGCCTGCCCGGCCCAGCCGACCAGCACGGCGGTCCTGCCCTGCTGCTGCGCGGCCTGGCGAGCCGCGTCCAGCTCGGCCGGGATGCGCAGGCCGGCCTCGACCAGCAGCGCCGCCCTGCCGACCAGCACGGACTGACCGTCCACCACACCCCGCACGCCGACGCCCTCCACGACGCCGAACTCGGCGACCTCGCCCAGCTCACCGGCCCGCTCCCGGGCTCCGCGGGCGATTGCCTGTGCGATCGGGTGCTCGGACGCGTTCTCCAGCGCTCCGGCCAGCCGTAACACCCGCGTGGCGGTCTCCCCCTCCGCCGGGTGTACGTCCACCAGCGCCATCCTGCCGGTGGTCACCGTGCCGGTCTTGTCCAGGACCACGGTGTCCACCACGCGAGTGGACTCCAGCACCTCCGGCCCTTTGATCAGGATCCCCAGCTGGGCACCACGCCCGGTACCCACCAGCAACGCCGTCGGCGTCGCCAGGCCCAACGCGCACGGGCAGGCGATGATCAGCACCGCCACCGCGGCGGTGAACGCCTCGGTGGCCGAGCCGCCGGTGGCGAGCCAGACCGCGAGGGTTCCCAGCGCCAGTGCGATCACCACCGGCACGAACACCGCCGAGATCCGGTCGGCCAGCCGTTGCACGGCCGCCTTGCCCGACTGCGCCTGCTCGACCAGCCTGGCCATGTGCGCGAGCTGGGTGTCCGCCCCGACCCGGGTGGCGCGCACGATCAGCCTGCCGCCCGCGTTCACGGTCGCGCCGACCACGCTGTCGCCTGCGCGCACCTCCACCGGGACGGACTCGCCGGTGAGCATGCTGGCGTCCACTGCCGAGCTGCCGTCCACGACCAGCCCGTCGGTGGCGACCTTCTCCCCTGGCCGCACCACGAACTCGTCCCCCACCACCAACTCCCCGGTGGGGATACGCCGCTCCGCCCCGTCCCGCAGCACCGCCACTTCCCTGGCACCCAGCTCGAGCAAGGCCCGCAGCGCCGCCCCTGCCCTGCGCTTGGACCGCGCCTCGAAGTAGCGTCCGGCGAGGATGAAGGTCGTCACCCCCGCCGCCACCTCGAGATAGATGTGGGCGGTGCCGAACAGCAGGGCGTACAGCGACCACGCGAAGGCCGCCAGCGTGCCCATCGAGATGAGCGTGTCCATGGTCGCGGCGCCATGCCGCAGGTTCACCAGCGCCGCCCGGTGGAACGGCCAGGCCGCCCACAGCACGACCGGCGTGGCCAGTACCAGCGACACCCATTCCCAGGAGGGGAACCGCAGTACCGGGAGCATCGCGAGCGCGATCACCGGCACGGACAGCGCGGCGGCACCGAGCAACCGCGCGCGCAGCGAGCGATCGCCAGGGCCCTCCTCGCCCGCGGGCTTCGATTCCGGCAGCCGTGCCGTGTAGCCTGCCGCCTCCACCTGTTCGATCAGTTGCTCGGGACGAACCGCGCCGGCGTAGGAGACCGCGGCCTTCTCGGTCGCGTAGTTGACCTCGGCGGACACCCCGTCCAGCTTGTTCAGCTTTCGCTCGACCCTGCCGGCGCAGGAAGCGCAGGTCATGCCCCCGATCACCAGCTCGACCCTGGACGGGGTCTCGGCGGAGCGCAGCTCGGAGGTCATGTCGTCGCCAGCTGGTAACCGGCCTCCTCGACGGCGGCCCGCACCTCGGCGAGATCGGGGTCGCCCTCGCTGGTCACCGTGACGGCGCCGGTCGGCAGGTCCACCGACACCGCGGTCACGCCCTGGACACCGCCGACCTCCTCGGTCACCGACTTGACGCAGTGCTGGCAGGTCATTCCGGTCACGGTGTAAGTGGTCTCGGCCACGACGATACTCCTGTTCGGTTTCGGTTCACGCGACTTTCCGCCGCACCGTCGTTCATACCCTAGGGGGGTAAAGTCGGTCAACCGACGATCGGGCGCGCCCGCGGGCGCGTACTCCGTGCCTTACCTCTGAGGAACGCAACTCAGCGCGATCCGGTTCAGCTACCCCAGCGGGGTAAGGTATGAACTCTCGGCGACGTTCCGAACACATCATCGGTCGGATCGCCGGCACTCCGCGACAGCGGCCTCGACCACCCCGTGCGGAGCCAGGCGAGCAGGCGTGCCCCGAACCTGACTTTCCGGACGGGTGAACCGGGGCGCGCCGGGGTCCGTGGTTGGGGGCACAGGTCGAGCAAGAAACCAGACCTTCCTACGACCCGGCCTCCCTACGAAAACGAGGAGAAAGTCCATGTTCCACAAGCGTATCGTCGTGCCGCTCGCCTCGGCCGCGGCCGGCCTGCTCGCGCTCAGTGGGTGCGCGGGGCTCGGCGAGTCCGGCGGCGGGGCGTCGAACGACGACCCGGCGCCGGTGGCCGACACCTCCCAGGCCGCCGGCGCCGGTGGTGGCGCCCCGGCGGGGCAGGTCACGCTCAGCGCCACCGAGGTCGACGGCGTCGGCGAGGCGGTCACCGATCAGGACGGCTTCACGCTGTATCGCTTCGACAAGGACACCGCGAAACCTCCCGTCTCGAACTGCGCGGGTAGCTGCGCGCAGACCTGGCCACCGGTGGTCGCCGACGGGCAGGTGGACGTGCAGGGCGTGGACGCGAACCTGGTCGGCAGCGTGCGGCGCACGGACGGTTCGGAGCAGGTCACCATCGGCGGCTGGCCGGTGTACCGCTACGCCGAGGACGGCGGTCCGGGGGAAAGCTCGGGCCAGGGCGTCGGCGGCGCCTGGTACGCGGTGAACCCGACCGGCGGCAAGGCAGGCGCCGCCCAGCAGGACGGCGCCGCCGGCACCACGCTGATCGCCGACGAGGCGGAAGGCGTGGGCAGGATCGTCACCGACGCGGAGGGCTTCTCCCTCTACCTGTTCACCGACGACACGAAGGAACCCTCCAAATCCAACTGCGAGGGCGAGTGCGCGCAGAACTGGCCGCCGGTGATCGCCGAGGGCACGGTGGATGTGCGGGGTGTCGACGAGAACCTGGTCAGCACCGTCGAACGCGCGGACGGCTCCGAGCAGGTCACCATCGGCGGCTGGCCGGTGTACCGCTACGCCGAGGACACCGAGCCCGGTCAGGCGAACGGCCACGGCGTCGGCGGCAAGTGGTACGCCATGATGCCGGAAGGGTGCAAGTCGGAGGCACCTCCGGTGGAGGAGTCCGGATCCGAGGAGTCCGGATCGGGTTCCGAGTCCGCCGAGGACGGCGGCTACAGCTACTGACTGTCCATCGCCAGGTAACCGCCCGCGCCACTGCCCCGGTGGCGCGGGCGGTTTCTTCGGCACGGGAACGGGGTTCGGCGATATCCGGCGGAGTTCATTGAACCGTGACCTGGCGCGCGTCGTATATAAGAGTGAAGGCCCCGCAGCGTCGCTTCCCCCGGCGACGGCATTATCCAATTCTACTGTGGACTGATATATCCACGGTAGGAACGCGCGCGTTCCATGATGGTTCCGTCGTACCGACGCCTGCGCGGCCACGTTGACGAGATACCCGATCAGGAGGCAGTCATGGCACTGCACAAGACTCCAAGCCGCAAACGCAAACGGCTGCTCGCCGGCATGGTCGCCGGGGTGATGGCGGCCGGCGCCGCGATCGGCGTGGCCACCGCATCGGCACACGGCGGCTTCTACCCGACCGGCGGTGGATCCGACCGGGGTAACGACCGATCCGACCGGGACCGTGATCGAGACCGAGACGACCGGGAGCCAGGCGAGGATCCACTCGCGCCGCCCTCGGAAGACTTCTACGTCGACATCCAGGATGTCGAGCCCAACGCCGAGGACCTCGAGCTCCAGGCATCCCCCGGTACGTTCGTCACCCAGTGCGGCCGCAACGAGGAACAGCACCTGAACTCGGCCAACGTCGTGATCAGCCCCGGTGTCTTCAACGGCGCGCAGCACGTGCACGACTATGTCGGAAACCTCACCACCACCGAGAAGTCCGACAACCGTAGCCTTTCCGTCGGCGACACCACCTGCCGGTTCGGCGATCGCTCCACCTACTACTGGCCGGTGGTGCGCGAGCTCGGGCTGCAAGGCGCCGACCGGAACGAGCCGGGCGGCGCGGTGGACGGCAACGTGGGCAAGGTCCTGACCCCCGCCGAGGTCACCGTGGAGTTCCGCGGCAACGCGGAGGACAGGGTCTCACCCATGCCCCGTTTCCTCCGGGGCGTCACCGGGGACGCCAAGGCGGTCACCAACGGCGACGACAACGTGAACGCGCGGTGGACCTGCACCGGCTTCGAGGACCGGCGGACGACCCAGTACCCGATCTGCCCGGAAGGCAGTCAACTGATGCGTATCCTGGACTTCCCGAGTTGCTGGGACGGCGAGAACACCGACAGCGACAACCATCGGGACCACCTCCGGTTCGTCGAGCGGGACGGCGAGTGCCCGCGCGGCACCAGAGCGGTGCCACAGCTGCGCTACACCCTGGTGTACGACACGCCGAACGAGGTACAGGGCTTCGCCCTCGACTCCTTCCCCGAGCAGGCACACAACCCCAAGACCGACCACGCTGCCTTCATCAACGTCATGCCGCGGCGGCTCATGAACTTCGCCGTGCGATGCATCAACAGTGGGCGCTCCTGCTGACAGCCTCTCCCCTGCCCTGGTGTCCGTCGCGCGGGCGGGCACCAGGGCAGGGGCGTTCCGGCGCTGTCCGTACGAGTCACGATTCGGGATTGTCGAGGAGCGGGTATGAGCTTCGAACGTTTCCGCAGTGGTCCACGGATCAGCGTGGACAACGACCGCTGCGAGCTGTATGCCATCTGCCAGGCCGAGGCGCCCGAGCTGTTCGAGCTGGGCCCCGACGGGCGGCTGCGTTACCGGCGCAGGCTGGCGGAGCGGGACTACCAGGCCGCGGCCGCGGCGGCCCGCTGCTGCCCGACGCAGGCCATCTCCCCGCGTGGCCTCCCCGGTGACCGCGGCATCGAGCTCACCGGCAAGCCGGAGGACTCCGCGCCGCGGCGGGCGGAACCGCCGCGGCAACGGTGAGCGGCCGAGCATCTTCAGGCGGGCGGGATGTTGTGGTTGAGCCGGAACAGGTTGTCCGGGTCGTACCTGGCCTTGAGCTCGGCCAGCCGCCGGTAGTCCCGCGGTTCGTAGGCCGTGCGCACCTGCTCGACCCCGGCCCGCTCACCGTAGAGGAAGTTCAGGCAGCTACCGAGGCCGCGCGGCTCAAGCGCGGCACGGAAACGCCGGTGGAGCGGGCGCACGGCCTCCAGCCCCGAGGAGTCCACGGCGGACAGCATGCTCGCGACGTAGCGCGCGTTCCGGTGCCCGACCGCGTTCGGAACCGCGGGCGGGCGAGCCATGGCACCGCCGAGGTGCCGCAGCTCGGCGATCTGTGGCCGCGGCGCGTCCGGACCGGCGACCTCGAGCACCGCGTCGAGCGCGGCGTCGTCCAGTTCCGGCAGCAGGGCATGGCTGGCGTGGTACGGCATCGGGACCGGCGGTTCACTGTGGATGGAGCCGGAATCCCGGTACGGCATGTCCCGCAGGCCACCGGCCGGTTCGGGGCCGATCGCGCGCAGCGGCGCGAGCAACCGCTCGGCCCGCGCCGCCGTGCCGAGGAAGGCGACCCGGACATGCGCGAGCAGCCGGCCACGCAGCGCCGCGGGTACCGCGTCCAGATCGGGGAACGGGATCATCGCCACCGAGGAGCCCAGTTCCTCCGGCGCCGTCGCGGTCAGCTCCCGCCATGCGGCCAACACCTCGGGGATCAGGTGGGCGGCGAAGTACAGCCCGCCCCCGTAGAGCCGGGCGACCGGCAGCAGGTCGATCTCGATTCCGGTGACCACGCCGAAGTTGCTCCGCCCACCACGCAACGCCCAGAACAGGTCCGGCTCGGACTCCGCGGTGACCCTGCGCGTCCGCGCGTCCGGGGTGACCACCTCGACGGCCCGCACGTGATCGGCCGCGTAGCCGTATCGCCTGCTCAGCAGGCCGACACCGCCGCCGAGGGTGTAGGAAACCGCGCCGACATGCCCCGCGCTGCCGGACAACGGCGCCAGGCCGTACGGGGCGGCCTCGTGGATCACCTGATCCCACCGCACCCCGGCGGCCAGCCATGCGGAGCCCGTCTCCGGATCGACCCGGACCCCGGTCATCCGGCTGGTGTCGACCAGCAGCCCACCCCGCGCGGCCGGCGGCATTCCGTGCCCGGTGGCCTGCACGGCCACCGGAAGCCCGCGACTCGCGGCGAAGGCCACCGCGGCCCGCACGTCGGCGGGGCCGGTGGCACTCACCACCACGTCCGGCCGGTGCCAGGCGGCGGTCTGGAAGGCGGAACGACCCGCGTCGTACCCTTCGTCCCCCGGCACCGACACCGGGCCGCGCACCGGTCCGGTCAACTCACCGACGTCGACGGTCGCCGTGCTGACCTCGCTCATGTCCTCGTTCCCTTCTTTCGGTGTGCTGACCGGACCGACAGTACGAACGCTTTAGGACTTAGGTTGTCCTCAAGCACATGGGAGGCTGGAGCTGTGACGACCAACATGCCCGCCCGGATGCTGCGCCTGCTGTCCCTGCTGCAAGGCAGGCGCGAGTGGTCGGGCGCCGAACTGGCCGAACGGCTCGGCGTCGCCGGGCGCACCGTGCGGCGCGATATCGAGCGGCTGCGCGAGCTCGGCTACCCGGTCGAGGGCACCACCGGTACCGCCGGTGGCTACCGGCTGGCCTCCGGCAAGAACCTGCCCCCGCTGCTGCTGGACGACGAGGAAGCGGTGGCCGTCGCGGTCGGCCTGCGCACCGCGACGAGCGGGGTGACCGGGATCGAGGAGTCCTCGGTAAGGGCGCTGGCCAAACTGGAACAGGTGCTGCCGAGCAGGCTGCGCCAGCGGGTCACCACCCTCGGGGATGCCACGGTCGCGCTGCCGCCGCGCGCCGGGCCGCGGGTGGACCCGGCGATCCTGACCGTACTGGCGGCGGCCTGCCGTGATCGCGAACTGCTCTCCTTCGACTACCGCGCCCGCGACGAGGAGGTCACCGCACGCCGGGCCGAGCCGCACAACCTGGTGACCGTGTACGGCCGCTGGTACCTGGTCGCCTTCGACCGCGGCCGGGAGGGCTGGCGCACCTTCCGGGTGGACCGGCTCACCGCCCCGGTGCCGACCGGGCGGCGGTTCGAGCCACGCCCACTGCCCGCCGGGGACGCGGGCAGCTATGTCGCGGAGTCCATCGCCGCCGCGCCGTATCGATACGCGGCGGTGGTGACCGTGCGGGCACCGGCCGGCGAGGTCTCCGCCGCGCTCTACGCGCCGCTACCCCGCAAGGTCGAACCACTCGGCGAGCACGAGTGCCGGTTCCGGCTCGGTGCCGACTCGCTCGCCGAGCTCTTCTGGCAACTGGCCGGCGTGCTCGGCCTCGGCGTCGGGTTCACCATCGACGGCCCCGCCGAGGTTCCGGACGACGGCGGCGCGCACGACGAGGTGCTGAACTACCTTCGCGCGGCCGGGCGACGGCTCACCGAGGCCGTGGACGGGTAGGTTGCCAGTGGCGCCGCGGTGCGAAAGGCTCACCGTCCCGGTTGCCCGAGCGAGCGAGAGGATGGTTGCCATGTCCGGTGTCTCGAGGCAGGAAAAGCTGCGCCGGTACTGGGACCGGCACTCGCGCTCCTACGACCGGCAGATGGACTTCGCCGACCGGCGCTTCTTCGGCGACACCAGGCAGTGGATCTGCGACCAGGCGCGCGGCGAGGTGCTGGAGGTGGCCGTGGGAACCGGCCTGAACCTGCACCGCTACCCCGACGACGTGCGGCTGACCGGCATCGACTTCAGCCCGGCCATGCTGGAGCAGGCGCGCCGGCGCGCGGAGTCGAGGCGCCAGGGCACGGACCTGCGTCTCGGGGACGCTCAGGAGCTGGAGTTCCCCGACGACTCCTTCGACACCGTGGTCTGCACCTTCTCGCTGTGCGCGGTCCCGGACGACCGGGCGGCGGTCGGGCAG